>JBBPYN010000051.1:0-28317 GCA_038199875.1 Rubrobacterales bacterium
CCGTGACGCCTAGCACGGACACTCAGAAGGGCAACCCCAGGACCAGGTATACCAAGAGCCCCGAGACAATCCACATCAGCGGCATCACGATGCCGAGCAGGACGACGAGACGCCGCCAGGTCCAGTACCCCGAGGACGGCCGGCCCTACAAGCACCCCCGCCAGCAGGGCGATCAACGGCTCAGAGACGGGGGTGCGCTCTTTGAGAAGGCCCCCGAGCATGCCTAGCACCAGGAGCAACCCTCCCACAGCCGCCAGGGATACGTACAGTTCGTTCAACACGTACCTGCTTTCCGTCGCCGTGTTCAGTTCGTGATCGTCTCGGGATTACGCTCGCGTATCCATGTAACAAAACCCAGACAGCAGTCCTACCCTTCCGGCACGGGTCTAGACGGATCGTCACGCGCCCCGCTCGGTGTCTCGAGGTGAACTTCTAGAAATCGTTTGAGGGTAGAGTGGGTGATCTGGGAGCCCCACCCGCCCCAGAGAAAGTCGAAAGTATGGTTGGCCCATGGCAGCTCGACGAGGCGATTGGGCACGCCGGCCTCCCCCAACCGATCCGCCAGCAGCTCGGATTGCCCCTGCGGCACTATCTGGTCGTCACCCCCGTGGACGAGGAAGGTCGGCGGATCGGAGGGCTCTACGTGGGAAACGGGCGAGAGGAGACGGTAGCGTTCGGGCACTGTGTTCCTGGTGCCACCGAGAAACCGATCCATACTGCCCAGGTAACCAAGGGAGGAGAGACGGGTGAGATCGGTGGGCGGGTAGAACGCCACCACCGCGGCCACCCCGGTATCCTGGGGGGTACGTACGTCGCAGCCGGGCGTCGAAGCGGAGCCCTTCGTGTAGGCAGTAAGCAGGGCAAGGTGCCCGCCGGCGGAGCGGCCCATGAGGGCCACGCGCTCGGGGTCCACGCCGTAGCGGGCGGAGTTCTCCTTGACCCACCCCACAGCGCATCTCACGTCGGCGGGGGCGTCTCGCCAGCTGGGCGGTGGCGAGAGAGGGTAGTCGATGTCGAAGACCACGTATCCATTGTTGGCGAACCAGGTGTTCCATAGGGGGAAATCGCCGCGCTCCCCCGAGCGCCAACCGCCTCCGTGCACCACGATTACCGCCGGACTTCCCTTGGTGGCGTCTGCCGCTCCTGCAGAGCCTCCTCCGGGTGGCCTCCAGACGTCTGCCTTGAGCTCCTCTCCTCCAGGGCGTGCGTAGGTCACGGTCTCGGGAGAGTGGTCCGCCGCGAAAGCGGGCCCCGCGAAGTACCCGGGGAGCGAGAGTGATACGCCCTCGGCGGAGGCCTCCCTCCACGCCTGCGCCACAGGCACCAGCGAGAGCGCAACCGTCGCCGCGCACAGCCCCGCGGCGACAAGCGAGCTCTTGCGGGCGCCGACGCGGTACGCCAGGAGGGCCATAAGCAGGCCGAAGAGGGCGAAGATGGTAAGTACGAGGCTCGTTTCCGTGAAGATCATGACGATGAAGCGCTGCGGATGGGTGGAGGGCGGAACGTCACCGAGTAGTTCGGCGACGAACGGCGGCGGAAGGAGAGGATTCGGGAGCAAGATCACCTGTGCCCACAACAACCCGAGCGTGGTCCACGAGAGCACGACCGCTACGCAGAACCACTTTCTCTTCACCGCATGTTTGCGGGTTGTCATCGGATGCTGCCCCCCAGGTTCGTGCCTCCGATGGGTGTCTCGCTGTTCGGTGCTCTTCTCGAGTGCAGAACATCTCCTTTATGGTCAGGTTCAGCCGGACCATACTATGCCCCTCGACGGGGCGCCTCTATAGCTCGATATCCTACTACTCGGCAGTTCGAGATTGCCGCCCCTGGCTCGGGTCGGGGATTCGACCCCTATCCTGAGAGACCTTAAGACGACTCTTGCTACCAGTCAACCCGCAGGCTCGGGCAGCTGTTTGCCGAGCCAGGGGGTGAGGGTTCGCACGTATGTCGCCGTGAGGTGCGCACCGTTTCGGTAGACGAGCGCGTCGCCAATGACGGCCGGGCACCACTTCTCGAGGCACACCAAGGGGGTCGGGTCGATCAGGCGCACACCCTCGACTTCCTCTGCGGCGCGGGCGTTGACCTTTGGGTAGGTGAGGGCCTTGCTCCGGAGAGTTGCGCATCTCTCCAGGTGATCGAGCGAGCGCGAGACGCACTCGGGTATGTTCTTGTTCGGATGCGGCACGTCCTCGATAAGCGCGACCGGGGCTCCTGTACTGCGTAGCTTCCTCAGCGTGGAGACGTAGCCCTTCACCATCGCCTCGTGGGCCGCATCTCCGCTGAGTCGCTTGCCTTCCTCCTTCGGCCTGTATGTGGGGAGGCTGCTCGTTACGATGAGGCTCGGGTTCCCATCCTGCACGATGCGATCCAGCATCTGCTCCCGCCACTCGTCGCACTCGCGGTAGGCCCTGCGTAACCCTGCGTTGTAGATGTGCACCTCGGCGGGCGGGCAGGCAGCCTTGGTGAGCCCGACCAGGCGCCAGTCACGCTGCTTGGCGAGCTCGTTCAAGGCGGGAAACCACTGCATGGCGTGGGAGTCGCCGAAGAGCACCACGGTGGTCTTGGATGAGGGGTTCCCGTAGACGCACTTGGGCGCCTTTGTCTCCGGAGGATTGAGGTGGCAGCCGTCGGCGTACATCTGTGGCCGGTTCGCTTTCGTCTCGGCCTCTCGCGGCGTGGGGTGGACGGCTTTCGAGCTCTTCTGCAGCGAGTGGTCGCCCTGCAGCGCCGAGGCGCCCGCGACCTGGCTCTGCGGCGCTTCAGGAACGGTCGGCGTCAGGACGAAGAGTCCAAGGCCAAGGGCAACAGACGAAGCGGTGCAGGCCCCGCCCAGGGCCAGGGCCTTGCGGGGAAAGCGGGTGAGCATCTCGGAGTGTAGAAAAGGCTTCTCGACCAGGCGGTTGGTCAGTACGGCCGGGACGTAGGAGGCGGCCAGGACACCCAGGCCCTCGAGGGGCGACAGTGTCCCCCAGAGGGTGGCGGCGAAGACGAGCGGCGGCCAGTGCCACAGGTACCACGAGTAGGAGATCCTCCCGATGTGCCTGACGGGCCCGAGCGTGAGCAGACGCGCCGGTCCCGCGAAGCTCGCCGTAGACACGAACCCAGCCGCGATGATCGCCGCTGTACCCAGGGTCGGCACAAGCGCCGCGTACCCAGGGAAAAGGGTGTCGTCGTTGAAGCGGAAGGTCGCGAACGCGATCGTGCCAATACCCGCCCAGGCCAGGGCGAAGGCCACCCATCGAGGCTGGTGCCCCAGGCGTGAGACCGGCACGAGCGCCAGCATTCCGCCGAGCGCGAGCTCCCAGCCGCGGGTCAGCGTGGAGAAGTAGGCGCCCCCGGCTTGAAGCTCGGTGGAGTAGACGCTGTAGGCGAGAGAAGAGATGGCCACGGCCGCAAAGGTCGCAGCGAGAACCGGCCGCAGACCCAGGCCTGCTCGCCGGCTCCACCAGGCGACGATCAGGAGGAGCGCCGGCCATACGAGATAGAACTGCTCCTCGACGGCAAGCGTCCAGAAGTGTTGGACCGGGCTCGCCTGCAACCCGGCCGCGAAGTAGTCGGCGGCCCTGGCGGCGAGCAGCCAGTTCATCACGTAGAGGCCGGATGCGACAACGCCAAGGGAGACCTCGTCCATGCGAACGGGATCGAACAGTGTCCACGACACTGCGACCACGAACGCGAGCACGACCACGGTCAGCGGCAGCAGGCGCTTGGCACGCCGCGAGTAGAAGCGTACGAGCGAGACGGTGTCTGTCTTCTCCAACTCTCTGACGAGCAGCCCGGTAATCAAGAAGCCCGAGATCACGAAGAAGATATCCACGCCGACGTAGCCGCCTGGCGCGAACGGCATCCCGGCATGGTAGAGCAAGACCGCCCCTACGGCCACGGCCCTGAGACCCTCCACGTCGGGACGGAACCCCTCCTTCGGCGGTTTCAGGTGCGCTTCGGCAGATGGCCTGTCGGGGGAGACGTTACGACCTGGACTCGCGAGCCGTCGGCGGCCAGCAGGGCTTTCGTCAGGGAAGCGTTCATCTTTCTTGACTCCCTCGCGTTTGTGCCTCAAGCTGCCCGCCTGGCCGCCAACCCCGCGACGGCTCCGATGATTATCCAGCTGATAAGTCTCATATCCCTCCTCCCCGTTGGGCCTCTCCCTTCGGGTCCCGGACTACTGATAGTCTGGACACGGGCGATTGGATCGGCGTTTGGCCGCCATTAGGATTTTCAAAGGAGCGGTGCTTCCCGAACCGCTCTGGGGTAGGATTGCTCCAGACGACAATGATGCGGATACTGATCGTGGAGGACGAGGAGCATCTGGCTGACCTCCTGGCCGAGGTCCTCGGCCGTGAGGGACACGCCGCCAGGACGGTCTCCGACGGCCGCTCGGGGCTCACCCGAGCCCTGAGTGAGGATTTCGACCTGCTGGTGGTCGATTGGATGCTGCCCGACCTCGACGGGGTCCAGGTCATCAAGAGGCTCAGGGCGGCGGACGTTCGCATCCCGATTCTGATGCTCACCGCCCGCGCCCAGGTCGAAGACCGCGTCGAGGGCCTGGATGCCGGGGCCGACGACTACCTTCCCAAACCATTCGCCTTCCCTGAGCTCCTTGCGAGGGTGAGGGCTCTCTTGCGCAGACCACCCGAAAACGAGCCGGAGGAGACAGTCCTGACAGCCGGCGACATCGCGCTAGACCCGGCGCGCCACGAGGTTAGGCGCGGCGGAGAGCGTGTCGACCTTACGGCCAAGAAGTTCGCCCTGCTCGCCACCCTGATGCAGCGACCGGGGCAGGTCTTCACCCGATCGTTGCTACTCGACACCGTCTGGGGCGGCACTACCGGTGCCTACACCAACGTGGTCGACCTTTATATCCACTACCTGCGCAAGAAACTCGACGCTGGTGAAGAACCCTCCAGGATCCGAACCGTGCACGGCGCGGGCTACACCTTCGACCCGAGACCAGAGAACCCCAGGCAGAACTCGCTACGAGGGCCAGAACCGATAAAGGAATCCTGATGCTAGAGGGGATGCGCTGGCGCCTGACGCTGGGTTACGCGGGCATCTTTGCCCTCATCCTACTATTACTGGCCACGGCCGCCGTGGCCGGCTTCGCTAGGGAGCTGACCGACCAGCAGGACACCCTGCTCACGCAGGAGGCCAAGGACCAGGAGATGAACCTGCTGGACGGTGATCACAGGGAGGTCCTGGCTGAGGGTTCAGCCGAGTACAGCTGGGTTGCGCTCGACCCCGGAGGCCACGTCACGGACAGGGATCCTACCGCCGCAACCCTTGGAACCCTGAATCTCCCCGCCAGAGAGTTGGCCAAACAGGCCCTGGAGGAAGATGAAGAGGTCTCGGCTACGATCCGCGGGCCGCAGGGTAGGGTGAGGGTCGTCAGCATGCCCATGCGCGAATCGGGCGAGGTGGTCGGAGCCATCCAGTACGCGCGCTCCCTCAAGGGGGTGCAGCAGACGATCGGCAGGCTTGTTATGGTCCTGCTGCCCCTCACGCTCGGGGGCCTTGGGGCCGCCCTTCTCGGCGGCCGCTACATGGCAGGCCGTGCCATGCGCCCTGCGCGCGAGTCCTTCGAGAGGCAGCGCGCCTTCATAGCCGACGCCTCCCACGAACTCAAGACACCCCTGACCCTCATCCGGGCCGACGCAGAGATGGTGCTCTACCGCGGGGCGTTGAACCAGGAAGACCGGAAACTGATGGAGCACGCACTCACCGAGACTGACCGGATGAGCGCGGTCCTCTCCGACCTCCTGCTGGTCGCCCGGCTCGACGCCGGCAAACTCGAGGTGTCCGAGAAACCCTTCGACCTCACCGCCGTCCTCTCTGAGGAGGCCGAGCGCTTCGGGGTGCGGGCGGCTGCAAACGAGACCAGGCTCGAGGTCCGGGTCCCTGGCGAACTCCCGGCCCGCGCGGACTACAAGAGAACGGGCCAGATACTCGCCGTCCTCCTGGAGAATGCCGTCAGGTTCGCGTCTCCTGGAGGGAGCATCGCCGTCGACGGTAGGCTCCACGATCGCTGGGTGGAGGCAAGCGTGACGGACACGGGCCCAGGCATCTTCCCGGAGCACCTACCCCGCCTCTTCGACCGCTTCTACCGGGCCGAGACCTCCCGCACCCGTGGCAAGAGCGCTGGGACTGGACTGGGACTGGCCATCGCCCGAGACCTGGCGCGGGCCCAGGGTGGCGACCTTGAAGCCGAGAGCGCAAAGGATGGGGGAGCGACGTTTCGTCTCCGCTTGCCTCGCGAATGAGACGAGAGCCTCTGATTTTGTGGGGTTTTTGTTGTTGTTTGAAGGTGTATCGAAGTTTGAAATTTCTAATCTGCCTCAGAGGCTTCTCTAATTCCGAGGACCTATCGTTTTGCGATGGGCACCAGGTTCACACGACGCCACTTTCTCACAACGCTTGGCGCCAGCGCCACCTATCTCGCCTTGGCAAACACATTGGGCTGCGAACTGCCCGAGCGCACCCCAAAGCTCATACCGTTGCGTACCCAACAGGCGCCTGCGAGGGGCGTGTGGGCATACCGCTCTCGTCCCGACCTCAGCCGAGGTGACCACCACGCGGGCGCGCGAAGACACCGCCCCCGGCTACATCTTCATCGCCTTGAAGGAGGGTGCCGGAGAGCATGGTCCGATGATAATCGACGATCTCGGGCAGCTTGTGTGGTTCGGTAAAGCCAAGTCTGCCAGGGACTTCAAGATGCAGTCCTATCAGGGTAGGGTGATGCTCACCTGGTGGGAGGGCAAGGTCGTCCACGGCCACGGCGTCGGCGAGTACGTGATCTTCGATGGCTCTTACCGCGAGATAGCCCGGGTGCGCGCTGGCAACGGCTATCGGGGAGACCTGCACGAGTTCCTCATCACCCCGCAGGATACCGCGCTCTTGACGGCCTACGTCCCGATGCGAACGGACCTCTCCCCGATCGGCGGTCCGGCGGACGGCGCGGTGTGGGGTGGGATCGCCCAGGAGGTAGACATCGAGACCGGGGAGGTGCTCTTCGAGTGGCACAGCTTGGAGCATGTCGGCCTCGACGAATCCTACGTCGAGCCGTCCGATGACCCCGACCATCTCTACGACTACTTCCACATCAACTCCGTAGACGTGGAGCCCGACGGCAACCTGCTAGTATCGGCCCGCAATACCTGGACCATCTACAAGATAGACCGCAAGAGTGGTGAGGTCATTTGGCGCCTCGGAGGGAAGAAGAGCGACTTCGAGATGGGCCCGGGGACCCAGAGTGCCTTCCAGCACGACGCCCGACGTCACCAAGACGGCACCATCACCATCTTCGATAATGGGGCCCACCCGAAGGTGCACGATCAATCCCGCGGGATCGTGGTAGAGTTCGACGAGGACCGGATGAGCGTCGTCCTGATTCGCGAGTACACCTCCCCCGACAAACTGCTCGCCACATCCCAGGGAAACATGCAACTCTTGCCCAACGCCAACGTGTTCATCGGCTGGGGTAGCACACCTTCTATCTCCGAGTTCTCCCATGACGGCGGGCTACTCTTCGACGGTCACTTCCCACCCGATGGTGAGTCCTACAGGGCCTTTCGCTTCGTGTGGATAGGACACCCCATCGAGAGCCCGGCTGTGGCGGTCGAGCAAGAACCCGACGACAAGATGAAGCTCTACGCCAGCTGGAACGGGGCAACAGAGGTCGAGAGCTGGGAAGTGCTAGCTGGCCCACGCCCAGACCACCTGGAGTCAGTGGGATCGGTCCCCAGGGACGGCTTCGAGACGGCTATGTTGGTGCAAACCTCCGATCCGTACGTCGCCGTGCGACCCAGAGACCGTTCAGGTCGGGCGCTCGGTACCAGCACGCCTGTCAAGCTCTAAACCCGAGCGGGAGGGCCG
Source organism: Rubrobacterales bacterium (assembly GCA_038199875.1). Taxonomy (GTDB): domain Bacteria; phylum Actinomycetota; class Rubrobacteria; order Rubrobacterales; family Rubrobacteraceae; genus Rubrobacter_D. The sequence goes on from JBBPYN010000051.1 coordinate 7,870, forward strand.
TGATCGTGGCCGGGCCCTGTATGCACCCTATTTCCCGAAGAAGGGGGCGTGACCTTTTCGCTTTCGAGCGCTTCTTGGGATTCCTTATACTAGCGTGCTCCGTCCCCGCGTACCACCAACACCGGGCAGTGGGCGTGCCTGATCACCGACTCCGAAACGCCGCCCATCAGCGCCCTCCTTACGGCGCCTAGCCCCCTGCTACCTATCACGATCGTCCCTACGCCCAGCTCCTCGCTCAGCTTCAAGATCTCCTTATCTGGCTCTCCCGCCCTGAGGTGCGTCTCCGCCAGCTTCCCACCGGAGGTCCCGATCTGCCTGGCCTGCTCCTCGAGGAACGAACGTGCCTCCCCCTCACCTTGCTCGAGAACCGACTGCATTACCTCCTCAGAGTAGAGGTGGTGGCCCCTTAGCTCCGTGGGGGACGGCAACACGTAGGCTACGTGCACCTCAGAGCCAGTGTCCCTGGAGAGCTCGGCGGCCGCCTGTGTGGCCAGGCGTGCCTCCTTGGAGCCGTCGGTGGCCAGAAGGATCTTGGTTGGGAAGATACTCATCAGGATAACCTCCTTGCTCTACGCCTTTCCCTGGGCATCATGATGCCATCCACAGCGACCCGGCGCATCCGTACAGGGGCTTTCTTCTACCTGCGCAGTCGGTCGCACGAGGAAGCCGTTCGGGTCGTTACGAGAGCAGCCCGGCCAGGAATGCGATTGCGATCAGGACACAGAAGATAGTCAGACCGAAGAGGATGCGCAGCCAGAAGTGTTTAAGCATCCCGGCCGCGCCTCCTCTTCATGCCCCCTCTCCCTCAGGCCACCGACGCCGGGCCGTTGACCACCATCTTGTAGACCAACAGTAGCGCGAAGAAGAGGAAGAAGATGGCGATGAGGACCATCACGGGCACCCGCCAGCCCTTCAGCTTGGCAAACTCCGGCAGAGCCCGTCGGTTCAAGATGATCAGCAGCACCGAGTAGAAGGCCATCACGACCCCGCCTCCCGTGGCGGCAAGCACCAGCAGTATGAGCGGCTGAGCGCCCGACCATATGATCGCTGCACCTACGACGATCATGGTCCACACGACCGTGATATAGATCTTGCTCTCACTCCAGAACTGGCTGTCCTGCAGGAAGGTCACCTTCAGCGAGTCGCCTGTAAGGCGCGCCGTGTAGTCCATAACGCCTATGTTGGTCGAGAAGAGCATCAGGAAGCCGGCAACGAAGAAGAACTCCTTGAACCAGGGCGCTATGATGTTGCCAAGTGCTTTGCCCTCTACCTGGATGAACCCTATATCCGAGGGGATGTTCGCTCTCTGCCCTATGGTCGAGTAGACGAGCACGGAGAGTGCGACGAGCAACAGCGCCCCGATGCCCCAGAAGGTGATGAGCTGCTCCTGGTTTGCGACCTTCCACCATCCCTTGAAGCGGCGCCCGTTCTCATCGGTCGATTCCGGCATGTATCCCAGAGAAGGGGCAGCCTCCTCCTCACCGGTGACCGGTGAGACGATGTTTGGGATGTGGATGCCCATGCCCATTCCCTTGTCGCGGATGTAGTTGCTCTGCACCAGGTTGTTACAGCCGCCGGCCCCTGCGAAAGCTATGGCCCCGAGGAGGGTCGCCGTACCCAAGTCGTTTATGTAGCCGGGCAGCCTGGCTACGCCCCCTGGGGCCTGGGTGACAACCCCGACCCACGCCGAGCCGCTGGTGGCGATGACTATCGCTACCGCAATAAAGATAAGGACGAAGACGATCATCACGCCCTGGACCTTCTCAAGGGTCTGGTAGATGACCGGAGAGAGCGTAATCGCAAGCCCTATGGCGACGAGGAACAGGGTAGTAATGAGGGGGACGCTGTTCTCGCCGAAGCCGAAGATGTAGGTTATCACCGTGGCCCCGCTCGAGGCCCATCCTGGGAAAGTGTTGGGACCGATGGCCCCGAGGACGAAGAATATACCCCAAGGCAACCACAGGCGGGAAAAACCGGTGACGGCGGTCTCCCCGGTTACCAGGGTGTAGCGCTCGATCTCCATGTTGAGGAAGTACTGCATCGAGATTCCGAGCACGCACAGCCAGACGATCCCGAGGCCCACCTGGGAGGTGATATACGGCCAGAGTATCAGCTCTCCGGAACCGAGGGCCGTGGCGGTCAGGATGACGCTGGCTCCTACGTACTTGCGCAGTCCCTGGGGTTCTGGCAGATCCCTGTACTCGACCCCAGGCAGATACTTGTCCGGTAGCTCGGTCGCGAGCCCACCGCTGCCCTGCCGGTCCGCTACGTCAGCCATGACTCTCTATCCTCCTTCTTGCGCTGGACATTCCCCTATCCCATCAATCGCCGCAGTATGCAGTATCCATGCAAGCGATGTCAACGCCGCATGTGGTGTCCGCACGAGCCGTATATAAAGCGGTTGTTTCGATTGTGGAAAGCTTTCGTAAAGATACGGACGAGTTCAAGGGCATCGCGTTATGTAGCAGCTTCCATCTGGGACTCGAGGTACATTGCAAGAGCAGCCTGCGTGGCGGTGAAGGAGGTTGCCGTGCTCGGCGTGCCGACGTCTCGTTCACGAGCTCAACCGCCACCATCGACGAGTCTGTCCCTGCAGACTTCAGAGGCCGTGGGAGCCTCCAGCGGAGGGCGGGTTCGTGAAGGGTAGTGGTGGTCTACAATAACTGGGATGCAGACAAGCGAAGCCCGAAGGGCATAGCGTGCTGAGATGCTGATCGCTATCATCGCCGATGACCTTACTGGCGCCGCTGACTCGGGCGTCCAGCTCGTCAGCGCCGGTTACCGGACCGCCGTGATCTTTCACGGAGAGAAGGTGCCAGCCGGCGACCTCGGCGCCGTATGCTTCGACACCGACTCCCGCACCTTGCCGGCCGGCTTCGCCGCGAAGCGTGTTCTGGAGGCTACCCGGACGGCCAGTGATGCACGCGTCTTTTACAAGAAGCTAGATTCCACCTTGCGAGGCAACGTGGCCACCGAGCTTGCGGCCGCCTTCGGGGCCGCGAGGCGGGACCTCACCATCGTCGCGCCCGCGTTTCCGGCCGCCGGGCGTACCACCGTCTGCGGGACCCAACTCGTCAACGGCGTACCCGTCGACGAAACAGAGATGCGCAACGACCCACGCACCCCCGTCCGGGAGGCCCACGTTCCGACCCTGCTCTCCGAGGCGTTCCCGTCCGTCGGTACCCTGGGCGTCGACGACATTGCCGATCCCGCGCGAGTCCGACGGGTTTTGGAGGAGAGCGAATGCGTCGTCGCCGATGCGGTGCTTGACTCGGATCTCGAGGCCCTCGTTCGGGCAGTGCCTGACCCGGCTGGGGCGCTCTGGGCCGGCTCGGCGGGGCTCGCGCTCGCGCTGGGGAGCGTCTACCCAGGCCCTCGCGCGGGAGACGCTGTCGCGCAAAGAGCCCCATTCCGTCCCGTCCTCGTTGTGGTCGGCAGCCTGAGCGGCGTCGCGCGGGAGCAAGTGCGGCGGCTGGTAGGAGAATACGGGGATATTGCCGTCCCGGTAGGAGGGGAGGGCACGCTTGAAAACGCTGTCGCCGCAACGGGGGAGGCGCTCGCTGGGCAGGCTTGCGCCGTCGTTCACTCGCCCGAGGAGAGAAACGCTTCCGGCGCTTCGATCCTCGACTCGCTTGCCGAGGTCGCCGCGCGTCTCTCCGAAGATGGGCACTTCGAGGGGTTGGTTTTGACCGGGGGAGCGACGGCAGTCGGGGTTGCGCGGCGGCTCGGGGCGTCCGGGATCGGGCTCACAGGAGAAGTGGAGGCGGGCGTCCCGATAGGAGCTTTGATCGGACCGAATACTTACCCTGTGGTCACCAAGGCCGGGGGCTTCGGCGGACCGGATACACTGGTAGGGGCAGTAGAGGCGCTCGCGCAGGGCGCGGAGGAGAGGGACCCGTGACGCCACCCCTCATAGCAGCGACGATGGGGGACCCGGCGGGGATCGGACCCGAGATCCTGGCCAGGACCTTCGCAGAGGCTGATTTCAGGGAAGAGAACCACGTCGTCGTCGTGGGCGACGCGAAGATGCTGGAGCGCGCGGCCAGCCTACTCGACCTTCCGCTGCGCGTAAACGTCGTCCGTGGACCCGAGGAGGCGAGGTTCGAGGCGGGCACCGTGGATGTGATCCCCGAGACCGAACTGCCCGAGGATCTGCCTTTCGGCAAGCTGGACGCAAGGGCCGGAGACGCGGCCTTCCGCTATGTCGAGCAGGCGACGCGTCTGGCCAAGGACGGGCGCGTCGCGGCGATAGCGACCGCGCCGCTCAACAAGGAGGCCATGCGCCTCGCAGGCCACAAGTATCCCGGTCACACCGAGATCCTGGCCGAGCTCACAGGTACGAAAGACTACGCGATGATGCTCGTCACGGACGAGCTGAAGGTGATCCACGTCTCGACCCACGTCGCTTTGCGGGAGGCCATAGAGCGTGCCAGGCCCGAGCGCGAGCTGGCGGTCATCCGCCTCGCCCACGAGTCGCTTGGAAAGCTAGGCGTCGAGAGCCCCAGGGTCGCCGTAGCAGGATTGAACCCCCACGCCGGGGAGAACGGGCTCTTCGGCACCGAGGATGCAGAGCGGATAGCGCCGGCCGTGGCCGCCGCCGGAGAGGAGGGCATCGACGCGACGGGGCCGCACCCGCCAGACACCGTGATGATGCGGGCGAGGACGGGCGCGTTCGACATCGTCGTCGTGCAGTACCACGACCAGGGTCACATCCCGATAAAGCTGATGGGCTTCGATACCGGCGTCAACGTTACGGTCGGGTTGCCTTTCTTCCGCACCAGCGTCGACCACGGCACCGCCTTCGACATCGCGGGTACGGGGGAGGCGGACCCTGCGAGCCTCCGCGCCGCCATCGACCTGGCCCGCACGCTCGCCGGGTCAGAAGAGAGGAGTTAGAGGTGGAGTTCCCGAAGGTGGTCAGAGTAAGGCAGAAGTTCCCCAGGCCGCGCGTCGAAAACGTACAAGCGACGCTACAAGAGCAGTTGGGCAGGGAGGAGATCTCTTCTACCATCAAGCCAGGTATGAGCGTGGCGCTAACCGCAGGGAGCCGTGGCATCGCCAAGATAGATACTATCCTGCGCTCCCTCGTCGAGATCCTGAGAGACATGGGAGCGGAGCCCTTTATCGTGCCTTCGATGGGGAGCCACGGCGGGGCTACGGCAGAGGGTCAGGTCGAGATACTGGAGTCTCTGGGTGTAACGGAGGAGTTTTGCGGCGCGCCCATACGCTCCTCGATGGAGGTCGTCGAGCTCGGGGAGACGGAGCGCGGGGTGCCCGTTTACATGGACAGAATAGCCTCCGAGGCCGATGGCGTGGTGCTGGTCAACAGGGTCAAAGCGCACACGGACTTCCGCTCCAGCATAGAGAGCGGCCTGATGAAGATGGCCTCCATCGGGCTGGGAAAGCACGAGCAGGCGCTCGCGCTGCACGGCTTCGGCGTCGAGGGTATCCGCGATTTCATGCTCGAGGTCGGGGACAGGGTGCTCGAGTCGGGCCATATCCTCTTCGGCGTGGCCACCGTCGAGAACGCCTACGACGAACCGGCGATTCTGGAAGCCATACCAGTGCAAAAAATCCACGAGCGCGAGGAAGAGCTCCTCGCCGAATACATGGACATGATGCCTGCTCTTCCAGTCTCGGAGATAGACGTACTCTACGTAGATTCCCTGGGCAAGAACTATTCGGGGACGGGGATGGACACCAACGTGATCGGACGCTTCCGCATCCTCGGCGTCGATGAGCCCCAGACGCCAGCAGTAAAGTACATCGTCGTAGGCGACGTGAGCGAGGAGTCGCACGGCAACGCCCTCGGGATTGGCCTCGCTGACCTGACGACGCGGCGTCTCGCAGACCGTGTCGAACGCAATGCCATGAACGCGAACGTCGTCACGAGCACGTTTATCGAGCGTGCCAAGGTGCCGATGGTCCTCGCGAGCGACGAGGAGGCCATCGAGACGGCCGTCCGCTGCAACTGGGGCGTCCCGCCAGAGGAGACGCGCTTCGTCCGCATCCCCAACACGCTGCATCTCGAGTACCTCTACGTCTCCGAAAGCATGGTCGACGAGGTCCTCGCGAACGCCGAGACCGAGGTGGCCGGCGACCCCGAAGAGCTGCGCTTCGACCCCGAAGGATATCTCGAAGGGTTCTGACGGAGACAAACCGGACGTAGGGGCGGTTCGCGAACCCAGGCTACGCGCAGGCAGCTCATCATGCTGACCGTGGTCTGGCTCGTCATAGCCGTCGGGCTGGCCCTTGGGCAGTAGCTGACGCTGCGGCGTATTCCACCAGGCCAGGAACTCGAGGAGATAGCAACCTAGAACGGGGCCGTGCCCTCCACTGTTGTGTGGTAGCGTGTTCGCAGTAGCGAGATATCTAGTTGAGGTGTGAAGGTGCAACTTTTCGAGAAACTGATCGAATACCCAGAGGCCGAGCGGCTGGTTATCGAGAGCACGCCACGGCTACCCGTGGAGGATACCCCGCTCGGTGAGGCCCTTGGGCTCGCGCTCGCGAGGGACCTCACGGCCACGACCGACTCGCCGCCCTTCGACAACTCTGCGGTCGACGGCTACGCACTCCGCAGCCAGGACGCCGAGGTGGGACGCATCTTCGGCGTGATAGACGAAGCACCGGCGGGAAGTCCTGCTACAAAGAGCGTCGGGGAGGGCGAGGCCATCAAGATCTTCACCGGCGGCGTGATCCCCGACGGGGCCGACGCCGTTGTGATGGTCGAGAACACCTCGGGCTGGGGCGGGACGTTCGAGCTGAAGCAGGTCCCTGCCCCTGGCAACAACCTCCGCGCTGCTGGCGAGGACACGCGCCGCGGGGACGTCATCCTGAAGGCAGGGACCGAGGTCGGGGCGCCCGAGATAGCCCTGGCCGCGACGCAGGGCTACGGGACGCTCCCCGTCTACCGCAGGCCGAAGGTGGTCGTACTCTCGACGGGGACCGAGCTCGTCGAGCCGGGAACGAGGGAGCTCGAGCCGGGAGAGATCTTCGACTCCAACTCCTACGCCATCGTCGCGGCGGCCCGCGAGGCCGGGGCCGAGGCCCGACGCCTCTACGCAGCCTCAGACGACGCGGATACCCTGCGCGCGGCAATAGAAGAGGCGCTCGTAACCGCCGACGTCGTCGTGACGAGCGGCGGAGTCTCGGTCGGGGAGAAGGACCTCGTCAAGAGCACGATGTTGGATCTTGGCGTGGAGCAAATATTCTGGGGTGTGAAGTTCAAACCGGGCAAACCCCTCTTCTACGGCACACGAGGCGAGACCCGCCTCTTCGGCCTCCCTGGCAACCCCGTCTCGGCGATGGTCTGCTTCGACCTCTTCGTCCGTCCTGCCATCATGGAGATGACGGGCCGTACGGACAGAAGGCGCCCCCGCATCCAGGTCTACTTCGAGAAAGCAATCGTCAACAAATTCGGCAGGCTGCACGCCATGAGGGTAAGCCTGAAACGCACGGAGAAGGGCTGGCTCGCCGAATCAGTAGGGGCCCAGGGCTCGGGGCTCGTCAGCTCCCTGACCAAAGCAGACGCCCTCGCCCTCATCGGCCCGGCCTCCGAAGGCATCCGCGCCGGAGAGCCAATCGAAGCCATCGTATTGCGGCAGGAGAAGCTTGGCAGCTAGTCAGCACGGCAGCTCTCATCATCCCAGCTACCCATCCCGAAGCGCCTTCACAGGCGTCGCTGCCAACAGCGATTCGTCGCACGCGGCCGGGCGAGGCCTGAACGGCAAAAGCTGAAAGCGAGGCCTGCAGGGCCGAAGCGTTGCTGACAAGCGAAGCCCGAAGGGCGAGCGTGCTGACAAGCGAAGGCGAAGCCGAAGCGTGCTAAAATTGGAGTCCGATGTTCGAGTCGAATTTGGAAGACAACGTCTTCCGCAGGCGATTAATGAAGGAAGTTGCACCGGGGATTCCCGTGCACTTCTCGTTTTATTCGCCTTCGGTCAAGGTACAGGTTATGCACCCCGCGGAGACCCTCCCAGGGGCCAATGGCCGCTACATCGGTGACGCGGTCACCATCGAGTTCGTCCCTGAGGACGCAGCCGCCGTCGAGCGGGTGCGCGAGTACGTCTGGCATTGGGAGGAGTACAACGCCTTCACGGCGGTGCGTAAGATCGGCCACCTCAGGCGCGGAGTGTGCCCCGAGAGCGTGCAGGGCGTCCTCGAACGGGTCCGCGGTGTGGACAAGCGGGCGGCGGCGAAGACGGCCGAGGCCCTCGACTTCGGGGAGCTGCAGGAAATACTGGCCGGCGGTGACTTCAAGACGCTGGCGCGGCTACCTGGTATGGGCGAGAAACGGGCCCGTGCCGTCGTTGAGTTCTACGAGAACGAGCGGAGCGACCGGCGCTTTCTGTACGCCGCCAACCGCAACGACCGTTTTCGGGGAAAGCCGGTGATTACGGAGCTCGACCTCGGGGACGATCTGGAGGAGCAGGTGTGGGGGCACGCCGTCAGGGCGAGGCGGCTCGGCGACCCCGACCCGCTCGGAACCGAGGAGCCTCCTGGCCACACGACCGTCCGCAACGCGAACCTCATGCACCCGCTGCCGATGACGCCCTCCCTCATGGGCAGGGGCGTCTACTACCCGGAGCAGATCGGGCTCTTTGCCGATACCCTGGGCCGCGTCATATCGGACGGGGAGAGGCTTGCGGGTGTTGGCTCTTTGCGCATCCAACGCGGCAAGCTCTTCCACACGACCAAGATGGCCGGTGTCGGGATGAAGACACGGGCCAGGGTCCTCGCGAGCGGGCTGCTCGACGACGAGTACACCTACGAGAGCCTCATCGCCATCGCGGGTATCACACAGACGCAGGCGAGGACCATCGCCGAGACGGCGAAGAAGGAGCACGTCCCGGCTTCGCTCGGGGAGGCGCGGACGGAGGTCCGTGTCTCCTAGTCTCTACGGTTTCGTAAAAGACCACGAGCCGGTCGGCCCGGAGGAGATCTCAACAGAATTCTCCTCTCTAGCGAACCCGAACGGCGACGCCCGCGGCCTCGTCGAGAAGCTGATCGAAGGCGACCCCAGGTTCTTCTGGGAGGGCGAGGACTTGAGGACCGCGCACGCGGGTTCGCTCGCGCTCGATGAGGCCCCCTACGTGGTCTTCGACGTCGAGACCACGGGTTCGGCGGCGGGGAAGGGGGGTGCCATCACGGAGTTCGGTGCCATGAAGCTCGTGCGCGGGGAGGTGGTAGACCAATTCTCGACGCTCGTCAACCCTGGAAGGCCCATAGACCCCTTCGTCGTGCGCCTTACCGGCATAACGGACCGCATGGTCGCCGATGCTCCTCCCATCTCCGGGGTGATGCCTCGCTTCGAGGAGTTCGCCGAGGGGTGTGTACTGGTCGGGCACAACGTCCAGTTCGACTGCTCCTTCGTCACGGCCGCAAGGGGCGGGGTCAGGCTCCCCAATGAGGTGCTCGACACCCTGAAGCTCGCCCGTTGCCTGGTGCCCGGGCTCGGGCGCTACCGTCTCGGCGCGCTCGCTACCCACTTCGGCGTGCGCCAGATGCCGAACCACAGGGCACTCGCCGACGTAGCCGCGACGACGGAGATATTCAAGAAGCTGCTCAAATTGCTCCGCTCCGCTGGCATAAACAGCGTCGGGGAGGCGGCCGCTATACGCGGTGGAAGAGGCCGCATCAAACCGCAGAAGCAGCACCTCGCAAAGGGTGTGCCGAACACGCCGGGCGTCTACTACTTCGTGGACAAGCACGGCACCACCCTCTACGTCGGCAAGGCGAAGGACCTGAAGGCCCGAGTCAGGACCTACTTCAACGGCGGGGATGGGCGCCGCAAGGTCGGGCGTCTCATCGAGGAGGTCGCCGAGGTGCGCGTCAGGGAGACAGAGAGCGAGCTCCACGCCCTGATCCTCGAGGCCAGGGAGATAAAACGACTGCTTCCGCGCTACAACTCCGTCGGCAGGGACGACAAGGCGAGCTGGTTCATAAGGCTTGACACCAAAGTGGCCTACCCCGTGCCCGAGCGGGTCTCCGAGAACGCGTCCGAGGAAGGCCTCATCCACCTTGGGCCCTTCAGGAGCGCGGGGGTCCTTGATACCTGCATCGAGGCTCTTGGTAGGATCTTCCCGCTCAAGAGGTGCTCGGGCGAAGGGGAGGTCTGCTTCTACGGCCAGATGGGCCGCTGCGCCCCATGCATGGGCATGGGCGAAGGGGAGTACCGGCTCGAGGTCGTTGACGAGGTGGTCGCGCTGTTGCGCGGCGAGGGCGGAGAGGAGCATCTCAGGGCGCTCGTCGGGGAGCGCGAGCGGATGGCAGCCGAGCTCGAGTTCGAGGTGGCGGCAAGGCTGCGGGATCTCATCTCAGGCATAGAGCGGGTGAGGCTTTCGAGGGCTGTGGTGAGCGCCGAGGGCGTGCAGGCCGTCGTCGCCCCGTCGACGGAGCCTGGTGTGGTCGAGGTCTTCGTCCTGAGCGGCGGCCGCCTTGTCGCCCACCAGGGCTTCGACCCGGGCAAGAAGGGCGAACTCTCCAGCTTCGCAGAAGAGGTGCTCGCGAGGCCAGCCGAGAACGGGTCGCGTCCAGACAGAGAAGGCTCCAACGAAGCAAGGATCGTCGCGGCTTATCTCAGGCGTCGGCAGGCGGTGGTCGAGGCCGTGCGCCTGAAGGAAGCCAGCGATCTCCTCAAGGTCGCAGAGAGGGTCGCAGAGGCCGCGGGGGAAGGCGCGGCCCCGCTAGCATGAGGGCCGTGCAAGCCGGAGGCCCCCTACTGCATCATGCTAGAATAAAGACAAGAGAATTGTCGGTTCCGGTTTACAGGAGAAGAGTTTAGCCCGGAATGGTACAGGAGCTACAGGGTGTCACGCGCAAGATCCTTCTGGTCGACGACGAGCCTTCGCTCCAGAAGATGCTCACGCATGCCCTCGAGCGAGAGGGGTTCCAGGTCCAGGTGGCCGGCGACGGAGAGGCAGCCCTCGAAGCGTTCAAGGCGTATGAGCCGCACCTGATCGTGCTCGACATCATGCTCCCCAAGCTCGACGGCACCGAGGTTATAAGGAGAATCAGGGCGCAGAGCGACGTGCCTGTCATCATGCTGACAGCCCGCGATGACGAGATAGACAGAGTCGTCGGGCTAGAGCTCGGGGCTGACGACTACGTCACCAAGCCTTTCGCCGTCAGGGAGCTGGTGGCGCGCGTCAGGGCGATCATGCGCAGGGCCGCTGTCCCTGCCGGTCAGCGTCCCGACGAGTTGACCTACGACAGGCTCAGGATCAACCTTCCGAGCCGCAGGGTGTCTGCCGACGGCGAAGAGGTGGACCTGACCTACACGGAGTTCGAGCTCCTCGTGACCCTCGCCTCGAGCCCTGGCAGGGTGTTCTCACGCAGCGCGCTCCTGCGCAGGGTGTGGGGCGACGAGTTCCGCGACGAACGCACGGTTGACGTCCACATCCGTCACCTCCGCGAGAAGATAGAGCGCGACCCCAGAAACCCCGAGTTCATCCACACCGCGCGGGGTGTCGGATATGTTTTCCGCTAGAAAGAAGTCCTCGGGCAAGGGCCCTGGTCTCAATCCCTGGCGGAGGGGCAGGAAGCTACTCGCCCCGAAAGGTGAGTTCAAGCCGCGCCTGAGCATGCGTATCTGGCTCACGGCGCTCTTCGTGCTCGTGACCGCCTTCGCCGCGATAACGGCCTACCAGATCGTGCACCCCATCCTCTCTGAGACGCTCAACCGGTCGAGCGAGGCCGCCTTCAAGCAGGTCGGGGACCAGTTCGAAGACCAGGTTCAACGATTGAGGGACAGGGGCGAAGACCTGAACGAGCAGCGCATCAGCGCGTTCGCGCGCTCCCACGGGTTGCAGTGGGGCATAGTCGATAAGGCTGGTAATCAGCCGGAGGGGAACCTGGACGATTGGTCCGTCGGGCTGGTGAAGCGCGCCTTCGAGGAGCCCAGAAGGCCCCGAGACACCATCGACCCGATCAAGACGGGCGTGCACAAGGGGCAGTTGCAGGCCACGTACGCCATTCCAATAAACGTAGACGTAGATGGCAAGAGCGAGCGCCGGGCTGTGGTCTTCGTCAAGTACTTTACGCAGAGCGATATCGAAAACGTGCGCTCTTCGCTCAACGCTATAGAGCGGCTTGCCCTGCTGGCCGGCGCCCTGGCGCTGCTCATCGCGGGCTTCGCAGGGTACTTCGCCGCGGTTTTGATCTCCCGGCGCATCAGCCGGCTGGGGTTTGCCGCCGAGAACCTGGCCGCTGGCCACTTCGACGAGAGGATAACTTCAAGCGTCGAGGATGAGGTCGGCTCCCTTGGCGAGACGTTCAACGCGATGGCGATCTCTCTGAAGCGGGCCTTCGACCAGATAGAGCAGGAGAAGGAAAGGGGTAGCGCGATACTCGATGGTATGACAGACGCGGTTGTGGGCGTGGACAGAGGCTTGAACCTGGTCTTCCAGAACCCCCGCGCCAGGAAACTTCTCGAGACCTCGGATCACGCCTTCCACAACCGTCTTCAGGAGGTGCTCGCCAAGACGCGCTACAGCGGCCCCGTGACCGAGCCGGCGGCGAAGGCGGGGGACATGCTGATCGAGATCCGGGCAGCCCCCCTGGAGGACGGAGCGCTGGCCATCCTGCGCGACGTTACCGAAGAGCGCCACATGCAGCGCGTGAAGGCCGAGTTCATCGCAAACGCCTCCCACGAGCTCAAGACGCCGCTGACGGCCCTCTCGGGCTACCTGGAGATGCTGGAGGATGAGGAGGATGAACGGGTCAGGGCCGAGTTTCTGAACGACATGCGCGTCCAGACCACCCGCCTGCAGAGCCTGGCACGCACCCTGCTCGACCTCTCGCGGCTCGACGCCAACGCCGTCACCTTCCGCACGGAGGAGGTCGACCTCGAAGACTTGCTCCACGGGCTGCGCAGGGACTTCGGCTACACGGGACGCTCGATCAACATCAGGGCCGATGAGGACGTGCCGCCCGTGGAAACCGACCCGAACCAGCTCCACAGGGCGATCGCCATCCTCGTTGATAACGCCCTGAAGTACTCGGATGAGGGCTCGCCCGTCAACCTCGGACTCTCCCGCGAAGACGGGCGCGTCGCTATCAGCGTAACCGACCGTGGCTGCGGTATCCCAGCAACCGAGATACCCCACATCTTCGACCGCTTCTACAGGGCCCAGGGCTCGTCGCGCGCCGACGGTACAGGCCTCGGGCTAGCACTCGCCAACGAGATCACCGACCATCTCGGAGGCGAGATCGAAGTCCTCAGCAGCCCCGACTCAGGAAGCACGTTCTCCGTTCTCCTCCCCCTGACGTCAGGCTCTCCCATCGCCAACGGTGGCCACCGTACAGCATCCGCTAAGTCTCTACCTGAGGTATAGCTTACACTTTAGCCGCTTTGAGGGTAGAATACTCATGGGGCAGCGCGGTATCCGTAGATTCTCCCCCCTCCCTACGGGCCGTGTTGCCCCGTTTGCACGGCGTCTCAGGCCGAAGCTCAAAAAAATACGGGCAGGCCGAAGAAGGTCAGGATCGGCTGTACGGTCGCTAGCAGGATACCGAAGATGGGGACGTTGGTTACGAAGGAGATCAGGATCAGGCCTAGCAATATCATGGGGCCGTACTGGTTCATGAACATCACGAAGCCGTCAAGGGCGCGGGGAAGGAAAGGGAAGATTACCTTCGAGCCGTCGAGCGGGGGTATAGGGATGAGGTTGAAGACGAAGAGCAGCGCGTTGGTGAACGCGACCATGATCACGATTATGCGCAGGTAACCGCTGCTGTCTTGGAAGGGCGGCAGCACGTAAAGGGCGGCGCAGAAGGCCACGATCACGAGGTTCGAGACGGGTCCTGCGAGCGCGACGGCGACGGGCCCGAATACCCCTCCCCGTAGCTTGGAAGGCACCACAGGTGTCGGCTTGCCCCACCCGAAGCCAGCCATGAGTAACATCAGGCTGCCAAGCACGTCGAGGTGCGAGATGGGGTTGAGGGTTACCCTCCCGTCCCTGTAGGCTGTGTCGTCGCCAAGGAGGTAGGCCGAGGTCGCGTGGGACGCCTCGTGCACCGTAATACCGATGACCAACCCAAGGAGGAAAGCCACGGCGACGGTCGGGTTCGCCTGGAAGAAACTCAGGAACATATGTGTATGATACACGCTGAGCCTTCCAGGCTCAGCGTGTATCAGCACGCTCCGGCCTACGGCCTCCGCTTTCAGCACGGCGCCTGCGGCGCCTTGTCAGCCAGTCGCCTCGGAGTGTCGCCATGAGCGTAGAATCCTACCGTTCCAAGGATGGTTCCTTGTGCGAAGCCGGGCGAGGCCTGAACGTGCTGACAAGCCTGCGAAGCAGGCGTGCTGAAATGCGCGAAGACATAAGGCGAGCTGCCGGCGGCAGCTCGCCTTATGTCTTCGAAATGGAGACAGTGACGTGATTTCCCGCGTCGGTGGTGTACGTGGAGAGTTGGGGGTCAAGGACTCTTGCCGAGTCGGCGACGGTGCCGAGCTCGGTCGTACCGGCCGTCACGTGGTCGTTGACGCCGGCTTCGCCGTCGCTGCGCACCAGGGAGATGTTGACGCGGACGTTCGGGTTGGTGTCAGGCTTTATCTCGATGATGTTGGCGTTCTCGACCATGGGATCGGGACGGATGGCCGTGACGGTACCGGTCACCGGGGTGTAGACGGTGGCACCCTTCATGGCGCCAATGTCGAGGGCGCCGGTCTGTGGTCCTCCCCTTCCCGCGGCGTCCATGACGAAGTAGTGGATCTTCTCCTGTGTCTCGCCCCTGGAGAGGAGGCCAAGGAACGCGTTGGCCGAGAGGTTCTTGCCCCGCGGTTCCATCGCGGCGAGGCTCTCGCCCTCGGGATGGTAGCCGAGCCCGGTCAGGCTCGCCGGACGGATCGGGGTGGAGATGCCGACCCCGGTGGCCTCAGCCAGAACGGTGTCGGGGCCAGCGTTGTTCGGATCGATGGGGACCGACCTCTCTGCCGTATCTGAGGCCTTGGTCTGGACGACCACCGCGAAGACCAGCGCGACCGCGCCTAGCACCAGAAGGGCGACGGCCATCAGGCGCCTTCTCCTGTAGACCTCGTCCCGCTTGGCCTTTCTGGCCTCGCGCAACTCGACGAAGTTGCCCGCCGGGGTTTTCGGCCTGCCGGGTCTCGCAACCCTTCCGATACTCCGGCGGATATCCGGCGCCTCGGGCCGACCCCCAACATGTTGGGCTCTCTGTACGTTTCCCCCTCTCATCTGGGCGGGGATTATACAGAGAGGGATGGAAGGTGTAAAACGCGGGTGCCGCGAGCGGCGCGTCTTCCGGTGCTGGTATATTTCGTTTCGTAGAGATCGGATCGGAGCCCGGATGTCCACCAGAAAACTTCTCGTCTCGACGTACCTGCAGTACATCGGGCTGGCGCTTGGAGTGGTGCTCCTGGTGGCCTTCGTGCGCCAGGTCAGCGGCGTGCTGCTGACGTTTCTGGCAGCCGGCGTCCTGGCCTACGCCTTGAACCCCCTCGTGCGCCGCCTCGAAGGACTGCGGGTGCCTAGGGTCCTGGCCGTGATCGGGGTTTTCCTTGTCTTGATCCTGGTGGTCGTGGTGACGCTACTGTTGATCATCGTCCCGTCGATCGGGCAGGTCCAGATCGTGGTCCGTAACCCGCAGGATCTCGTCGACCAGCTCATCGCCCTGGTCAATCGGGTCCAGAACATACCCTACGTCGGACGGTACGTGGCTGAGTTGGGCCAGGATCGAATCTTGCAACTCCTGAAGGAAAACGCGCCGTCGGCGGAGCAGGTCGCGAACGTCGCGACGGGCGTCATCGGCGGTGTGTTCGGGGTCTTCGGGACCATTTTCAACCTGTTCCTGATGGTCCTTGTCTCCATCTACCTGCTGCTGGAGCGGGAGAAGATCACCCGCACCATGCTCGGTCTGATTCCAGAGACGATCCGCGACCAGAGCCTTGAGCTTTTCTACGCGGTCGAGCAATCGCTGATCAAATACCTTAGGGGGCAGATCCTCCTCTGCGCGATCATGGGCGTCCTCGGATGGGCGATAATGTTCTTCACCATCGGGAAGTACGCCCTCCCCATCGGTGCCTGGGTGGCGGCAACGGAGCTCATACCCGTCCTCGGGGCCTTCCTCGGGGCTATACCAGCGGTCGCGATAGCGCTGGTCGTCCCCGAAGGGGGATTCTTCCAGGCCTCGCTCGTCGCCTTGCTGTTCCTCATCGCCCAGCAGCTCGAGGGCAACATACTCGTGCCGAGGATACAGGGGGGGTCTGTGGGGGTACATCCTCTCGTGGTGCTCTTCGGCACGCTGGCCGGGACCGCGCTCTACGGCCTGGTCGGCGCGATCTTCGCAGTCCCCATCGTCGCCATCATTGCGGCGACGGTGCGCTATATGCAGGGAACACTAATCTTCGAACGCTGGGGAACTCCGCTCCTCAAGCGGGCTGACGAGGAACGTGAGGATGGCTCACCCTCTACGCCGGCCAGCCCTGAAGGGGGCAGGAAGGAGGACGACAGGTGACGGTCCCCCACCGCGAACCTCACAAGCCCACCTTCAGAGAGGCATCGAAGGACGCGCTCCTCCTCGTCTTGCGGCCGTTCGTCAGGTGGCTCTCGGTCATGCGGGTCCGCCCCGACACGCTCACGGTCGTCGGCTGGACCCTGGCGCTGGGCGCCGCCGTACTGTTCGGCCTGGGACAGGCGAGGATCGCCGGCGCGGTGATGCTCCTCGGGGGCCTCTTCGACGCGCTCGACGGCGCAGTCGCCCGCGAGTCGAACCGGATGAGCTCCTTCGGGGCCTTTCTCGACTCGACCCTCGACCGGCTCTCGGAGTCGGCTGTCTTCGTCGGCCTGATGTTTTTCTATGCCGGCGCGGGCCGGCCCTACGAGGCTCTACTCGCAGGCATCGCGATGACGTTCTCGCTCCTGACCTCCTACGCCCGCGCCCGCGCCGAAGGCCTCAACATAGACTGCGAGGTCGGGCTGCTGGAGCGCGCGGGGAGGGTCGTGATCCTCTCCATCCTCTCTATCGCCGGCCTGCCTACGGTCGGCCTCGGTCTGGTGGCGGCTGGCGCCCTCGTCACCACGGCCCAGCGCGTTCTCCACGTCCGCCGTGCGACCCGCGGCTAGGATGCCCCGCCAGCCCCGCGACGCGGCCGGCGACTACAGGGAGAAGACGGCGTACGAAGTCTCCCGCCTCTCGAAGCGCATGCAACAGGAAGGGCATCCAGCCCCGCTCGGAGACCCCACCTCAGGGGTGGTGCTCGTGCTCGAGCAACCCGTCGGCCCCCGCACCCTACAAGCCCTGAAGCTCAGCCTGCAAGCCGTCGGCCTGACGGAAGCCTACGTGACCTACGAGTCAACCGGGCTCCTTGCACAGGAGATAAAGGCTACCGAGCCCCAGGCCCTCGTAGCAATAGGCGCGGGCGCCGCCAACGACATCGACGCCATCGACTACCCACTCGCCAGGCAACCATTCTCGAGCGTACGACCCGGCGTGTGGTTCGCCTGGACGAAGGGCACGGTGGGCCTCGTCCTACCAGCCATCACCCCCGCGCTGGACGACGACGCGGCCAAACGACGCTTCTGGCGCGTCTTCCTTACCTTGAAAGACCTCGGATACGGTCCCTGAACCTTCCCACCCACAACAGGTTCCGTAAACGTAGCGCTTCGACCGCAAAATGTAGGCTTTCGATCATATTACGAATATTAAGATTTGTTAATATTTTATTTCGTACGGGAACCACACATCTCCCATACTTAAGCCGCTTTCATAAACGGGCAGGTTCGCTGGTAACAACGAGGTACATTGCGCGGCGAAGGAGCTTCTTCTAGAGTCTCCGGCTTAGGAGGGGGGACTCTCTCTAGCAGGTCCCCTGAGAAAGTTACATAACCTACTAGAAGGAGCCTGGGCGCATGCCTAGACGGGCGAGTTTGTTCGTATTTCTTGGTTTCGCTGTTGCGCTGGTGTTTGTTACGGGCATCTCTGCCGGGGCTGAGTCTGACGGGAGCATCAGGGAGAAAAAGGACGATGTTGCCGTCGCCCAGGACCGTCTGATGGAGATACGCATGGAGGCCAGTACGGCCGAGGCGTCGTACAACAGTGCGCTCTACGAGATGAACCAGTTAAACGGGCAGATAGTGCGGGCGAAGGATGACCTCGACGCCGCCAGGGAGCGTTTCGCCGCCGCCAAAACGAGGCTGGAAGCGCGGGCTACGCAGGTATACAAGAGCCGGAACGTGGCCTTTATGGACGTCCTGGTAGGGGTGGACAGCTTCTCCGAGTTCGCTTCGAGGTTGGATCTCTGGGTCAGGCTGCTCGCCCAGGAGAGGGCCGACTTCGTTGAGGTACGCGAGGCAAGGAACGATCTGGTGGCGCGCAAGGAGAGGCTCGAGGCCGAGCGCCGGCAGAGGGTCGACGCGGTCGAGAGGGCGATCGCCCAGAAGGAGCGTGCCGACCGGGCCGAGGCGCAGGCCGAGGCTTATCTGAACTCGCTCAACGCCGATCTCAGGGATGCGATCCAGGCGGCGCAGGACCGGCGTGCCGAGCAGGCGCGCGCCGTCGCCGCGGCGATGGTCGAGACAGCACCTGAACCCAGGAGCAAACCCGCTCCCAAAGACAAGCCTGCTCCCGAGCCGGTCGCTGAGCCCACACCTGCTCCCGTACCTGTTCCCGAGCCCGCGCCGGAGCCAATACCGGAGATACAGGCGTCGGAGGTCAAGCAGGCTCCCGTGCCGCAGCCCGACCTGGGTTCCGAGCCGGCCGCGGCCGGCCGCGAGGCCGCCGCGAGGGCCTCTGCCGCGAAGGCGAAGCGTCTCGCCGAGCAGCGTGCCGCCGAGCGTAAGGCGGCCAGGGAGGCGGCGGAAGAGGCAGCAGCGGAACAGGCCGCTGCCCAGCGCGAGGCCAGGCTTGCATCCGCGCAGGCGGCCAGGCAGGAAGCCAGGGAAGAGGCCAGGAGGCAGGCAGAGCTCGCCGCCGAGCGTGCCGCCGAGAGGCGGGCCGCGAGTGAGGAAGCTGAACGTCAGGCCGAACTCGCCGCCGAGCAGGCCGCCATAGAGGAGGCAGCCGCTGAACAGGCAGCCGCCGAGCGCGCCGCCGCAAGACGTGCCGCCGAACGGCGCGCGGAGCGGCGTGCGGAACTGCGCGCCGATGCCAGGGCTGCGGAACAGCTCGCCGCAGAACGCGCAGATGCGAGGCAAGAGGGGCGCGCCGCCTCGGCAAGCGCCTCGGCAAGCGCCTCGGCAAGCGCCTCGGCAAGCGCCGCAGCAGCAGAGCGGGCCTCAGACCGGCGTGCCGATGCGAGGCAAGAGGCACGCGCCGCCGAGGCTAGTGCGTCAGCCAGCGCGTCAGCTAGCGTGGCCAGTGCATCCGACAGTGAGTCTGCAAGTGCGTCCGCAAGCGCCACCGGGAGCGCATCGGCATCTGCGCCCGGTTCTGCGGCCGCCGCACGTAGTGGCGGCGGCGGGACGAGTGCCATGGGCGGCGACGTTCTCGCCGTGGCGCAGCAGCACCTGGGAACCCCCTACGTGCTCTCTACTCCCGGGCCCTGCACGGCTTTCGAGGCCGAGGACTGCTCGTGCTTCACGATGCTCGTCTTCCAGGAGTTCGGCATCGCCCTGCCCGATTCTCCGGGCGCCCAGATGGGTTACGGGACCCCTGTCAGTGGAGCTCCCCAGGCTGGAGACCTGCTCTTCTGGAGCGAGGACGGCAGCGGGTACATCACCCACGTGGGCATAGCCATGGGCGACGGGACGACCATCCACGCCTCCAATTACGCCGGCGAGGTGACCATCACAGGGATAAATTACATAAACGGCTACGTGGGCGCGAGGAGGGTTCTCTAAAAGTCCCTTCCAGGGGAAGCGAGAGGGGGAGGTCCGTTTCGGGCCTCCCCCTCTCGTGTCCGAAGATACTTACTCCGGTGATAGAATCGGTTCTGGTCCAGGGACAACCGGAGAGGAGCATGACCTCATGATGTTCGCGCTCTTGCAAGCGGTCGGTATTGGGTTCGGTTTCATCGCCTTTGTGGTGGTCATCGTAGTGGTAGCCTACATCCTGTTCAGCGCCATCAAGATCGTCAAGGAGTACGAGCGGGGTGTGATCTTCCGCCTCGGCCGCGTCAGGGGGGGGCCGAAGGGACCAGGACTGTTCCTGCTCTATCCGCTCGTTGACAACATGGTCAAGATAGACTTGAGGACCGTGACCATGGACGTCCCTCCCCAGGACGTCATTACCCGCGACAACGTGCCGGCCAGGGTGAACGCCGTGATCTACTTCCGGGTCGTCGACCCCAACAAGAGCGTTCTCGAGGTCGAGAACCACGTCCTCGCCACCAGCCAGATCTCCCAGACCACCCTGCGCAGCGTCCTCGGCCAGAAGGACCTCGACGAGCTCCTCACAAACAGGGAGGAGATAAACGACGAGTTGCAGTCGATAATAGACGGGCAGACAGACCCCTGGGGGGTGAAGGTCAGCGTGGTAGAGGTCAAGGAC
>JBBPYN010000052.1:0-10856 GCA_038199875.1 Rubrobacterales bacterium
AAGTAGCCGTCGACGACCTCGGGGAGTCCTGGTGCCGTCTCGCGGACCCAGGGGTCGGCGAAGTCGTTGAAGTACTCCTGGATGCGGAAATTCGTCGTCGCGGCGGCCAGGTGGAGGGCTGCTGCGGTGTTGATCTGACCCCCCACGTTATGCGGGGCGACGGTCACGTAGTACGCGTCGGCCCACGCCGCGAGCTTCTTCGTCTCCAGTAATCCGCCGATGTGGCTAATGTCGGGCTGTATCACATCAGCGGCCTGTAGCTCGAAGAGCTCCCTGTACTCCAGGCGCTGGTGGATTCGCTCGCCCGTGGCAACGGTCGCCTCTATGCCGTCAGAAGCTTTCTTGAGCGCCTTGAGGTTGACAGGGGGCACGGGCTCCTCGACCCACCCCAGGCCGAAGGGCTGGAGCATCCGTGCCATCTCTATAGCGGCGGCGGGGGAGAAGCGGCCGTGCATCTCCAGCAGGATCTCGACCTCCTGGCCTATGGCGTCCCTGACGGCCTCGACGAGCGAGACGGCCTGTATCTTCTCCTCGTACTCGAGCTCGTAGTGCCCAGGTCCGAAGGGGTCCAGCTTCAAGGCTTTGTACCCGCGCTCCACGACCTTCTTCGCGGCCTCGTGGAACTCCTCGGGCGTGCGCTCGACCCTGTACCAGCCGTTGGCGTAGGCCTTGACCCTGTCCCTTACAGGTCCGCCTAGCAGGTTGTAGACCGGCTGGCCTAGAGCCTTGCCGACGATGTCCCAGCAGGCCGTCTCGAACATCGCGATGCCGCTGCTCATGACCTCGCCGGCGCGCGAGAAGTCGTCGCGGCCCATCTTCTTGACCAGCTCCTCTATCCTGAACGGGTCGTGCCCGATGAGGTGCCTCGGGGCCGCCTCGGCCAGATAACCGACGAGCGCGTCCGTGTGGTTGACCATCCTGGCCTCGCCCAGACCCGTCAGTCCCTCGTCCGTGTGGGCGCGGATGATGGTCAGGTTACGCCACTCCGTACCGACGACGAACGTGTCCAGGTGTGTGATCTTCATGCCTTCTCCTTTGCCTCGGCGTCGACGGGCAGGCCGGGGTAAGTGACACCAGGGGGCGTGGTCTCGGCCTCCGGGTAGTAGCGCTGGAGCATCTCCTGCCCGATCCTGGCCCGCCTGACCCTCTCCCTGCCGAGCGCGACCGCCGTCGCCTCCAGGTGTGTACCGCTCGGGTAGATGTTGGGCGCGTTCCTGAGGCCGAACTTGACGAAGACGGGCGAGGCTACCCTTACGAGGTCGGGGATCTCGTAGTGCCTCACGAACCCGCCGAAGTCGTCAGGGACCTCGACGTAGACGTCGAGCGGAAGGTCCGACACGGCGCGTATCGCGGCGAGCTGGGCCAGCGACAGATCTGTCGGCACGTTGTACGTGTCAGCCCCAAGATCCTCCATAGCCTTTACGGCAGCCGCGTTGGCCGCCGCGAGCTGCACGGAGACCTTGAGGACGAGGTCCTCCGGCAACTCTCCTTTCGCCTTGAGGTCGCGCAACACCCACAGGAGTCCGGCGTCGGCTACGAGCACGCCGCGTAGTCCCAGAGAGACGCCACGCAGCACGTCTTCGAGGGCGTAGGCGAGCTGGTCCTGGCCGCGGTGCTGGGCACCAAGGACCTTGCCTGCGTCGGAGAGGACGCCTGCGCCAGTCTCCCACGAGGCCCGCGGCCCGACGAACAGCGAGAGTTCGAGCGTGGCCTCCCGCGCCATGGCGCACATCTCCAGGATCTCGGCATCCGTGAGGAGCATGATCCCAGACCCCTGGGAGACGCGGTGGATCTGGACTTCCCGCCTATCTGCCTCCTCGATAACCACCTCAAGAACCCGCGGTCCCTCGACGCTTGGGATCTCCACCCGGTACTGCGCCCCGTCTGGGAAACGCTTCCGGGAGTCCGGTAGATCGTAGAGGTCGCGTCCTGGCAACCCCATCCCGGACAACAGTTCGTTTGCCTTCATACCCCCTCCTTCTCCCTTGACTCCCCGGCGTCGAGCAGCCCTTCACCGATGGCGGCCTCGATGTCCTCTGAGGTCTTGGCCAGGTGGGCGCGCATCTCCTCCCGCGCTCTCCCAGCATCTTTCGCCTCCACCCGGCTCAGAATCCGCTCGTGCTCCCCTAGCGCCCGAAGCGCGTTGCCGGCCCTAGCCGCGCTCACCCGGCGGCTCGCCCGCAGCAGGTCTACCACGGGCTCGAGCATCGTCAGCAAGACCTCGTTGCGGGCCCCCCGCGCAAGCAGCGCGTGGAACTCGACGTCGGCGTCCACGTAGCCCTCAGGCGCCTCGATGGAGTTACGCATCCTGTCGAGCTGGAGGCGCATCGCAGCCACGTCGTCTGGCCCGGCACGCTCAGCGGCGAGACCGGCGACCTCGACCTCGAGGATCTTACGTATCTCAAGGAGCTCCCACAGGGTCTTCGGCTGGACACGCAGGAGCAGACCCAGCGTGTCGCGCACGGCCCGCTGGCTGTCGCCGCTGACGACCGCACCGCGGCCGTGCTCGATGCTGATGAGGCCTCGCGCCTCGAGCAGGTTCAGGGCCTCCCTTACGACCGTCCTGCTCACCCCGAGGCGCGCGCACAGTTCGCGCTCGGGCGGAAGGCGCTCCCCCGGCTCCAGCCCGCCGGAGATCACCATCTCCAACAACTGGTCCGCCGCCCGGTCCCTGAGCCTGGTTCGTCCTGCCTGCTCCGTCACACTCAGATATTGTCATACCAATCAAGATGCCTGTCAAACGCGTTGTTCATGGGGCGCTACCACTCTTCCTCCTGCGGGAGCCCATAACGCGACCGTTGATCGTTTGCAGCGGGAAGAGCAGGAGGTAGGCGTAACCGGCCCAGGCGACCGTGGGGGCACCTCCGAGGACGGCGATTGCCACCGAGGCCAGCCCGACCGAGATGTTCAGGAGGGAGCCTTGAATCTCCTCGCGCGTCACCGACAGTTCGCGCGCGTCGAGTTCCAGGGCGGTGCGCAGCGAGTAGGCCCGCAGGTACATCAGCAGGAACACGAGCTGGACGGCGGCGAAACCGACTCCGTAAATGACCATCAGGGGCGGGACCTGGGACGGCTCTATCATCTCGTTCTCGCGGAAGCCGAACAGCTGGTTTATCAGCAGGGTAAAGAGGAACTTCAGGGGGTAGACGTACATGAGCGTGATGAAGAGCAGCGCCGAGTTCAGAAACAGGGTAGGGGTGTCGTTCAGGCCGTAGCGCCTGAAGTACTTGTAGTGCTCGTACCACACGATGAGGAGCAGGTAAAAGCAGATCGCGAACGCAAAAAAGCCCCGCATGGTCGCGAGCAATTCGTCGAAGGTCCTCGGCACCTCCAGGGACACCACGAGTAGCGTTACCGCGAACGCGAAGACGGAGTCCGAGAAGCCTTCTATACGCGAGACATCCTCCCCGCGCCAGCGGAAGTCCTCCTCGCCGCCGACCCGCCTCCGCGCCAGCCCTTCGCGCACCACCGTCCGTGCACCCCCGCCTGGAATCCGCCCGTCTCCGGCACCATGATAAAGCAGCGATCGCAGGTCGGATAGAGAAAGTGCGAACGTGAGAACCAGAGGGTTGTGAATCAACGGAAGAACAGAGGGTTGCGCTCCTGCGCGAGAAAGAAGGGACAGCCTCTTTCTCTGTCCACTCGGGAGCGCGTAGTCTGGTTTCGTTGCGCGAGCGTGTGGCTTCTGTTATCAATAAACGACCACGCTCGATAGGGTGGGAGATCGTCGAAAAGCGGACCAAAACCACAGGTCGAACGACCGTTGCCCACAGGGGGACGCCGGCGTGCGAGGCGCATTCGAGCGGCGGAGTATGCCACGACAAGGGTGACTCCCCACGAACCCTCGCCCGGTGATACGGTGATGGCCGCCGAGGCCGCGTTCCTGGCCCTGGATCTGGGAGCAGAGAGCGGGCGGGCGGTTCTGGGCCGCTTCGACGGCGGGCGTATGTCCCTCGAAGAAGTCCACCGCTTCCCGAACGTGCCCGTGAAGCTCATCGACGGTACGCATTGGGACGCACTCCGGATCTTCACGGAGGTCAAGGAGGGGCTCAAAAAGGCCGTCGGGAAGACGGGACAGGTGGATAGCCTGGGCGTGGACTCCTGGGGTGTGGACTTCGGACTCCTGGACGCGGACGGCTCCCTCGTGTCCAACCCGTATTACTACAGGGACCCCCGTACGGAGGGTACGGAAGAGCGGGCCTTCGAAAGGATGTCCAGGGAGGAGATCTACGACACGACCGGCATCCAGTTCATGCCTATCAACACCCTCAACCAGCTCCTCGCCCTGGAGAGATCGCCGCTGATGGAGGCGGCACAAACGCTGCTGATGATGCCCGACCTCATCGGTTACTGGCTCACGGGGGAGAAAGCCGGGGAGTACACCATCGCGAGCACCAGCCAGCTCCTCGACGCCGGCACCGGTGACTGGGCCTGGGAGTTGTTGGAAAAGCTGCACATCCCCGGCGGCCTGTTCCCTGAGGTACGGACTCCGGGGACGGGATCCGGGCCGCTTTTGCCCGATGTTGCGGGGGAGACGGGCGCAGGGGAGGGGACGGTCGTCGCCCTGGTCGCCTCCCACGATACCGCCTCGGCGGTTGTCGCGGTACCGGCCGAGGGCGAGGACTTCGCCTACATCTCTAGTGGCACCTGGTCCCTGGTGGGGGTGGAGTTGCCTAGACCCGTCATAACCGAAGAGGGCCTCGGGGCCAACTTCACCAACGAGGGCGGGTTCGGGGGCACCACGCGCTTCCTGAAGAACGTCATGGGCCTCTGGTTGTTGCAGGAGTGCAGGAGAACCTGGGCCAGGGAGGGAAGCGAGTACTCCTACGAAAAGTTGGCCCATCTCGCGGAGGCAGTCCCTGCGGATGGTCCGCTGGTCGACCCGGACCATCCCATGTTCCTGTCTCCCGGAGACATGCCCTCGCGCATCCGCCGGTTCTGCGAGGCGACCGGACAGGAACGTCCGGAGGAGCCCGGCGTCATGACGCGGTGCGTGCTGGAGAGCCTGGCGCTCAAGTATCGTTGGGTGATCGAGAAGGCGGAGGAGATCACCGGCCGAGAGGTGGGCGTGGTCCACGTCGTCGGCGGCGGGGTACGCAACGAGCTTCTGTGCCAGCTAACCGCGGATGCGACGCGCCGTCCAGTAAGGACCGGTCCTGTCGAGGCCACGGCCCTTGGAAACCTCATGGTCCAGGCTTACGCCGGGGGACACCTGTCTTCGTTGGGGGAGATAAGGGAGACCGTGCGACGCTCGGTGGAGGTGCGCGACTACGAGCCGCGGGGCGACGAAAACCGGTGGCAGGAAGCTCTGGAGAAGCTGCGGGGTGTCATGGAGACCTCCCCACGACTGGAGAGGGAAGGAGAAGGCGCTTGAGCGAGCCGGAGGAGACCCGCGCCGGAGGAACCGCGGCGACTGAGGCAGCACCCGTCTTCAAGCTCGACGGTGTTACCAAACGGTTCGGGGGCGTTGTCGCCGTGGAGGGCGTCGGATTCGATGTGCGTCCTGGCGAGGTACACGCTCTGGTCGGGGAGAACGGCGCCGGCAAGAGTACGCTCATGAAGATCGTGGACGGTCTCTACAGTCCGGACGAAGGGGTTTTGGAGGTGGGCGGCGAGGCCGCTTCATTCTCCTCGCCGCGCGACGCGGAGGCGTCCGGCATAGCCATGATCCCGCAGGAGCTCGACCTTTTTCCCGAGCTCTCTGTGGCTGAGAACCTGTTCGTGGGCCGCAAGAGGCCACGGACCCGCTGGGGGGGTCTCGACTGGGAAGCCATGCGGGTCGAGGCGAGCAAGAAGCTGGAGGCCCTCGGCGTCAGCCTCGATCCCACTTCGGCCGTAAAGCGGCTCTCGACGGCGGAGCAGCAGATCGTGGCCATCGCGCGGGCGCTTGTGGGGGAGACGCGGGCGGTGATCATGGACGAGCCAACCTCGGCCCTGACCGGGCGAGAGGCCAGGCAACTGTTCGGCATTATCGGGGACCTGACAGCGGGGGACGTTGGCGTGGTCTACATCTCCCACAGGCTGGAGGAGATCTTCGAGATCTCCGACCGTATCACCGTGCTCAGGGACGGCCACCACATCAAGACCGCGCCCGCCTCCGAGCTCGACGCCGAAGAGCTCGTCCGCCTTATGGTCGGCAGGCCCCTCAACGAGCTCTTCACCCGAAGCGAGAGCAGTCCTGGCGAGACCGCCCTGGAAGTCAAGGGCCTCACCCGTGACGGGCAGTTCGAAGGTGTGGATCTCGCATTGCGCAGGGGGGAGATCGTTGGCCTCGCCGGGCTAGTCGGGGCCGGGCGTACCGAACTGGCCCAGTCCATCTTCGGGATACGCAGGCCTGACTCTGGTGAGATCTTCGTCGAGGGGGAGGAGGTCAGGATCCACTCGCCGCAGAACGCGATGGAGAAGGGGATATTCTACGTGCCCGAGGAGCGCCGCTCCCAGGGGCTCATCCTGCCTTTCTCCATCAAGAACAACATCACCCTGAGCATCCTTGACCGCGTCTCCCGGCTCGGGTTCGTATCCAGGTCGGAACGCGGCATCGCGGATAGGTTCATGGGAGATCTCTCCATAAGGGGGGCCGAGGTCTCCGACCCCGTGAGCCGGCTCTCGGGAGGCAACCAGCAGAAGGTAGTCGTCGCCAAGGCGCTCGCCCGAGAGCCGAACGTCCTGCTGCTTGACGAGCCCACGCGGGGCGTCGACGTCGGGGCGAAGTCTGAGATCTACCGCCTCATGGATGACCTGGCGAAGGAGGGCAAGGCTATCCTCCTGATCTCATCCGAGCTCGAGGAAGTACTCTCGATGGCTGACCGCGTCCTGGTGATGCGCGAGGGCCGTATCACCGGTGAGTTCTCGCGGGGAGAAGCGACCCAGGAGGGCGTGATGACCGCGGCCACAGGCGGCCAAGAGAAGGGGGTGCCTGATGACGAGTGAGGCGAGGGCCCAGGCCGCGGGCACGGAAAGAGGTGCGGGTTTCCGCCGGTATCTGCGTCGTCCTGAGGCTCCTGCGCTCGCCTTCCTGGTCTTGCTCTTGGTGGTCTTCTCAGTCTTGAGCGGCAAGTTCCTCAGCGTGACCAACCTCGAGGCAATCCTGACCTCCGTGGCCGTGCTAGGGATCATAGCCCTCGCGGTCAACCAGGTCGTCCTCTGCGGGGAGATCGACATCTCGACGGGCTCGATGCTTGGCCTCTGCGCGGTAGCCGGGGGCGCCACGGCGCAGAGTACCGGTGGGTTCGTGCTGCCGCTGCTGGCCGCTGTAGTCGTCGGGGCTCTTTGCGGGGCGATCAACGGTTCTCTCGTTACGCTTGGGCGCATCCCTTCCATCATCGTGACGCTCGGGATGCTGTACGCGCTCAGGGGTGTGATCCTGTTGGTCACGGGGGGAACCTGGATCACCGGTGTCCCCAACGCGTCCAGGTTCCTTGGCATGGGGAACGTGTTCGGCCTGAGCGTTCCCGTGATCGTCCTCTTCGGCCTCTTCGTCGTGATGGAGGTTGTCGGACGCCACACGACCTGGGGCCGGAACGTCTACGCCGTCGGCGGCAACCGGCGGGCAGCCCGTTTCGCCGGGCTGCCAACCGACCGCATCAGATTCTCCGCCTTCGTACTCGTTGGCGTCTTCGTCGGCGTCGCGTCCATGATCTACATGGGGCGCGCCGGATCGGTGCAGACCAACACGGGCACGGGCCTCGAGCTTCAGGTCGTCGCCGCCGTCGTGATAGGCGGAACGAGCATCTCGGGAGGGCGCGGCTCGTCGCTCGCAGCACTGACCGGTGCGATCCTCATAGGGGTCATCCTTAACGGCCTCGTTCTGGTCGGGGTGCCTGGCATCTGGCAGCAGGCCGTGCTTGGAGCCCTGATCCTGCTGGCCGTGACCACAGACGTCGTGCGCAGGCGGCTAGTAGGAGACACGGTATGAGCGCGGCGACGGCGGTCCTCAAGCGTCTCAGGTTCTCCCGCGAGCTGGTTTTGCTCGGCGTCCTGATCGCGCTGGTCATCGTGATGAGCCTGCTCTCGCCCCTGTTTTTCACCCTGGGTAATATGCTCAACACCTCGCGCTACTTCGTCGAGGTTGGCCTCATGGCTCTCGGAATGACCTTGATCATCATCACGGGCGGCATAGACCTCTCGGTCGGATCCAACCTGGCGCTCGTCTCCGTGGCGATCGGTTTCACCTTTGCGGCTGGCCTCCCGCTGCCCCTCGCCATCTTGTTCGGCCTCGTGGTCGGGATGGCCGCCGGGTTCTTCAACAGCGTCTTTATTACGTTCCTGGGTTTGCATCCCCTGGTCGTTACCCTTGGCACCTTCGCTCTCTTCCAGGGGCTGGCCTACGGCCTCACGGGTGCGCGGGCCGTCTCGAACTTCCCCCCCTGGTTCGCCTACTTCGGCCAGGCGTACCTGCTCGGCGCGGTGCCTGGCCAGCTCA
The DNA here is from genome assembly GCA_038199875.1 of Rubrobacterales bacterium. Lineage (GTDB taxonomy): Bacteria > Actinomycetota > Rubrobacteria > Rubrobacterales > Rubrobacteraceae > Rubrobacter_D. Next base: position 8,423 of record JBBPYN010000052.1, read on the forward strand.
TTATCTTCCTGGTCGCCGTTGGGGTCGTTTGGCTCATACTCTCGCGCACCAGCTTTGGGCGCTACGTCTATGCCATAGGGAACAACGAGGAGGCGGCCCGTTTTTCTGGCGTGCCAATCCGCTGGGTCAAGGTGGCCATCTACACAGGCATCGGGCTTCTCGTCGCTATCGCGGCGGTGATCTACACCTCCAGGGTCTATACGGCCAGGGGCGACGTCGGACTCGGGCTGGAGCTTGATGTGATCTCCGCCGTCGTGCTCGGAGGGGCGAGCATCTACGGGGGCTCGGGGACCATAGCAGGGACCGTGCTAGGCGTAGTCATTATCGCGATATTGCGCAACGGCTTGCTCCTGGCAGGGGTCCCAAGCACCTGGCAACTCTTTATCCTCGGCATCTTGCTCCTCGTGGCCGTGTTCCTGAACGAGTTTTTCCGCAAAGGCGAGGAGTAGAACATGCCAGGATAGAGTGGGTAATTGCCTCTGCAAGAAGATGTTTGGGGAAGGAGGAGTAGCGTGTTCGGTTCGACTAGGAATATGAAGGTACTCTCGGTGGTCCTGCTCGTGGCGCTCGTCGCCGTGGTCGCCTCTTGCGGGGTGGGACAGCAGACGTCGCAGGGCGGGGGCGGAGGTGGCGGACCGGCCAAGATCTGCATGATGCCCAAGCTGGTCGGCATCCCATACTTCAACGCTTCCGAGAAGGGTGCCAAAGAGGCCGCGAAGGAACTGGACGTAGATCTGGTCTACGACGGGCCGACCGAGGCCAAGGCAGCGTTGCAGTCGCAGATGATCGAACAGTTCGTCCAGCAGCAGTGCGGAGCCATCACGGTCGCCGCCAACGACCCTAATGCGCTTGCCCCCGCGATGAAGCAGGCCGGCGACGCCGGTATCGCCACAGGCGCCTGGGACGCTGACGTGGCCCCCGATGCCAGGGACGTTTTCGTGAACCAGGCCACCTTCAAAGCCATCGGCTACGAGCTTGTCGACGTCATGGCCGAGCAGACGGATGGCAAGGGCAAATTCCTGGTCGTCACGGGTTCGCTGACCGCCCCGAACCAGGTCGCGTGGCTGAAGGAAATGCGCGAGCGCATGAAGGAGAAGTACCCTGACATGTCGATAGCCGCCGTCGAACCTGGCGAGGAGGACCTGCAGAAGGGCATCGACCTGACCAAGAACTACCTCAGGGCCAACCCCGACACGGCAGGCGTCTTCGGCATAACCTCCGTGGCCCTGCCAGGCGCGGCCGAGGCCGTCGAGCAGCTGGGTCGCGAGGGCGAGGTGCCTGTTACCGGCCTCTCCACCCCCAATGAGATGAAGCCCTACCTCAACTCGGGTGCTGTGGAGAAGTTCGTCCTCTGGAACCCCGTCGACCTCGGCTACCTCGCCGTCTACGTCGCTGACGCCCAGATAAAGGGCGAGCTCCCGAAGTCTGGCACCTTCAAGGCGGGCCGCCTCGGCAAGGTGAAGATGCTCGCCCCTGACGAGGTACTTCTGGGGCCACCGCTGGTGTTCTCGAAAGAGAACATCGACGAGTACGACTTCTAGTAGTTTTCAGGCCGCGGGCGCTCGCTCTGGGGAGCGCCCGCGCCACCGTAGGAGGGAACCTTGGAGTCCACTGCCCAGCGGGCTTACGAAATGCTGACCGAGTCCCTCGCCGCCCGCGCGATAGGGACAGACGCGGTGGAGGAGCGCCTGCGAGCCCAGAGGCTGGAGACCCCTTCGTGGGGCTACGGCGACACGGGCACGCGCTTCGCCGTCTTCCCGCAAAAGGGAGTACCCCGTGACCCGTTCGAGAAGATGGCCGACGCGGCGCAGGTCCACAGGCTAACCGGCGTATGCCCATCCGTGGCGATCCACATCCCCTGGGATAAGGTCGAAGACTACGGCGAACTGAAGAGGCACGCCGAGTCCCTTGGCCTGCACATCGGGGCCGTCAACCCCAACCTCTTCCAGGAGCCCGAGTACAAGCTAGGCAGCGTCTGCAACCCCGATCCGGCCGTGCGCCGGAAGGCCACTGACCATCTCCTCGAGTGCGTTGGGATCGCAGGAGAGACCGGCTCGGACGTCCTCTCCCTGTGGTTCGCCGACGGCACCAACTACGCCGGCCAGGACTCGTTCACGGAACGCCGCCACAGGATGGTCGAGTGTTTGGAAGAGGTGTACGCAGCCATGCCCGAGGGCATGCGGATGCTCATCGAGTACAAGCCCTACGAACCGGCCTTCTACCACACCGATCTCGCCGACTGGGGCGCGGCGCTCACCGTGAGCCAGAGGCTTGGCGAGAGTGCGAAGGTCCTTGTCGACCTCGGGCATCATGCCAAAGAGGTCAACATCGAGTACGTCGTGGCGCTACTGCTCGACGAGGAGCGTCTCGGGGGTTTCCACTTCAACAACAGAAAGTACGGCGACGACGACCTGATCGTTGGCAGCGTCAACCC
>JBBPYN010000053.1:0-7409 GCA_038199875.1 Rubrobacterales bacterium
CAGCAAGCACGCGAAGGTGGACGCATCCGGGGTTCACGAAGTGGGCGAGCAGGACACACCCTACGGGGGCCTCTGCGTCGTATACGAGCCTGACATCGGTGATCTGCTGCCGGTTTACGTCTACGACGAATACCAGGGATGGCGAGTCAAGACGTTCCTGGATCTGACGGAAGAAGAACTGGACAACTACCTCGGGCGCAACGTCGAGGCCGTACGGACCGTTCTCGGCGCGTCGGATGCGGAAGCCGTGGTCACCAACCACTCGGTGCCTGGACCGCTGATCGCACGCCGGGCCCTACAAGGTAGCGGCGTCCCTTATGTCAGCATCGTCCATGGTAGCGCCCTCCAGTACATCTCCCGCAGGAGCGAGATGTACATGGGCCTCACCCGCGAAGGCCTGGAAGGCGCCGAACAAATAGTTGCCCTTTCCTCGGATAGCGCGGGCACGATAGCCGAGGACTTCCCCGACCTCACAGATAAGACCAAAGCTCTCCCAGGCGGGGTCGACACCGAGCTCTTCGACCCCGACGCGCTGGACCTCAGCGTCGTCGAGAACCTGAACGGCGGCCCTGGACGCGGCCCCGAACAACGTTCCTCGCTGCAAGACGCCCTGACGAGGTCGGCCAACGCCGGGGAGCTGGCTGGTGCAGTGCGCGAGGTCGCGGCCTCCTACGACGCCCGCTCGCATGACAGTGACGCAGGCGAGCGGCTCCGGGGCTTCCTCGACCGCGAGGGACCGCTCGTGGCCTACGTCGGGAAGCTCATCCACTCCAAGGGAGTACACAGTCTTATCTCCGCCTTTGCCAGGGTGCGCCAGGAGACCGGTGCGCGCCTGCTGGTGATCGGCTTCGGCACATTCCGTGACGGGCTCGAGGCGTTGACGCTCTCTTTGAGCGCTGGCGACGAGACGACCGTGGAGCGGCTCGCCGAGATGGGTAAGCTTCTCGAAGGTGGGCCCGCTGGTCCCATGGAGCACCTCACGCTCTCCGAGGAGTTGCTCGCCGACTCGGCGGGCATGGAGGACGACGTGCTGTTTACGGGGCCCATATACCACGGCGAGCTCACGAAGCTCCTTCCCGTGGCGGACGTGGCGGCTGTGCCCTCCATCTTCCCCGAGACTTTCGGGCTCGTGGCGGCCGAGTTCGCCGCTAGCGGCGTGGTGCCTTTCGTGGCCGACCACTCTGGCCTCAAGGAGGCGGGTGGGATCGTGGGGCGCGGCCTGCCCTTCGACCTCCGCGTAGGTATGGACGGTTTCGAAGAGAACCTGGCAAAGGCGCTGATGGACTACTTGAAGATGCCGGAGGAGGAGAGGCGGCAGTACGAGGAGTACGCGCGCAACAACTGCGTGGAGAGCTTGAGCTGGGGGACACTCGCGCAGAAGCTCGTAGCCCTGGTCCGGTAGAGAGGTTGGAGATAGAGCACATCCTCCGCGACCTCGGCCTCATACTCGGGGCCGGGCTCGACCTGGGCAGTATACCCGTGGACCGGTGACTATTCGGTCCTACTCTCATCGCCGAAAAGAGATACACTCTATGGGGGTGATCATAGATGGAGACCCGAGGGGACACGTTGGTGCAGCTAACCGACAGCTTCAACCGCAAGATGGATTATCTCAGGATCTCGGTCACCGACCGCTGCAACTTCCGCTGCCAGTACTGCATGCCTGAGGACATCCAGTTCCAGGACAAGAGCCACATCCTGACCCTCGAAGAGATGCTCACGTTCGCGGAGGCGTGCCTGCAGCTGGGCGTGACCAAGGTCCGCGTAACGGGCGGCGAGCCGCTCGTGAGGCGCGGGGTCGTGATGTTTATCGGGTGGCTCAAGGACCTCGGCTTCGAGGACGTAACCATGACCACCAACGGCTTCCTGCTCAAGGACAACCTCGAAGGCCTCGTCGAGGCCGGCCTCGACCGCGTCAACATCTCACTGGACACCCTCCAGCCCGAGAAGTTCGCCTTCATAACGCGGCGCAACCACTTCGAGAAGGTCTGGGACTCGGTAATGGCGGCGCTCGAGACCCCGCTGTCGCCGGTCAAGATCAACGCCGTCGCCATGCGCGGGGTCAACGACGATGAGATCTCCGACATGGCGAAGCTGACGCTCAAGTACCCCATGCACGTCAGGTTCATAGAGCTCATGCCCTTAAACGGCGATACCGACGGCTCGCGCTTCAGGTCGCTCTTCATCTCAGGACGTGAGATCCTGGACCGTGCCCAATCGGAACTGGGAGACCTCGAACCCATCGAGAAGGACGACCCGGCTGCCCCCGCAGACGAGTTCCGCTTCGACGGCGCCCCAGGCTCCTTCGGTGTCATTACGCCGGTCTCGGAGCCGTTCTGCGCAAGGTGCAGTCGTCTGCGACTCACGGCTGACGGCAAGATCCACCCTTGCCTCCTAACCGACCTCGACGTGCCGGTAAAGGACGCCATCCGCTCGGAAGACCCAATTCCCGCCATCCACGAGGTCCTCTGGCACACGGCGGGAATAAAGCCAGCAGCAGGCCTAACTCTTCCCGAGGAGTCCCGCCACCGCACGATGAGCCAGATCGGCGGCTAGAAGCGCAGTCTGCCAAGTGGTTTTGCTGAGGTGCTGACCTAGTCTGGCTCTATGGAAGCGATGAGGCCTTCGTTGTTGAGAGCTTCCTCGTAGAGTTCGGCTAGTTCTTTGTGGGTCTTGGTGGCGACGGCTTTGCCCTTGGTGTGGGCCTCCATCATGATGTCAACGGCCTTTCGTACGGACATGCGCGGGATGACTTTTTGAAGCACGGCGACTACGTGCTCCATCGGCGTGTAATCGTCGTTGTGCAGGATGACCTTGTAAGGGGGCTCCTCTGTGACGCGGCGCTCTATCTCTATACCCGGCTTCGTCTCGGTGGAAGTGGCGGAAGGAGCCGCTACGCCATGCAACGTTGGTATGCTTTGCACTCTCATCTCCGGTCTGCCGAACTGGTCACCTCTGGCAAAATACCGCGATAGCGCCGGATTCGCAACCCTTTAATCTCTACGAGATGCCCGGCAGCATTTTATCGAGCACGTCTTCGACGGTACGCTGGTTGCGATCCGCTATCTTCGCGGCGCGCGGTACCCCAGGATAATCCTCAGGGGCGTCGCGCATGAGGGGCGGCAGCGTCACGGGGCTCTTCGCGTCCCACTTCGAGAGCCATGCTTCGGGGACGTTCTTCGGCAGCTCCTGGTGGGAGACGGCTGCCCAGAGCGCGGTCCAGGCGCGCGGGACGACGCGCCAGATGTCGTATCCCCCGCCGCCGGTTGCGACCCAGCGGCCCCCGCAGAGCTCGTGGGCGAGGTCGTGCATCCGGCGTGGCACGTGCTCGTAGAGGCGGGTCGTTGCGGAGAGGTGGGTCAGGGGGTCGAGGGCGTGGCCGTCGCAACCGTTCTGGGTGAGGATCAGGTCAGGCCCGAAGGCGCGAAGAGCCTCAGGGACGACGGCCTCGAAGCAGGAAATCCAGGATTCGTCGTCAGTGTAGGGCTGAAGCGGCACGTTGACGGAGTAACCCACACCGCCGTTGCGGCCCCTCTCGTCGACCCCGCCGGTCCCTGGAAAGAGGTAGCGGCCGGACTCGTGCATCGAGACGGTCATGACCTCTGGGTCGTCGTAGAACATCCACTGCACCCCGTCGCCGTGGTGGGCGTCGGTGTCTACGTAGGCGATGCGGATGCCCGGGTTGTCCTCTTTGAGCCGCGCGATGGCGACACCGGCGTCATTGTAGACGCAGAAGCCGCTCGCGGCGGAGCGCAGGGCGTGGTGCAGCCCGCCCGAGATGCACATCGCGTGGTCCACATTCCCTTCCATCACGAGCCGGCAGGCGGCTAGTACCCCTCCTACGACGCGGGCACAGGCCTCGTGCATGTCGGGGAAGATGGGGTTGTCAGGGGTGCCAATGCCGTATTGCAGCAGGTTTGAGAGGTCCGCCGCCGCCAGCCCTGCCTTCTGGACCATGCGCACGTACGTGAGGCTGTGGACAGTGGTCAGGTCCTCGTCGGTCGCCGGCTCAGAGGAGACGAAAGGGTAGTCCTCCAGCAGCCCTAGGGCTTCGCAGAGATCGAGGGCGAGCCTGACGCGCAGGGGGTTGAAGGGATGGTCGCCGCCGAAGCCGTAGTCCTCCAGGGCGAGGTCGTGAACGATGGCGGCCCGGCCGCTCAAGGCTTCGGCGGCCACAGGACGGAGTAACCGGCCTCCTCCAGGTAGCCGACCACTTCTGTGGTGTCGATGGTGTCAACCCTGAAGACCACGACGCGCTCCTTGGGGGCTCCCTCTTCCCCTGGCTCCCGCGTGGAGCCCATCGCTGCGCTCTCGATGTTGATACCGCACATCCCGAAGACACCGGCTGCCCCGGCCAGTGAGCCTGGCCTGTCTGGGATGGCTACCTCCATGCGGCTTCCCGGCTCGTTTGCGCCGACGAGGTAGACAAGCGCGTCCATCACGTCTGAGGCCGTGACGATGCCGACCAGTTCATCTCCCTCGAGTACGGGGAGACAGCCGATCTTTCTTTCGCGCATCGTGTTCGCCGCCTGCTCTATGGGGTCGTCTGGGAGAACGCTCACCACTTCACGGGCCATCACGTCCTCGACCAGGACCTCCTGCAGGGCCGCTGCCCGCGCAGGGTCGCCGAGCGCTGGGGTTGAGGAGCGCAAGTCCCTGTCCGAGACTATCCCGACGAGTCGTCCTTCCTTCAGGACCGGGAGGTGCCTGATGCGGCGCTCCCTGCACAGGGCGAGCGCCGTCGCCGCCGTCTCGTCCGGCGAGAGCGTCACGATCTCACGCGCCATCGAGTCTCTTACTTGAAGCATTGGATCTCTCCTTCCCGCCTCGCATTGTACTGTAGCGGGTCTCAGCACGTAAGCCCGCGACTGGTATAACGTCTCTATGCCCGAGTACCTCAACCAGCTCCTCGCCGACGGCGCGACGGCCCTCGTGGGCGCGAGCTTCACTGGCGTTGTCGCCCCGTGGTGGTGGGAGCGGCGCGTGGGCGGCGGCATCGAGGTCTGCCAGGAGTTCGACCCCGAGCTCGCAAGCCGTGAGATCTCCCGGAGGACCGGACACGAAGTCTCAGCAGTCCGCCGGGCCATAGCAGAAGAACTGGGCCTCGAAGACGCAGATCCCGTAGTCCTCACCTTCGAGATAGTAGGCGAGACGGAAACGGATCAGGTAGCCAGGATGCTCGCCGAACGCTCTGCAGAACCTGAGGGCCTCGCATCCGGTCCCTACCGTCGCATCGAGGAGCGAATCGAGAGAAATCCCGGCGACCTGCTGTAGAGGCAGCCAGGCGCATTAGCACTCCTTATTTTCGAACTCCGGCTTCGGCCAGGTACTGGTGGACCAACCTGACCGCCATAGCGCCCTCCCCCACCCCGGATGCGACGCGTTTGATCGAACCGGCGCGCGCGTCGCCTGCCGCGAATACCCCTGGCATGCTCGTCTCGAGGAGGAACGGCTCCCGCGAACGTCCTTGCCAGAGGTCTCCTTGGCGTACGGAGTGATCTAATGCTCCCCCCGTCAGGACGAAGCCGCTTTCGTCGAGTTCGACTGCCCCTCTGAGCCAGCCGGTGTTGGCCTGCGCGCCGATGAAGGCGAAGAGGGCACGCGCCCCGAGGGTCCTGCGGGCGCCCGTGCGGTTGTCCTCGACCACGATTGCTTCCAGGCGTTCCTCTCCCAGGAGTTCTCGAACCTCCGTGCCGGTGAGCAGCTCGACGTTCTCTGTGGCCGTGATCCGGTCGACCAGGTACCTCGACATGCTCTTGCCCAGGTCTCCTGACCTAACGAGCAGGTAAACCCTCCTCGTGCGCCCCGCAAGGAACACCGCCGCCTGGCCCGCCGAGTTCCCCCCGCCGACGACCGCGACCTCATCGCCTTCGCACCGCTGCGCCTCGGCCTCTGTGGCTGCGTAGTGGACGCTCACGCCCTCGAAACGCCCGAGATTGGGCACGTCGAGCCTGCGGTAACGGGCCCCGCTCGCGACGATCACGCTACGTGCCGCGACCTCGCCGCCATCGGAGAGCCCGATGCGGAAGTGGCCGTCCATCATCTCGAGGTCTACCGCCTCCCTGGGCACAGCGGTGCGGGCGCCGAACTTGTCGGCCTGCACCAGGACGCGGCTGGCGAGCTCGAAGCCGGAGAGCCCGGCGGGGAAACCAGGGTAGTTCTCTATCCTCGATGAGGTGCCAGCCTGTCCCCCAAGTGCCACCGACTCGAGGGCGAGGGTTGTTAGGCCCTCCGATGCCCCGTAGACCGACGCGCCGAGGCCAGCAGGTCCAGCCCCAATCACGACGAGGTCGTAGGTACGTTCCAGGGGGGCGTCTATCCTGAGGCCCGTAGTGCGCGCAAACTCGAGGTTCGTCGGGTTCTTCCGCACGTCCTTGTCTTGCCAGATGGTCACCGGCGTCTCTGATGGCCGTACAGCGAACCTCTCGAGCAAAGGCTCTGCCCTGGGGTCGTTCTCGAGCTCGATCCAGACGTGGGGTAGCCGGTTGCGGGCCGCGAACTCACTCAGGCGTGCCGCGTCGGTTGAGTGGCGCGAGCCTATGATCCTCAAGCCAAGGCCCGTCCGGATCATGTACGCGCGCCTGGCCAGGAAGGCCTTGAGGATGATGTCTGAGAGGTTGGGCTCCTCGGTGACGACCTCTTTCAGCCGCTCGCGGGGTATGGCCAGCACCTCCCCGGCCTCGCGCACCACGGCCGAGAGGTACATCGCCTGCCCTGTGAGCATGTTCAGCTCGCCCAGGAAACGGCCAGCGAGGAAGACCCCTATCGTCCGTGCCTCGCCGGCGAAGTCGTCTACGACCTCCACCTCACCTTCGATGACGACTATGAAGTCGTTTTCGGTGTCGCCAGCCATGAACAGGACATCCCCGACCTCCGACTTCCTCTTGTGCCCGTAGCGCCCGAGGATCTCGATCTGGTCCTCCCTCAGCGTCGGTGACCTGGTGCTGCGGATTTCACCTGTTCGATCACTCATGCTGCGACCTCATCTATAGCTCTTACCAACGCAAGCATATTGCCCCCTACGACAGCCCGGCGCATCCCTACAGCGATTTTCAGCTTCCAGCCAAAAACCGAAACTACCTCAGCGGGGTCACAGCGGCTCGTAGCCAAGTTGCCCGAGGTGGGCGGCGATCTCCTCGTAGCCGCTGCCGTCGGGGTGCAATCCGTCCGGGCTGAGGCCCTCTGCGCCGAGGCGAACCTCTGCGTAGGGTACGCCGCTCTCGGCCGTCGACGCGGCGATGTGGCGGTTTGTCTCGTGTAAGTAGTGCCCGAAGACCCCGTCGACCCGCGGCGTGTAGCCGAGGCCCGCCGTGCGGATGATGGCCTCGTCCGTGGAGCGCAACCCCAGGATCTCTTCGGTTATGGTGTCCCAGTTTTCCTCGAGTGCCTTTACTGCGGCGCGCAGGCAC
>JBBPYN010000054.1:0-21406 GCA_038199875.1 Rubrobacterales bacterium
CAGCGGCGAGCGCGGGCCCGAAGCAGACGGGATACCCTACACGCCCTGGGAGGCAGCGGAGCCTGTACGCGGAGGCCAATACGAAGGCGGAGGAGCATCGTGGAGAAATGGCGACACGCGAATCAAGCGACCCACTAGCTCAGGGGGACGTATTCTGGGCTGACATCGAAACGGTCGATTCCTCACCGGGTTACACGCGGCCGTTTCTGGTGATCCAGAACAACGCGTTCAACAGGAGCCGCATAAGCACGGTTGTGACTTGCGCGTTGACTACGAACCTCCGTCGGGCCGGGGATCCCGGCAACGTACTGCTGTATCCGGGGGAGGCCAACTTGCCGGAGCAGAGCGTCGTGAACGTCTCCCAGATCGCCACCGTCGAACAACGCAGGTTGCGGACCAGGATCGGCACGCTCTCCCCCGAGCACGTACGTGAGGTACTTCGGGGTATTCATCTCGTACTGCAGCCGAAGGAGGTAGGCCGGTGACTCAGGGCTTACGGCCGTCTGAGCTGGTCGCCTAAGCCCACTCCGTCCTGAGTTCCGGTGTGTTGGCCAGCGTCTGATAGACGACGCAGTACTGCTCCGTTTTCTCGCGCAGATCCTCCAGTTGTTCTTCGGTAGCCTCGGGCGCCACTATGTCGAAGGTGGTACGGATGGCCTCGAAGCCTACTGGGACGTCCTCGGAGACGCCTAGCGTACCGGCGAGGTCCATGTCCCCTTCAACGGTGACCTCGATGCTCTCCGCCTCTATACCCATGGCCTCGGCGACCATCTGGCAGGTTACCTGGGCGCAGGCAGCCAAGGCCCCGAGCAGGAGGTCCCCAGAGCAGGCAGTCTCGCCCGTGCCCCCAACCCCTGCGTGGGCTTCGGCTTGGTAGACGGCGCGGCCTACGTCCACGGAGCAGGAGATCGGGGTGTCCTGCTGGCTCGCTTTGGCTTCGAGCGTTATCCGCGAAGACCCAGGCTCGTCGCGGTATTTTTTCTTCAGGGGCCTTTGGACCGACCGGAGATCCATGATCATCCTCCATAGATAGTTGCCCTTCCAATGCCTATTGTAGCCTGACGACGCCAAAGGGTCGATCACATGTGCTACACATGTGTTACTCTCGTTCACATGTCGAAGATGATCCAGATACGCAACGTCCCTGACGAGTTGCACCGGACGCTGAAGGTAAGGGCGGCGAAGGCAGGCATGACGCTCTCTGACTACCTGCTTTCTGAGATAGAGCGCGTGGCCGAGAGGCCGACCCTTGCCGAGATGATGGAGCGACTGAGGCACGATCCGCCGGTCGAGTTGGACGAGCCGCCTGATGTGACGATTCGCCGGTTCAGGGATGCCGACGACCCACGCGACGTTGGTTAGCGATCGTTGATCGTCATCGATGCGTCGGCCGAGGTCGCCGCTCTACTGAGCGCCGAACCGGAAGCCGAAAGTGTCCGGGAGAGGGTCGCGCGTCCGGACGAGACCCTACACGTACCACACCTCTTCGAGATCGAGGTGTTGCACGCCCTGAGGAGCCTCACCCTTCGCGGTACCGTCTCATCCGAGCGGGCGCGCCTGGCCCTGAGCCGGCTGCGTAACACGAGGCTCGTGCGCTACCCGCATACTCCTCTGGTGGAGAGGATCTGGGATCTCAGGGAGAACCTGACGGCGTACGACGCAGCCTATATCGCCCTCGCCGAGGCGCTGGACGCCCCGCTGGTTACGATGGACGCCAGGCTGGCGGGTGCCCCCGGCATCCGCGCCGTGGTCGAGGTCTACGAGTAGTCGAAGGGGCTCCCAAGGGAGCCCCAGACCGTCCCTTTTCTAGCCTTCCAGCAGAAGTGACTCGGGGTCTTCTATTAGCTCTTTGATGCGGACCAGGAAGCTGACCGCTTCGGCGCCGTCTATGACGCGGTGGTCGTAGGAGAGCGCGAGGTACATCATGGGACGTACCACGACCTCACCGTCTACGACCATGGGGCGGTCCTGGATCTTGTGCATCCCAAGTATCGCCACCTGAGGCATGGTGAGGATGGGTGTTGAGACGAGCGAGCCGAAGATACCGCCGTTGGTTATGGTGAACGTGCCGCCGCGCAGGTCGTCGAGGGTCAGCTTGCCTTCGCGCGCTTTGGTGGCGAGGTCGGCTATGCCCTGTTCGATCTCAGCGAAGTTCTTGTGGTCCGCGTCGCGGACTATGGGGACGACTAGCCCCTCGTCCGTACTGACGGCCACGCCTATATCGTAGTACTTCTTGAGGACGAGCTCGCTCCCCTGTAGCTCGGCGTTCACCTTGGGGGAGGCCTTGAGCGCACCTATCGCCGCCTTGGTGAAGAAGCTCATGAAGCCAAGGCGGGCGCCGGTCCGTTCCTGGAAAGACTCCTTGCGGCGCTTCCTGAGCTCCATGACCGCGCTCATGTCCACCTCGTTGAACGTGGTGAGCATAGCCGCCGTCTGCTGAGACTCGACGAGCCGCTGGGCGATGGTCTGGCGCCTGCGGGAGACGCGCACCCTCTCCTCGAGGTCCGCACGCCCATCCTCTGATGCGGCAGGTGCCTGTTGCGTTTCGGGCTTGCCGTCGCGCTCGGGTTCCTCGGTCGTCTCGGGGGCTGCGGGTCTGGGCTGGTTCCGGATCAAACGTTCCACGTCTTCGCGCGTGATGCGCCCGCCTGAGCCCGAACCGGAGACCTCGGCGAGGTCAACCTCGTACTCCTGGGCAAGCTTCCTTACGGAAGGCGAGGCGCGGCCGGCACCGTCCTCGACCTCCCTGTGACCGTTGGAGGCTTCGTCGCCCGCCGCTTCCGGTTCCGGCTGCTCTTCCTCGGCCTGCGGCTGCTCCTCCTGTTCCTCTTCGGCTTCGGGGGCTGTGCCGTTGCCTTCGCCCTCGCCTATGGTGCCTATGACCTCGCCGACGTTTACGGTCTCGCCCTCACCCTTGGAGATTGACTCGAGAACGCCGTCCTGCTCGGCCTCGACTTCGAAGTTGATCTTATCCGTCTCGAGCTCGACGAGCGCCTCGCCCGATGTTACGGCTTCACCCTCTTGCTTGAGCCAGCGCCCGACCGTCGCGTCGGCGACCGACTCCCCAAGCTCGGGAACGTGTATCTCAGCAGCCACTACTCACTCTTCCTCTCTCACTCGCTCGGGGCTGAGGCGCGTACCTGCGTCTCCTCCACGGCCTGTTCTTCATCAAGATCCTGGCCCATGTTCTCGAAGGCGGCCCTCACGATGCCGGCGTGCTCCTGCTTGTGGAACTTGGCGGAACCCTGGGCTGGGCTGGGGCGTGCTTGCTTGCCGACGTAGAGGACGGGCAACCCGCCGACGAGCCCGCGCAGTCGCGGCTCGACGAACGTCCAGGCGCCCATGTTCTGCGGCTCCTCCTGAACCCAAAGGACCTCCCGCAGGTTCGGGTAACCGTCGAGTAGCTCCTTTATCTGGTCCTCAGGGAAAGGATAAAGGAACTCTATCCTGGCGATGGCGGTGTCAACGGCCTCCTCCCGATACTCGCTTCCGGCGAGCTCGGTGAAGATCTTGCCCGAGCACAGGATGAGACGCTCGACCGACTCTGCCCTCTCGCGCGCCTCTTCGTCGTCGAGCACGGGCTGGAAGGTACCCCCAGAGAGGTCCTCCAGCTTCGAGGCAGCCATAGGGTGCCTGAGGAGGCTCTTGGGCGTCATTATGATGAGGGGCCTCTTGTTGTCCTTGAGCGCGGCCTGGGCGCGCAGCAGGTGGAAGTACTGGGCCGCCGTTGTGAGGTTGGCGATACGAACGTTCTCGTGCGCGGCGAGCTGGAGGTAGCGCTCGAGGCGCGCGCTCGAGTGCTCTGGCCCCTGGCCCTCGTAGCCGTGCGGCAGGAGCAGTACGAGCCCCGAGGTCTGTCCCCACTTCGACTGGCCGCTTACTATGAACTGGTCGATCATCGGCTGACCCACGTTGGCGAAGTCCCCGTACTGGGCCTCCCAGAGGACGAGCGCGTCCTCCGAGTTGACGGAGTAACCATACTCGAAGCCGAGCACGGCTATCTCGGAGAGCGGGCTGTTGTAGATCGAAAACGAGGCGCCGGCCTTTGGCAGGTTCTGGAGCGGGACGTAGCGCTCGTCGGTTTCGGCGTCGTAGAGCACGGCGTGGCGCTGGGAGAAGGTCCCGCGCTCCGTGTCCTGCCCCGTGAGCCGTACAGGGGTGCCGTCCTCAAGCAGCGAGGCGAAGGCAAGGGCTTCGGCGTGGGCCCAGTCTATGTCGCCAAGGTCTCCGCGGTTTCTCTGAAACAGGCGCTCCAGCTTGGAGTTCGGCGTGAAGCCCTCGGGGGTCTCCAGTAGCGCCGCGTTCAGCTCGGACAGTTTCTCTGAAGGAACGGCAGTCTTGGGAATGCCGACCAGCGGCGTGTACAGCTCGTCAGCGGCGAAGTCATCTTCGTCCAGTTCGTTCGAGGGTTTCTTCTGGGCCTCGGCCATATCGGCCATGATCTTCTCGAACATCGCCTCGGCTTCGCCTTCTTCCAGGATGCCGCGGCGTTCGAGCTCCTCAGCCCACAGCTCGCGCACCGTCGGGTGGTCGCGGATGATCTCGTACATCAAGGGCTGGGTGTAGGCTGGCTCGTCGCCCTCGTTGTGGCCGAAGCGGCGGTAGCCGACGAGGTCTATCATGAAGTCCTTGTTGAACTTCTCGCGGTAGGCGTGGGCCATCCTCACCACGGCGATGCACGCCTCGGGATCGTCGGCGTTGACGTGGACAACGGGGATCTCGAACCCCTTGGCCAGGTCGCTTGCGTAGGTCGTCGAGCGGGCGTCCTGCCTCTCGGTTGTGAACCCGAGCTGGTTGTTGGTGATGATGTGGATGGTGCCGCCCGTCTTGTAGCCTGGCAGACGACTCAGGTTGAGCGTCTCGGCCGAGACGCCCTCGCCTGGGAATGCCGCATCCCCGTGCAGCAGGATGGGCAGCGAAGCCTCGAGGTCCTGGCGCGGCGGTCCCGCCTCTGTCCGCTCCTCCTGGGAGGCGCGGGCCATTCCCTCGACCACGGGGTTTACGTGCTCGAGGTGGCTCGGGTTCGGGGCGAGGTGGATGAAGACCTCCTCGTCTGCCTCCTCATCCTTTAGTTGGAAGCCCCTGATGCCAAGGTGGTACTTCACGTCGCCGACCCACGCGCCGCCGGGGCTGCTCGCCGCCGAGGACTGCTCGCCCTTCTCAGGCTGCTGGAACTCGCCGAAGATCTTGGAGTATGGCTTGTCCATCACGTGCGCGAGGACGTTGAGCCGGCCCCGATGCGCCATGCCAAGGGTGGTCACCGGCGTGCCGACGTCAGCGGCTGAGCGGATGATCCTGTTCAGCATCGGGACGACCATGTCGTTCCCCTCGACGGAGAAGCGCTTCTGGCCGAGGAAGGTCTTGTGCAGGAACTTCTCGAAGGCGTCCACCCTGGTCAGCCTCTCGAGGAGGCGCTTCGCGTCCTCCCCCTCCATCCACTTGTCGAAGCGGCCCGACTCGACCGACTCGCGCAGCCAGAACCTCTCCACGGGGTCGTGGACATGCCCGAAGTCGTACCCGGTCGTGTTGCAGTAGATCGTGCGCAGCTCGTCGACCGCCTCCCTGGCGTTGGAGGAGCGCTCGGCGATCGGACCTCCTATGATGAGCGAGGGCAGGGTCTCGAGATCATCGTTGGTGATCCTGTAGAAGGTCGGGTCGAGCGTCGGATCACCCGGCGGCTCGCTCCCCAACGGGTCGAGCTTCGCTGCCCGATGCCCGAAGTCCCTTATGTGCCTTACGTGCTTGGAAGCCCCGACTGCTTTCTCGACGTCAACTTCGGGGACGACCTGTTGCCCGTTGGCATTCGGCCCCCCCACCCGCGGCGGGGTCCAGGACTCGAAGAACTCCCGCGTCCGCCCGTCGACGGAGTCGGGATCCTCTCTGAATTGTTCGTAGAGTTCCAACACGTAGCCGAGGTTCGGCCCGAAAAACTGGTTCTCCGTCTCTCTTTGCAATCGGATCACACCCTCATTTGACGATACCCGCAGTAGCCCGAGCGCCGCGCAAAGGGGCCCGGCACCCGTCCGGGACACCCTCCGATAACGCTCTTTGTAAGGCGACCAAACATCTTGATCTTTCCTATGATACCCCACATCCCCTGTATCGTACCGACTCCCATTTCTTACCCCAACTCCTGCCTGATTCTACCCTCTCTAAGCCGGCCGCGGGCCCCGCGCCCCCGCGTCGCACGGTAACCTATACTGACCTGCACGACGGCTGACAGGAGGCTTTTCATGGAAGACAGGATAGATTATTTCGAGCGGATGCTTGCGGACAACCCGGACAACCCGACGGGGCTGCTTGCCCTCGCCAACGAGTACCGTAAGGCCGGGCGCGAGGAAGATGAGGCTGCGGTCCTCGAGCGCTACGTGGCTGTCGAGGCCGACGACGAGGGGAACGCTTACGCGCGCCTCGGCAACGCGCTCTCCAACCTCGGACGCAAAGACGAGGCGCGCACAGCATACGAGAGGGGCATCGCCCAGTCGGAGAAGCACGGCCACAGCGGTATGGCCGACGATCTCAGGCTCGCGCTGATTCAGTTGAACGAGTAGGTTTTTCGAAGGATGCGCCCAGTCCGTAGGATATCCTGCGTCGTAACCAGATCGGTACACGGACGTTACCATCCTTTAACGTGTCTGACCCGATAATGCGGGCAAGCCTCCCGGCGAAGTAGAGGATCCCCCTCCGCTTGCACAACACGCCGGGGGGCAATCTTTCGGTCGAAGGTGCGCCCACCGTGGGCGAGTAGACTTCCGGCACCTACGCCGATATGCTCCGGGTGTTTCGAGACCGGATCACCGAGGAGGAGATTATGGACCTAGAGGCACGCCCGACGGCGGACGAGGTCAGGGCTACTCTCGGACTCGAGCCCCACCCGACCTGCGGCTTCGTCGCCGAGACCTATCGCAGCCCCCTGAAGATCCCAGCCAGTGCGCTACCGGATGCCTACGACGGCGGCGACCGCCCCTACGGCTCGGCCCTCTACTTCCTGGTCGCCCCCGACGCCCAGATCGTCATGCACCGGATACGCTCCGACCAGCTCTACCACCATTACCTGGGTGACCCGCTAGAGGTACTGATGCTCTACCCCGACGGCACAGGCGCCGTGACGGTCGTGGGTTCAGACCTGGCTGCGGGCGAACGTCCGCAACTGTTCGTCCCCGGGAATACGTTCCACACTTCGCGCCTGGCATCCGGCGCCGGCTACGCACTGCTGGCCAGTACGGAGTGGCCCGGGGTGGAGCCCCCGGACGTGGAGCACGGGGACATCGAGGCGCTGATCGAATCCTTTCCCGACATGGCCGAGCACATACGCGCCTTCACGAGTTGAACCGCTCGCGCGTTCGGGAGGGCGGTGTGCCTTGTCCGATGCCGTCTCGCCCACACGACCATACCCTCTCGGCAAACGCTTCTATCACGCCGACGGTCACGGACGCTGCCCTACCGGCAGGAGTCCTTTCTCTGACAGAAGGTTTCTACTTCCGCCAACAGCGTGCCCTGGTAGGTTAGTATAGGCGACCATGAAAAAGCCGCGACACTTCGAGACAAGGGCCGTGCACTCTGGAGAGCACAGGTCCAGTTCAGAGGAGGGCAGAGACGGGACTTTCTACCCGATCTCGACCCCGATCTACGCCTCGACCACCTTCTCCCACCCGAATGTGGAGACCACAGACCGCGTACTCGGCGGCGAGGAGCAAGGCTACAGCTACGCCCGCTACGACAACCCGACCGTCCGTGCCTTCGAAGAGGCGCTCGTCTCGCTCGAGGCCCCCGAGCCGGGAGCGGACGTCAGGGCATTCGCCTTCGCCTCGGGGATGGCCGCCACGCACGCGGCATTCGCGGCGGCGGAGCTGACAGACGGGGCGACGGTCCTCGCGGCGGAACAACTCTACGGCTCGACCGCGACGCTACTGGTGCAGGTCTTCGGCGCGAACGGCGTCGAGACGCGTTTCGTGGACGCCTACGATCTCGGGGCTGTAGAGAAGAAGGTCGCCCAGATAAAGCCCCGCGCAGTCGTCGTCGAGTCCATCTCCAACCCGCTGTTGCGCGTCGCCGACATAGGGGGGATCTCGGAGATAACCCGCGCCGCCGGCGCTGCCCTGATCGTAGACAACACCTTCGGCACCCCATATCTGCAGCGGCCCCTGGATCTCGGCGCGGACATCGTGATCCACAGCGCGACCAAGTACCTCTCCGGGCACGGTGACCTGACAGCAGGCGTGGTCGTAGCCGGCCCACCGTATGCAGAGGCCGTAGAGCAACTTCGCAAGCTCGTCGGGGGTGTGCTCGGCCCCTTCGAGGCCTGGCTCGCCCACCGCGGCCTCAAGACGCTGCCCTTGAGGATGGGCCGCCAGTGCGAGAACGCGCGTGCGATAGCGTCCAGCCTCACCGCCCATCCAAAAGTGGCGAAGGTCAACCATCCTTCCCTGAAAGCTCACCCCGATTACGAAACCGCAGGCCGTGTTCTCTCTGATACCGGCGGCCTAGTCTCCTTCGAGCTCGCGGCGGAGGGTCGTGAGGAGGCTTTCGCCTTCTTGAACTCCCTGGAGCTTTGCGTCAAGGCTCCGTCCCTGGGCGACATCTACACGCTAGCCATTCATCCGGCCACCTCCTCGCACCGCGAGCTCTCGCCGTCTCGTCGCGAGCGGCTCGGGGTCGGGGAGAACCTCGTGCGGCTCTCTGTTGGTATCGAGCACCCGCAGGACATCATCTCCGACCTCGAGCAGGCGCTCGACCGACTCTGAGAGACTCCTCGTAGGCGCGAGGGTGGAAATGGGCGCCGCGAGTTGAGAGAGTACCGTCAGGGACGCGGGCGACCAGGAGGTGCTTGACGATGGCGAGGACACATTATTTTCCGGAGGATCACGTCCACTACGTCTGGGACAACGAGCAGGAGCCGGTGCTCACGGTCGAGCCAGGCGACACGGTCGTCTACCACACCCGCGAGGTCTCTGACGGACAGATAGGCCCTGACTCAGACGCCGGCGTTCTCGACGGCCTAGATTGGGAACGCGTCTACCCGCTCGCCGGGCCAGTTGCGATGGCCAACGCCGAGCCTGGCGACATACTGGCCGTCGAGGTCCTCGATATCCACACCGAGGGCTGGGGCTGGACCGCCGTCATCCCTGGTTTAGGCCTGTTGCCAGAAGACTTCCCGGACGCCTACCTCAAGGTCTTCGACCTCACCAACGGCGACTACACGTTCTTCAAGGACGACATCGTCATACCCGTAGAGCCCTTCTTCGGCACGATGGGCGTAAGCCCTGCGGGTCCCGAGAAGCCCGTGATCATGCCGCCTGGACCGTTTGGCGGCAACATGGACACCCGCCACCTCACCAAAGGCACCATACTCTACTTGCCGGTCCAGCACGAAGACGCGCTCTTCTCCTGCGGCGACGCCCACGCGGCCCAGGGCGATGGCGAGGTCTGCGTCACCGGCATAGAGAGCCCCATGTACGCCGCGTTGCGCTTCGACCTGATCAAAGGTAGGAGCATCCCAGCCCCCCAGTTCCAGACCCCCGGACCACTCACCCCGCTTGTCGACGAAGCGGGCTGGTACGCCACGATGGGCGTGAACGAGGACCTGATGCAGGCAGCGAAAGACTCCCTCAGGGCGATGGTCGAGCACATAAGCGCAACCTGCGGCGTCGATCCCGTGGAGGCCTACGTGCTTGCTAGCCTCGTTGTTGACCTCAAGATCTCCGAGATCGTGGACCAGCCGAACTGGATCGTCTCCTCGTATTTGCCGCTCGCCATCTTCGGATAATCGGCGTACCTTCTTCGTCTACGTTGGATCTTCCGATCCGGCGTCTGCAGGAAGGACGGTGAAGCTTCCGCCCTGCAGGGGCGCCACCGTCCTGAACGCCCTTTCGTCGAACGTGAGGATGCGGCGTGAGCGGTACCTGCGTGCGAGCACTACCAACGAGGTATCAGCCAGACCGAGCTCGAGGTCTCTGTGTCGCCGCGCGAGTTCGCGCGCGATGCCCAGTTCTTCGCGAGTCAGGCACTCGACCAGGAAAGTGCCCTCCGCCAGATCATCAAGGAACGCAAGCTCGACGTCGATACCCAAACGTGTCAGGATCAGGTAGTCAGCCTCAGCCACGGCGACCGCCGAGGTCACCAGCGGCCCCCGCTCCTCCTTCAAGATTTCGACAACGGCCCTATGCATCGGGTCGGCGCGGTCCGCCTGGGCGTATAACCCCCCGGCGTCGACGATCAGCGCCAACGGACCTTAATGACCGCGCGTCTTCTCGAGCACGGCGTCAGGGTCCCACCGGGGACGGAGTTCACCGGTTCCCTCACCTTTCCCCATGCTGTGGAACCTGCGGCTAACACCCTCCTGCAGCAACCGGCGAACGCCCTCGCGGATCAACTCAGCCTGGGATTCCCCTGTCGCACCAGCGAGCAGACGGAGTCCTTCAGCCTCGTCCTCACGCAAATAAACGGTGGTCTTACGCATACTTTACGTATGGTACCATACTGACACACAAACAATGGAATGAATCGAACGGAGCGTTTCCCAGAAGGTCGTTGTCCGAAGTTGTGATTGACGGAATTTTGGTGCTGACCTCTTTCTCGTAACGCCAGCCGTAACGTTTGGCAGACGATCGCCCGGTATAGTGGCGTCGTGACGGAAAGAGAAAGAAGAGAACGGAATTTCGGGGCCGGTGGGACGAGCGCCCGCGCTGCCGCCTGGCTGGCGTGGTCTCTGGCTGCGCTCTCGGTGGCCGTGTTCGTCGCCAGCGTCGTGCTCGATGCCCTCGCCCGATCCGCGCGGGCCTCTTACGACGGGTTCACTGCTAGCACCGTTGGCGAGGCGCTGTTCTTGTTTTTCCTGGCCTTCCCCATCGTGGGTGCGCTCGTCGCGTCCAGGCGTCCGGAGAATCCCATAGGTTGGATCCTTCTGGCGGATGGCCTCCTGTGGATGCTCCTCGCGGTTACCGAAAGCTACAGCGGCTACGGCGTTGCCAGTCCCGGCTCGATTCCCTTTCCAGTCGCGATAGGTGCGCTGGGCAACACGTGGCTGTGGGTACCTACCGTGGGACTACTAGGGATCTACGTGCTCTTGCTGTTCCCAGATGGGAAGCTTCCGTCGAGGAGATGGCGTCCTCTAGCACTTTTCTCGGGCGTGGTGATCTTACTGCTTAGCGTTGCCGGGGGTCTCGCTCCCGGACCAGTGGAGAATCAGGGAGGGGTACGCAACCCGTTCGGGGTCGAGGCGCTCCCCTGGCTGGTGAACGTATCGTACATCGTTCTTCCGCTGCTGCCACTGTGCATCCTCGCCTCGGCGGTGAGCATGGTGCTGCGTTTTCGTCGTTCAAGTGGCGAGGTGCGCCAGCAGATCAAGTGGATAGCCTTCATCGCATCCCTCACCGGACTCCTTTACTCGTGCGCCATGATAATCGGGCTGGTAGTGGAATTGACAGTATCGGGGAGCGGTGAGAGCCTGCCTCCGACACCCTGGTGGTTCGACCTCCTCTTCTCGGTGGCTGTGCTTGGCTTCGCCGGAGTCCCTGTGGCCATAGGCTTCGCAGTCCTGAAGTACCGCCTCTACGACATCGACATCGTCATAAACCGGACCCTCGTCTACGGCTCGCTCACGGCCATGCTCCTCGCGCTCTACTTCGGGGGCGTCGCGACGATACAGGCCATCTTTCGCGCCTTTACCGGCCAGGTCGAACAACCGCAGCTGGCGGTGGTCGTCTCGACCCTCGCGATCGCAGCGCTCTTCAACCCGTTGAGGCGTCGCCTCCAGACCTTCATAGACCGCCGCTTCTACAGACGCAAGTACGACGCGCGGAAGACCCTGGAAGGGTTCTCGGCCAGGCTCCGCGAGGAGACCGATCTGGAGACCCTGAACAAAGATCTTGCGGGGGTGATCGAGGAGACGCTGCAACCCGCCCGCATCTCGCTGTGGTTGCGTCCCGAGAGACCCTTGAAGAGAGAGCAAACGAAACGGTAGCCCGGCCCGAGAGCCTTTGATCGATCGTCGTGGGGCAGACAACGCAACAGAGCGATTGCTACAATGACGCATCAGCCGGGAGGCCGGTGACAAGGTCAACATCGCAGAAGTACTCTTCCAACTGGTAGGCGCAACGGATGGACTTGGCGACCGCGCGCCACAACCCCAGGGTGACGATGGTGGTGGCCCTGATAGCGGTGCTGCTGCTGGTGGCACTGGCGTTCGCGCTGCAGCCGGCCGCGACGACCAGTGACCGCAGCCCCGCCGTTCATGCGACGAGCGCCGCCGGGGGGTCGAGCTTTACCGATGATCCCTACATCGACCGCCACGCCGAAATAGTTGCCCGCTACCACCGGGGCAGCCTTCACTAATCGTCGCAGCGGTAAGTATAAACTCCGAGCCGGGGCGCCGTGAGTGCGGTCTTACCTCACTCATGACGCCCGCTTTTATCCACCGCTGCGTTTGCTGGTGGACGACCTCCCACGGCGGCAGGTCGTGGGGCATGTATCACCGGGGAGAGCCGGTGGAGCCGGTCTTGGATCGGATCCCTAACGCAGTTATCAGGGTTCTTACGCCGAACCTGCTCGCGTGGGTATGGGCTCAGCCGAAAGGATCATGAGTTCCTCCAGCGAGTCGGCGAACTCCTCCAGCCGCTCCTGCCCGCCCATCCGCTCCGCAAGGGTATCCTCTATCTCCCATACCCGCTCGACGCCCGCCTCTATAAACCGCAGCCCCGCCTCGGTCAGCACGACGATCTTGGCCCGCCCATCGCGTGGGTCAGGAAGCCGCTCGACGTAGCCGCGCCGCTCCAGGTGGACCACGAGCTCGCCCATGGACTGCTTGGTCATCCTCGCTTCCTCGGCCAGCTCAGTCACCCGCGAGCCCCCGGGCTCGAGGAACCTGAAGACCGCATAGTGAGCAGGGCGCACATCTTCGAACCCGGCCGCTGCCATCCCTTGATACAGCTGCCTATCTAAAGAGCGGAAGGCTTCCCCCAACAGCCTCGGCAGACTGTAGCGGTCCCTGCCCGACCGTGGCCGATAGTAATTTGGTGGCGGAACACTTGACACAAAAGACAGGATACCTTATATTATTTAGACAGACAACCTGTCCAAATGGGTAAGGCGGTTAAGGAAGCGACCTGCTCGGGCGGGCAGAGGGAAGGAGGAGTAGACGTATGACGATCGAATTCGAACAGGTCGGGCCCGAAGGACTCGGCCAGTACGCGCGCCGGGCTAGCGTAGAGTCCTCGGTCTGGTTCATGGGTGAGCTGGTCAGCTTTCTGGCCGACTCGGAGGAGACTGGTGGACGGTTTTCTCTCATGGAGGTCGTGGTGCGCAAGGGCGACGAGCCGCCGCGCCACGTCCACCACCGCGAGCTCGTCGCCGAAATGGAGCGGTACGGCAACGAGGCCGTTGGACCTTCCGGACCTCCAGCGAAAGGGTGAACCGTGAGGCAAAGAAGGAGGTCTCTTTAGACGAAATAGCGTAGCCATCGAACGTCTGCGCGGCTCGCGAGCCGCACCCGGGCACGAGAAGGTGACACCGCAATGTCGGTAGAAGAGAACAAGGCAATAGTTCGCCGCGCAACTGAGGAGCTGCCGCGGCTCGAGGGGGTCGATCACCACTTCGTGGAGCTCTCGGGGCTGCGCGTGCACGTGGCCGAGGCGGGCAGCGGCCCGGGCTTCAACGACAATCCCTACATCAGCCGTCACGCCGAGGTGGTCGCCCGCTTCCAGCAGGACGGCCCTCGCCAGGTACTCGCGAGAAGGGGATGGACAACACGGGAGCCGGTGATGCGACCGGCTCCCGTGTTGTCTACTGGAGTAGATAGGACAATCCCAGTCTGGACTAGCTCTTCAGGCGCCTAGCTGTTTCGAGAGTACTTCCGGGTCCGTGGTCGGGGTCTGGCAGGCGTAGTGCACGCAGACGTAGGCTGTAGCTTTGCCTTCGCGGGCGGTACGCTGGGCGAGAAGTGGGATCAAACCTCCGGCCTCATCGTCATCGGGGCTCAGACCCGCGACGACTTTGTTGGGCAGATAACGCGAGTAGACCGTCCCCAACAGGGCTCTTGTATCCGACGCTCCCTGGTCCCCGACTACGACGACCTCGCGGGGCTCCGAGGTAGAGAAGTCGAGGGCGCAGAGGAGGCGCCCGAAGCCGCCTGGGATCTTCTCCATGCCTCCTGCCAGCTCTTCGAGGACGTCTTCCGCGCGCTTGCGGTAGTCGCCGCGGTCGAGGAGTAGGGCGAGCTCGAGAAGGACTTCGGTGGCGACGGAGGTCCCCGATGGCGTCGCGCCGTCGTAGACGTCGCGGGGGCGGGTGACGAGCTCTTCGTGGTCGGTCGGAGTGTCGTAGAAAGCGCGCTTCTCCTCGTCCCAGAAGAGCTCGGTGACGGCGTCCATGAGGTCATCGGCCTCGACGAGCCAGCGCGTCTCGAAGGCGGCCTCGTAGAGGGCGACGAGCCCGTCAGCGACCATCGCGTAGTCCTCCAGGTAGCCGTTGAACCTCGCCCGCCCATCCTTGTACGAGCGGTGGATGCGGCCGTCTTCCTTGAGCTTCTCCAGGATGAAGGTCGCGTTCTTCACGGCTGCTTCGCGGTAGTCTTCTCGGCCAGTGACGCGCGCGGCGAGGGCGAAGGAGCGGAGCATGAGGCCGTTCCAGGCGGCGAGGATCTTCTCGTCGCGTCCCGGCCTGACACGCCCCTCGCGGACGGCGAAGAGCTTGCCCCGTATTCCAACGATGCGCTCCCACAACTCCTCCCCCGAGAGCCCGAACTCATCTGCGACGGCCTCTGGTGGGCGTGGGACGTGCAGGATGCTCCTGCCCTCGAAGTTGCCCCCCTCCGTTACGTCCCAGTAGCGGGCCGCAAGGTCCGCTTCGTCAGGGTCGAGGGCGGCCTCCAGCTCGTCGGGCGTCCAGATGTAGAACTTTCCCTCCACGCCCTCGGAGTCGGCGTCCTCGGCCGAGTAGAAACCCCCTTCCTCGCTCGTCATGTCGCGCAGGACGTAGTCGAGTGTCTCCTCGGCGATGCGGCGGTAGAAGGGGTCTCCGGTGGCCTGGTAGGCCTCCAGATACAGGCGGGAGAGGAGGGCGTTGTCATAGAGCATCTTCTCGAAGTGCGGGACGAGCCAGTATGCGTCTACGGAGTAGCGGGCGAACCCGCCGCCAAGGTGGTCGTAGATCCCACCGTTCGCCATCCGCCGGCACGTGAGCTCGACGCCGGCGAGCGCGGAACGGTCTCCGGTGCGACTGTGGTGGCGGAGCAGAACCTCCAGGTTCATGGCCTGGGGAAACTTGGGCGCGCCGCCGAAGCCTCCGTAGCGCCCGTCGAGCTGGGCGAGAAGGGCTTGTGCGGCGCTGTCGAGCAACTCGGCACCCGCGACCTCGGCTTCGGGCATGAGAGCCGCCGTAGAGGCACGCAGGTATTCACGAACGGTCTCGGCATTCTTGAGGACCTCTTCGTGACGATTCTCGTAAGCGTCGACGATGCTGAGGAGGAGCTGCTGGAAGGAGGGCATGCCGCGCGAGGGTACAGGTGGGTAGTAGGTGCCGCCGTAGAAAGGGGCGCCGTCGGGGGTTAGAAATACCGTCATCGGCCAGCCGCCGTGACGGGTGATGGCCTGGACGGCGGCCATGTAGATAGAGTCTATGTCAGGCCTCTCCTCACGGTCGACCTTTATGTTCACGAAGTGCTCGTTCATCATGCGCGCGGTCTCATCGTCCTCGAAGGACTCGCGCTCCATGACGTGGCACCAGTGGCACGCGCTGTAGCCGACCGAGAGCAGTACCGGCTTGTCCTCCTCACGCGCCCTCAGAAGCGCCTCCTCACCCCACGGGTACCAGTCCACGGGGTTGTCTTTGTGCTGGAGCAGGTACGGGCTCGTCTCGTTCGCCAGCCTGTTAGCCAAGGCCTATCTCACCTCCCGCCGCCGGAGACGGCGTGTAGACACGAACCCTAACGTATAGCACGGCGCTTCGCGCCGCGCAGCACGCTGCGCCCTTCGGGCTCCGCTTTCAGCACGGCGCTTGCAGCGCCTTGTCAGCACGCTCAGGCTGGCGCCTTCGCTTGTCAGCTCGCTTCGGCCTTCGGCCTCGCTTTCAGCTATGGGGTGGGGGGAGAGAGTCCTTGCCGTTCTTCTTGTGGACTGCGTTTCAAGCGTTCGGTATGCGGGTAGACAAAATGTGGAGAGGGAAGCGTTAGTAAGGAGGCGGCAACCGTGTGTTACTCCTATAGAGACCGTAGGATGGAGGAGGAAGCCCGCAGGAAGGCGTGGACGAAAGAAGAGCGCGAACGCCGCGGGCAGAAGGTGAAGGATCGTCCGGCGGAGAGGGAGCGCGGGCTGGTAAGGGCCTAATGGGAAGGGCTCGTTCAAAACGTCAGGATCACAGGGCCCCGGACTGCCATCCGGGGTTCTGGTCGTAAGTCCAGTAGAGGAGAGAGGCATGGATATTCGAACGCTTGAAGAGACGGCCCGCGAGCTGGTGGTCCCTGGGAAGGGCATACTCGCTGCGGACGAGAGCTTCGGTACTATAGGCAAGCGGTTCGAAGCCCTTGGTATAGAGTCGAGCGAGCAGAGCCGACGCGCCTACAGGGAGATGCTCTTCACGACGGAGGGCATAGGTGATTTCCTCTCTGGTGTGATCCTCTTCGACGAGACCCTCCGCCAGGAAACCTCGGACGATTCTCCGATGGCAGAGGTACTCACGAACGCTGGCGTCATGCCTGGCATCAAGGTGGACAAGAGCACGGTAGATCTGCCCCTCTCGGAGGGAGAGAAGTTTACCCAGGGTCTCGACGACCTGGGCGACAGGCTCGCCGAGTACAGGGAGCTGGGGGCACGCTTCACCAAATGGCGGGCCGTCATCACCATTGGGGACGGCATACCCACCGGGGGCTGCATAGACGCCAACGCGGAGGCGCTCGCCCATTACGCCGCGTTCGCCCAGGAGCACGGTCTCGTCCCGATTGTCGAGCCTGAGGTCTTGATCGACGGCGACCATTCGATCGAAGAATGTTACGATGCCACGGAGTGGATGCTTTACAGCACCTTCGGTGAGATCCACGACCACGGCGTCGAGCTCTCGGGGATGCTCCTGAAACCAAACATGGTGATCTCCGGCAAGGACGCACAGCAGCAGGCCGATGTCGAAGAGGTTGCCAGCGCGACAGTTGAGTGCCTCCTCAGAACCGTGCCGGCGGCCGTGCCAGGCATAGTCTTCCTCTCAGGCGGCCAGACGGACCTGCAGGCGACGGCCCACCTAAACGCCATGAACTCGATGTACGAGGGGCTGCCTTGGGAGCTCTCCTTCTCCTACGCGCGGGCGCTGCAGGGCCAGCCCATGGAGATCTGGGGCGGAGATGTGGACAAGGTCAAGGCGGCCCAGAAGGCCTTCCACCACAGGGCGAAGATGAACAGCGCCGCCCGCTCCGGCGAATACTCGGAAGAAATGGAGGACGAAGCGGCATAGGAAGCGGGTCGCGAAGCGGACCGCTTCAGATTCGTTCGGCGCGGACGATGAGACGCCACTGGAAGGTCGGTATCGGCGTGCACGTCTGCAGCGTGAGCAGGTCACGCCCTCTAACCCTCCCTGTTACCCAGTCGTCCTCGGGTCCTACGACGAAGTTCTCTATTACCCTGTAGTCGTACTTTCTGCCCTCCTTGCCGCGCAAGGTGATCCTCTCTCCCCCTTCCAGGTCATTGAGACGGTAGAAGACGAGGTGGCTGCCCGTTCCTGGCCATCCAAGCCTGTGGCCAGCCAGGTAGACGTTCCTCTCTGGGGTGTTTGACCAGGGCATGGAGGTGTCTGGGAGGTGGACTACTCCCCTGTCGAGGGCTCCTTTCGTGTCAGAGTTCAGGACGGGGACGTTCTCGAGGCCTATGGAGGGGATGGAGAGGGCCATGATGGCACCCTGTGGGAGCTTGTAGCGGTGGGGGTCGTTCGCCGCGCTGACCTGCTCATTCGTCGGGAGTGGGTACCCGTCATCCTGCGGCAGGGTCTGCGTTCGTTGCTCTGGCTTGGGCTTCGGTTGTGAACGCGGCTGTTTATCGGGGACAGGTACCGGTTGCGAGTCGGCCTTCGGTTCTGGTGGGGGGACAACCTGAGGCTTGGGTGAGGGTATGTCCCTCTCTACCCACGGGTCGATGCCAGGGTCGGAGCGGATGAGCGGCCCTGTTGAGGACTTCACCTCCGGTTTCGCGACCGCGACCTCCATCGGCCGGCTGAGTGAGGCGGCGACGACCACGACGGTGGCGAAACCGAGCGCGATGATCATCGCCCCCACCCCGACTTTGAGGAGTGGGTCCCTCTCGTATCCGTTGGTGAGATCCCTTATCCGCACGCCAGAACCTGGCTACCGGCTGCGCCGAAGGATCGCCGCCACCATAGAGGTACCTGGCTGCCTGGCTGGCGCGGCTACTCCTATATTACCCATGACCTTCACCCATCCCCTCTTGCCGTGCTCCGAGGCCGACCGGCGAGGTCGTATTCGGGAACCCCAGAGCTTTGCGCCGCATCATATACTGCCTGGGTTTTCCGTTCTACATCCCTGGCGGTAAGACTTCGAGAAAACGCGAGAGATGACGACCCGTGCAGCTCAGAGGGCGCCTGAGACGATTCGCATCTCGTCGAGGCTGGCACCGGGCGGGACGCTGAGCCAGCCTCCGAGCCCGAGGGCCTCCAGGGTAGCCATGACCTGGGGCGAGGGGTCGAGGAAGGTTAGATGGTTCGAGTAGAGGAGCGAACGGACGGCGAGCTCCCGGGCCGACTGCAGGTCGAGGAAGGCGATCCCGGAAAGGCCAACCAGGATCGGCCCCCGGCTCGAGGAGACGTCGGAGAGAAACCTCCTCAACTCATCTATACAGAAGAGATCGAACTCACCCCACAACTCGACCTGCAGTCCCGCGCCGGACTCGCGTACTTCCATCCCGTACAATGTCTCCCACTTTCCACAGGTCTGGTAGGTTTGTTCCGCTACATGTAGGACTCACCGCGACCTCGCGGGGTTACGGGAGGCGCCGGGGCAAATCCCGGCGAACATCGCTGGTAAGGCCGTCGTGTCCCCTGAGGATGGCGTCTGATATCTTACGCGAATATGGGGTCGAGCAAAGACCATCTGTATCTAATCGTCGCGCCAAAAGCTCTAATTCATGAGTAGTAATCCGGATCAGGCCCTCGCCATCCGCGCCTCGAGGGGCGATGTCGAGGCGTTCAGGCTACTGGTCCTGGCCCATTCCGGGCTCGTATACTGGGTGGCGCTACGCATACTGGGCCCCCAGGACGCCCAGGACGCGAGCCAGGAGGCCTGGGTCCGGGTCTGGAGAAACATCGAAAACTTCAGAGGAGATAGCGCCTTCAGCACCTGGCTCTACAGGATCACCGTCAACACCTGTCTCTCCGTCCATCGCAAAGAGTCGCGGCGCGCACTGAGAGAGTACAGCGGCGATGAGCTGCCGATCCTGCCCGAACCTCCTGGTGGCGACGCCGACCCCGAGGCGGCCGCCTTGAGCGCGCAGCGGCGGGAGGAGATACAGGCCGCCCTCGGGCACGTACGCGCCGAGCACAGGACGGCGCTGGTCCTCAGGCACATGGAGGGGCTCTCCTACGCCGAGATAGCCCAGGTCCTCGAAGTTCCCGAGGGGACGGCCAAGGGTTGGGTCTCCAGGGGCCGCGCGGCCATGCTCATAGCCCTCGCCGGGGAGAGAGCCCAATGATGCCAGAGGACCAGGGGCGCTGGGAGACGCTGGAGAGGATCGGGGCCTACGCCGCTGGCGAGCTCGAGGGCGATGAGGCCCGCGAGGTCGCGCAGCTCATCTTCGCGCGGCCCGACTACAGGCGACTCGCTGAGTCCTACGCCAGGATGCTTGTGATGCTTACCACGCTCGGCAACGAGCCCGTCGAGGCGCCCGAGGTCGCGATCGGCCACGCCGTAAGAAGGGCCTACGTCTCGGCCTTCACGCGAAACGCTGAGACCTTCATAGCCGCCCTCGGCCGTTCATACCTCGACGCGCTCGTCTATTACCTGGGGCTCAGGGAGAGCTCCGGCTGACTTTCAGCACGCTCCGGCCTGGCGGCCTCCGCTTTCAGCAATTCAGCACTTCAGTCAAGAATCGCCGTGGCGGCGCCCGTAGGCGGGTTCACGACCTTTTCTTACGCGCTGCGTTACAAAACCACGTGCATGAGGAACGTAATTGGAGACTCGCGAAAGCTGAGCGGGTCTTCCGCTTGTGGCACTTGCGGCAGCAAGAGAAGCTGACAAGCTGAAATGCTGACGTGCTGAATTGCTGGGAGCGACCGAAGGGAGCGAGCATGAAACGTTCTAAGAGCGCGGACCCGGCCCACGACGTTCTGGGTTACGAGCGGCAGCAGTTGGATACTATTTTCCGTCCTGAGACGGTTGCCGTCATAGGGGCGACCGAGCGGCCGGGGAGCGTGGGGCGTACGATCATGTGGAACCTCGTGAGTAGCCCGTTCGGCGGGACGGTCTTCCCGGTCAACTCGCGCCGTCCGAACGTGCTAGGCATCAAGGCCTACCCCTCCGTCTCCGAGGTGCCAGCACGTGTTGACCTCGCGATCATCGTGGCCCCCGCGCCCGCCGTGCCCGGGATCATCGGCGAGTGCGTCGAGGCCGGCGTCGATGGCGCCATCATCATCTCGGCCGGTTTCAGGGAGACGGGGCCTGAGGGCGTTGAGCTCGAACGAAGTGTACTCGAGGAGGCCAGGCGGGGCAGGATGCGAATAGTCGGCCCCAACTGCCTCGGCGTCATGAAGCCACCATCGGGCTTCAACGCCACTTTTGCGGGCGCCATCGCCCGTCCCGGCAACGTCGCTTTCCTGAGCCAGAGCGGGGCTTTGCTAACGGCCATCCTTGACCAGAGCATCATGGAGAACGTGGGGTTCTCGGCGCTCGTCAGCGTAGGGTCCATGATGGACGTGGGCTGGGGCGACCTGATCTACTACCTCGGCGACGACCCTGAGACGAAGAGCATCGTGATCTATATGGAGTCCGTCGGCGACGCCCGCTCGTTCCTCTCGGCGGCCCGCGAGGTCGCCCTGACCAAGCCGATCATAGTGATAAAGGCAGGGCGCACCGAGGCGGCGGGCAAGGCGGCGGCCTCCCATACGGGCTCTCTGACCGGCTCAGACGAGGTACTCGACGCGGCCTTCTCGCGCAGCGGCGTGCTGCGCGTAGACGAGATCTCCGAGCTGTTCGGTATGGCCGAGGTGCTCGGTAAGCAGCCGCGCCCGAAGGGACCGCGCCTGACGGTCCTGACGAACGCGGGCGGCCCCGCGGTGCTGGCAACCGACGCCCTGATAGGCAACGGGGGCGAGCTTGCCGAGATATCCAGCGAGACGATGGGCGCCCTGAACGAGATCCTCCCAGCCCCCTGGAGCCATGGCAATCCCGTCGACGTCCTTGGCGACGCCGACCCGGAGCGCTACG
>JBBPYN010000055.1:0-22401 GCA_038199875.1 Rubrobacterales bacterium
CGGAACAGACGGCATGCCTTATATGCCCTGGGAGGTAGCGGAGCCTGTACGCGGAGGCCGATACGAAGGCGGAGGAGCGTCATGGAGAAATGGCGACACGCGAGTCAAGCGACCCACTAGTTACCCACAATGCCAAGGACTTCTTGCGAATCCTCAAAGAGCGTGCGCCTGAGCAGAGCCAAGCGGGCCTCGTCCTGATCCCGTCCTCCATAAAGCTGAACGACTTCGGCGCGGGCATCTCTGGGATACACGGGACGGTCTCCGGCCTGTCCCAGGAAGAATGGGTTGACAGGGTCGAGTGGATGAAACGTGCGAAGACCGGGTGACGGGGCCTGCAGAAGGCCTCTATGTGCCTTCCCGGCCCAGCCCGGCCTCTCGGGCGCGGACGATGGCCCTGGCGCGGTCGGCGACCTGAAGCTTGGTGAAGATGTTGGAGACGTAGTTACGTACGGTCTTCAGGCTGAGGAAGAGGCTCTCGGCGATCTCCTGGTTGTTCTTGCCGGCGGCGATGAGGTCCAGGATCTCCCGCTCGCGGTCGGTCAGCTCGGGGAAGATGGAGCGGGGCGTCCGGGAAGACGACGGGGTAGGGGAGCTGAAATACTGGATCAGACGCCGCGCGATACCGGGACCGAATACGGCCTCGCCGCGGGCTACCGCCCGGATCGCCAGCAGCATCTCGTCCCTGTCCGCGCCCTTCAGCCAATATCCGCGAGCCCCGGCGCGCATGGCGGCGAAGACCGAGTCGTCGTCCTCGACCATCGTGACGACGAGGATGCCCGTGTCAGGAGCCGTGCTCAGAATCTTCCGCGTGGCCTCGATGCCGCCCGGCCCCGGCATACGGAGGTCCATTAGGATCACGTCAGGCTTCGACTCCGCTGCCAGAGTCACCACTTCGTCACCGTCGGTCGCCTCACCGATCAACTCAGTGTCGGGTGTGGCCTCCAGAAGCACGCGGAGCCCGTCACGGAAGAACGGATGATCGTCGGCGATGAGGACCCGGATCTCATCCACCTTCACTCCTTTGTCCGCTTTCTAGGAGTCTTGCCGATGGGACTGACGCATGGCAGCGACGCGCTTACGCGGGTGCCGCCTGTTGGTGATGACTCCACGATGCAACCACCGCTGATCTCCTCCGCCCGCTCGCGCATGGAGGAGAGCCCGACGCCCTGGCCGCGCTCAGAGGAGAGCCCCCGTCCATTATCCCGGACCTCCAGACTGAGCATCTCGGTCTCTTCGTCGAGCGTGAGACTGATGGAGCATTTCGTGGCGGCGGCGTGGCGCGCCACGTTTGTCATGGCCTCCTGAGCTATGCGGTAAGCGGCGACCTCGACGGCGGCCGATAGCGGCGGCAGGTCCTTCGGTATCTCCACGGAGACGAGCAGTCCGTTCGCGCCGTACTGCGCGGCGGTCTCACGGATCGCGCCGACCAGACCGAGGTCGTCGAGGGCGGGAGGACGCAACGCGTACACGAGACGCCGGATGTCCGTGACGGCGCTCTGAGACTGCGTCTTCAGGCTGTGGATCAGGGCGCGGGCGGCGGCGGGGTCTTCTTCCACCAGGTCGTCCGCTACGTCGAGCTTGAGCGTCAGGCTGCCGAGCATCGGGCCGAGTCCGTCGTGCAGGTCCCGGCGCATTCTCCGCCGCTCCTCTTCCCGCATGCTGACTAGGCGTTCGCGCGAGCGTTGGAGATCGGTCGTCAGGCGCACGGTGTAAGCGGCGATACCGGCCTGCCGGGCGAGGTCTTCGAGCAGGCGCCTGTCGGCGAGGGTGAACTCTTCGCCGCGCGCGCGAGGTGCGAGGATAAGCTCGCCGATAGTCTCTCCCTGGTGAACGAGCGGTAGTCGCAGTGGCTCGTCTACGGGAGAACCACTCTCGGCGGCGACGACCGAATTCTCTCCCTCCCTGAGCGCGATGGCGGCGTAGGGCAGCTTCAGCGCCTCGCGCACCGTCCGCACGACCGTCGGCAGGACGGACTCGGGAGCCAGCGTGCCCTCCAGGCGCTCCCCGAGGCGTGAAATCACGGCATAAGGCTCGTCGCGCTCGCCGTACATCAGGTGGTTGACACCCCGCTGGAGACGGTCCCGGAGCGGTGCGAACAACACGGCGACGAGGCCAGTGGCGGCGAGGGAGATGGTGAGGTTCCCACCAGTGCGGAACAGTGCGCCCAGGTAGCCGACTATCAGTACGTAGAGGCCGACGACGCAGGCACTCAACGCGCCGTAGACGAGGGTGCGGTTGATCAGGACGTCTATGTCAAAGAGGCGGTGACGGAGGATGGCGACGCCGGTGGCAATGGGGATTGAGGGAGCGATGATCAGACCCACCACGGTGAGGCCCGCTTGGAGCAATCCGTCCTTTGTGTTGCTCAATTCCTCAAACGCGAAGACGAAGCCTAACGACAGGGCGGAGGCAACGGCGAACCACTTGATTTGTTGGCGTTCGACTCCCCTCGCGCGGCGGAAACGGACGAACAGCGAGATCACGGCGGCCAGCCCTGCCACTATCATGAGAGGAAACGCGACGGCTTCCACCAGGAGATCGAGGATCCATGCTGGTCCCGCTTCATCGCTCACCGGGTCCCTCAATAACTGCGTGCCTCTCTCGGACCAGAGGATGACCATTGTCAGCACAACAATCATGCCGATCGAGACGCCGCCTAGCCACGCCACCCACCGCCAGCGGCGAGACGGCGGGCGGCCGTCGGGGAACAGGAGGGGTAAGAATACCAAGATCAGGCCAAGCCCAGGTGCCCAGATCCACTCCGTGAGCCAAGACGCCTCCGCCCCCAGGGTGAGCGAACCTGGCTTCGTGATGAGCGCGTAGGTGGCGTACTCGTCCCCGAATACCGCGAGCACCTGGAAAAGGGCGGCGGCGCAGAAGATCCAGCCGATTGTGTTTCCGGGGCGGTACGAGGCGATCATGGCTCCGACGACAGAGAACGCCACCGTCAAGGTGGCGAACATGACTATGCTCTCCTCGACGAAGAACTCGCCCAGGGTGCGCCCGTTCAGGAAAGCGAACATCAGGCTACCTGCGGCCAGCGTCACGCACAGCAGGCACAGGAACCAGGCGAGCCGGGCGGCGGTGCGCGCCTTCATTCCGCCTCCTGCTCGGGAACGGTCCCTTCCGAGAACCTACGCTGCACCCGCGTGGGCTCAGGGGGAAACCGGAGATCAACTGGCCCGGTGAATGGCGGAGAAGGGCTCATCCCCGCCATCCTCGAAATACCGCGCTCAGGAGGTACTCCAAATCCCCGTCCCTCGCTCATAATCCAGATCTTCCTGCTCTCGATCCCCAGCGTAACTCTACAGGATGGCCGCCACATAGGGAACAAACCACGAGAGATGAACCCGACGGCGTTGGCGGCCTGCTAGAAGAAGCGATCGGGAAAGAAGAAGGCTAGATCGAGCAGAATTGCGGCAGCCCCGATGACCATCGCCCCGAGCGCGAGACCTCCTCGCCCGGCGTCTCGCGAAAGCTCCCATCCCGACTGGCCCAGCACGAACCCGCCAGTGCCAAGGAGGATGGGCAGCCCGCTCCAATACACGGGGACGACCAACAACAGTCCGAGGACGCCGCAGACGAGTCCCAAAACGGCGGGACGATTGGATCCCGGCGTGGCCGATGCCCCAACCGCCCGCGGAACGACTAGAAAAAAGATCCCGGCGGCGATCAAGACGAGCGCGGGCACGGTGACGAGTAAAGTAGCCAACTGTTCGGCCTGCTCCGACGAACCCACCACGCTGAACACCGCCACCAGCACGGCTACGATTGTGCCAGCGATACTGGTGACACCAACCTCTCGGGACATTACATACCTCCTTGCCACGTCGTTGTTCTTATCCATTTCCGGTTTCAGTTCCCGCTCGACCAGTGCACGCGCTTACGCTGCGCGCGCACGTTGCCGGGCTACCGCGGTCTTTTCCGACCAGAGCGCGTATCCCAGCACCACCCAGGCGAGGTTGATCAGAAGAGTTCCCAGGGTGAGCTGCCCTGTCAGGAAGGTCAGCAGGTATATCCCCGGGAACCCGCCAACCGTAAGCAGCCACGCACCCAGGCGCGGCGCCACCTTCGCCCGCAACGTCCCGATGCCTAACAACGGAAATCCTATGTTGAAGAGGAGGAGCATCGGCATCATGAACGCGAGGAACGAGAATTCGATGGCCGCGGGTGCGACTGTTCCGACCCAGTACACGCCGATGGTGCCGAGAGTGCCCAACACAGTCCCGCCAAAGACCACGCGAAAGCCCCACTTCTCCAGCCTTCCCGCGCTCGCGGCTTGTCGAGCGTGCAGGGCCAGCGTACCCGCCATCCAGCCGAGGACCATGAACAAGCCTACCTTGCCGTAGGTCAGGTACACTGTATCGGGCGGGGCGAACGTAAGGAACGGTTCCAGGATGGGCCTGGCTGCCGCGGCCCAGACAGCCACCCAGGGGGCATCCAGCGACGACGCGCCGTCCTCGGTCGCGAAGTACGCCAGGGCGTAAAGGGGGGAATACATGATCCCCAAGATCCCGCCCATCAGGGCAGCCAGCCCGCCCCACCGGGTCCTGTTCGATAACGACATTCGCAAGCTCCTTTCGCTTCTCTGTTTACCTTGCTGACGAAACTCTACGAGGCGCAGATATCCCACCGGCAGAGGCGCGAGTCCCGATTTCTTTGGGATCGGTTCCCGAAGTTTGGGATCGGCTTCCCAAGATGATCATCTTGAGAGTTCGCTGTCGCCGCGCGGGCGTCACCATCCTGTCGGCCATCGATTGCCTCATCGCCCGCGTCGCCATCGAGCAGGGCCAGGTCCTGCTCCACGACGACAGGGACTTCGAGAAGATGGCAGCGGTCGTTCCCGACCTTGCGCTCGCCTGAGCCGTTCGCGAAGCCGGTAAAACCGACGCCATCATCTATAATTATCTTTGCGGGTCACACATAGTGAATTTTGGAGAAGAGGTTGCTGGTATGGCGAACGATCCTTTTGGCGCACGCAAGACACTGAATACCGGATCTGGTGATGTAGAGCTCTGTAGCCTGAAGACCCTGGATAAGAAGGTAGACGGGGACGTATTCTCGCTACCTTTCTCCATCAGGGTCATGCTCGAGTCCCTGCTTCGCAACGCCGGTGGGAAGTTCGTCTCGGAAGAGGACGTGGAGGCGCTCGCCAATTGGCCCGAGTCGGTCGGCGGAGAGCTTGCGTATCTGCCGGCCAGGGTCGTCATGCAGGACTTTACGGGCGTGCCCGCTGTCGTCGACCTTGCGGCGATGCGGAGCGCAATGGAGAGTGTGGGGGGAGATCCAGGGAAGATCAACCCGCTCGTGCCTACCGACCTGGTGATAGACCACTCGGTCCAGGTTGACGCCTTCGGGACGCCCGCAGCCCTCCAGTTCAACGCCGAGCGCGAGTTCCAGCGCAACCGCGAGCGCTACGAGTTCCTGAAGTGGGGCCAGCAGGCTTTCGATAACTTCTCGGTCGTTCCCCCTGCCACCGGCATTATCCACCAGGTCAACCTGGAGTACCTGGCGAAGGGCGTTATAGTCAAGGACGGCGTCGCGATGCCTGACACGCTCGTCGGGACGGATAGCCACACCACCATGATCAACGGTCTGGGCGTCCTCGGCTGGGGCGTCGGGGGCATCGAGGCCGAGGCCGTTACCCTGGGCCAGCCCTACTACATGCTCGTCCCCGAGGTCATAGGCTTCAAGCTGACAGGGGCCCTGCAAGAAGGTGTCACTGCCACTGACCTGGTCCTGACCGTCACCCAGATGCTCCGCTCCCACGGCGTCGTCGGAAAGTTCGTTGAGTTCTACGGCGAGGGCTTGAGCAAGCTCTCCCTCCCCGACAGGGCCACCATAGCGAACATGTCCCCCGAGTTCGGGGCGACATGCACGTTCTTCCCCGTCGACACGGAGACGCTCCGCTACCTGCGCGGCACTGGTCGCGACGAGGAGCTCGTCCGTCTGGTCGAGGCCTACTACAAGGAGCAGGGTCTCTGGCGCACGGACGAGACGCCCGAGCCGCGTTTCTCGGAGGTTTTGGACCTCGACCTGGAAACCGTCGAGGCCAGCCTCGCCGGACCGCGACGCCCGCAGGACAGGGTCGCCCTCGATGACATGCAACCGTCCTTCCGCCAGGCGCTGGCCGAGATGGTCGACCCCGACCACCCCCTCCTCAGCGACGGCAAGAACGGTAACGACGACGCTTACAACCACGCCGATGAGGAATCCTTTCCCGCCAGCGACACCCCGAACCCGGACATACCCGTCGCCCGCGGCGGGGCCAACGAGGCCGAGGGTAAGGTCGGGGGAGCCTCGTCCACCGGAGAGAGCCACAATACAGACGACACCGAATCCTTCCCCGCGAGCGACACTCCTTCTGGGGCGGCGGACACCACCAACGAGGGTGGGGGAGACTCGACCTCAGGCGGCGAGCCCGAGAACGGTGAGCCTGAGGCCGAACCCGCAGGCGCCATCACCGTCACGGTGGACGGGGAGGAGCTCTATCTCAGGCATGGCTCAGCTGTCATCGCCGCCATAACGAGTTGCACCAACACCTCAAATCCTTCCGTAATGATGGGTGCTGGCCTGCTGGCGAAGAAGGCCGTAGACAGAGGACTCTCCGTCGCGCCCCACGTCAAGACAAGCCTCGCGCCAGGCTCGAAGGTCGTCACCGAGTACCTGCAGACCTCAGGGCTCTTAGGTCCCCTGGAGAAGTTGAAGTTCGACGTCGTCGGCTACGGGTGCACGACGTGTATAGGTAACTCGGGGCCGCTGGCCGAGGAGATCTCCGCCGCCGTCGAGGAGAACGACCTGGTGGTCGCCGCCGTCCTCTCGGGCAACAGGAACTTCGAGGGCCGCATCAACCCCGATGTCCGCGCGAACTACCTGGCCTCCCCGCCGCTCGTAGTCGCCTACGCCCTCGCTGGCACCGTAGATATAGACCTCTCAAGGGATCCTATCGGCGAAGATAATTCTGGTAACCTCGTCTACCTCAAGGACGTCTGGCCCTCGCAGGAAGAGGTAGCAAGGGAGATCGAAAACGCCCTTGACCCCGAGATATACCGCGAGCAATACGCCGACGTGTACACGGGCAACGAGCAGTGGAACGAGGTCGAGGTACCCTCTGGCGACCTCTTCGAGTGGGACCCCGACTCGACCTACATCCAGGAGCCCTCGTTCTTCAAGGACATGGGCCCGGAGCCAGAGGACCTGGGGGACATCGAGGGCGCGCGCGTCCTGGTGAGGGTCGGAGACTCGGTGACCACAGACCATATCTCGCCCGCAGGCGCCATCCCTTCGAAAATGCCGGCCGGGCAGTATCTCATCGAGAAGGGCGTGGACCCGCGCGATTTCAACTCCTACGGCTCGCGTCGCGGCAACCACCAGGTCATGGTGCGGGGCACCTTCGGCAACATCAGGCTCCGCAACCAGCTCGTCGAGAAGGAAGGCGGCTACACCGTCCACCTGCCCGATGGAGAGGAGACCACGATCTACGAGGCGAGCCTCGAGTACGCGGAGGAGAACGTGCCCCTCGTAGTTCTCGCCGGTAAAGAATACGGCTCAGGCTCCTCGCGCGACTGGGCGGCGAAGGGTTCGCTCCTGCTCGGGGTTCGGGCCGTTATAGCCGAGAGCTTCGAGCGCATCCACCGCTCGAACCTGATCGGCATGGGCGTACTTCCGCTCCAATATGCCGAGGGCGAGAGCGCGGAATCCCTCGGCCTGACGGGCCACGAGTCCTTCGATATCTCCGGCCTCGCCGACCTTGAGCCCGGCAAAGAGTTGACCGTCAAGGCCACGGGCGACGATGGTGAGGAGAAAGAGTTTCAGGTCAAGGCGCGCGTGGACTCGCCGGTCGAGGTCGAGTACCTCCGTAACGGCGGTATTTTGCAGACCGTCTTGCGCCAACTCCTGAAGGAGGATTAGACAGCAGGTTGCGACGGATTGAGCTGGAGTCGGCGATCAGGCTGCGTGAGAGCGGAGACTTCCAGGGGGCGGGCTCTGTCCTCGCGCACGTCCTGGAGGAGACTCCAGACGACGCCGAGGCCAACCATCAGATGGCGTGGCTATACGACGTTCAAGGCTGCGAGCGGGAAGCCGTGCCCTACTACGCAAGAGCCATCGCCGGCGGCCAGTCCGGAGAGCAGAGGCGCAGCGCGCTGCTTGGCCTGGGTAGCACGTATCGGTCCATGGGCGAGTACCCCGAAGCGGTCGAAGTGTTGCGCCAGGGGGTCTCAGAGTTTCCGGCGGACAGGGCCATGCAAACATTCCTGGCGATAGCCCTGTACAACACAGGGGAGCATCGGCAGGCGGTCGACCTGCTGCTGAAGAACCTCGTGGAGACGACGTCGGACCCCGGTATAAGGTCCTACGAAAAAGCGTTGCGGTTTTACGCCGGTAGGCTTGATGAGGTGTGGGGCTGATGCCAGAGAAGGTTCTGGTTACGCGCGAGATCCCCGAGGCCGGGTTACGCGTCCTCGAACCTTTCGACGTGACCGTCCTGCACGAACGCCCGCCGGAGCGTGGGGAGCTGATCGAGGCCGTCAGCGGCGTATCCGGTGTCCTTTCGACCGCCACGGAGAACATGGACGGAGAGGTAATGGACGCCGCGGGAGAGGCCTTGAAGGTCGTCGCCAACATGGCCGTCGGCTACGACAATGTGGACGTTGCGGCGGCTACGGAGCGGGGCGTCGTCGTAACCAACACGCCAGGCGTGCTCGACGAGACCACCGCCGACGTGGCTTTCATGCTGCTGCTCGCCGCGGCCCGCCGACTTGGGGAGGGGGAGCGCCTGCTGCGCGCCGGAAAGTGGGAGTGGTGGGGGCCGAAGCAGCTGATGGGACGTGACGTGTGGGGCAAGAAGCTCGGCATCGTCGGGTTTGGCCGGATCGGACAATCCGTCGCCAGCCGCGCGAAGGGCTTCGGGATGGACGTCCTATACCACAACCGTTCCCGAAAAGAGGAGGCGGAGCGAGAGCTCGGAGCCCGCTACCTGGACCTCGACGAACTGCTTGCGACCGCCGATTTCGTCTCCATCCACACCCCGCTCACGGTGGAGACCAACCACCTCATCGGCGCGACGGAGTTGCAGCGAATGAAACCCGAGGCCGTCCTCGTCAACACCTCGCGCGGCCCCGTAGTTGACGAGGCCGCCCTGGCGGAGGCCCTCGCCAACGGCCAGATCTTCGCCGCCGGACTCGACGTATACGAAGACGAGCCCGATGTACACTCCGGGCTACTTGAGCTTGAGAACGTCGTCCTGGCCCCGCATATCGGCAGCGCCTCCGTCGAGACCCGCGACAGGATGGCTGTCCTCGCGGCCGAGAACCTCGCCGCCGTGCTTCGCGGCGAAGATCCAAAAACGCCGGTAGATGCCTAGACGCCCCGCCCCATGACCTGAGGACCGGTACGCGACCGGTGCCACACCCACTCCGTGGACGGCGGCTGGTTCGCCGATGGGTCGTGGGAAGGGCTAAGGCGCAGAAAGCAGGGGACGTAGCCGCCCCTCCTCCTCTAATCCGGTATCTCGACCTTCTCCAACCCTTCTTCAGCTGGCGGAAATTGCGGGTCTATGGCTGCGAGGGTGTCCGCGATAGTGCGGGCGACGACGAGGTTGCGGTACCATTTCTTGTTGGCTGGCACGACGTACCAGGGGACGTTCTCGGTCGAGCAGTTGGCGAGGGCATCTTCGAAAGCTCGCTGGTAGTCATCCCAGAAGGCGCGTTCCTTTATGTCGGCGGAGGAGAATTTCCAGCGCTTGTCTGGGTTGTCCAGGCGTGCCTGGAGGCGCTTTTTCTGCTCTTCTTTGGAGATGTGAAGGAAGAACTTCAGGACGGTTATGCCGTCGAGTGAGAGGTTACGCTCGAAGTCGTTGATCTGGCCGTAGCGTCCTCTCCAAATCTCCTCGGGCACCAGGTTCTTGACTCTGACGATGAGCACGTCCTCGTAGTGCGAGCGGTTGAAGATGCCGATCCTACCTCTCGCAGGGGCGCTCTTGTGGTAGCGCCAGAGAAAATCGTGGTTGGCCTCTTCGGCGCTAGGGGCCTTGAAGGAAGATACCCTGCATCCTTGAGGGTTGACCCCGCTGAAGACGTGCTTGATGGTGCCGTCTTTTCCTCCCGTGTCCATGGCCTGCAGGACGATGAGCAGCCCCCGCTTGTTCTCCGCGTAGAGGCGCGCCTGAAGATCCTGTATGCGCCTGCGCTGCCTCTCCAACTCTTTGGCCACGTCTTTTTTCTTGCGGTAGTGCTCGGTCTGGTCAGGGTCTATCGTCGCCAGAGACACCGCCTCACCCGGCTCTACCACGTAACGCGGGTAGTCCGTCTCGAGTGACGGGACCTCGATGTTCTTCGACCCCCTCACCCGGGTGGTCGCATCCTGCTCGTTGCCGTTGCTGGTCAATACACTCCTCCCCTGTACGGGTGCCCTGCCTCCCTGGATCGTGACGAACTCGTTGGGGGATCACTCATCCCGGACGAACATCGAGCGCGCCAGAGGCTCCCCGAGGGCGTAGACCTCAGCGTCCTCGTCCTCGACTATTACGACGCCGTCGAGGGTCCGCACCTCCCTAACCGTCAACAGCCTTCCGGGTACGAGGTTCCGGTCCCCGAAGTAGTCGAGCATCGCGGCGTCTTCGTCCCTGACCTTGGAGATGCGCAGCCTGCTGCCCGCGACGGCCTCGCTCAGGGGAAAAGAGTCGTCGACCTCGAGGGTACCTTCGGCCGAAGGGATGGGGTCGCCGTGCGGGTCGTGGTCGGGATGCCCCAACAACTCGGCGAGGCGATCGGTGAACGCGTCCGAGACCGCGTGCTCAAGCCGCTCGGCCTCAGCGTGTACCTCCTGCCAGTCGTAACCGAGGTGCTCCAGACGGAAGGTCTCGATGAGCCTGTGCCGCCGCACCAGCCTTAAGGCCTCTCTCCTGCCGCGCTCGGTGAGCGTCGCCCCCCTGTAACGCTCGTACTCGACGAGACCCATCTCCTGTAACCGCGCGAACATGTTGGAGACCGAGGCCGCAGAGACCGAGAGCCGCGCCGCCACACCCTTGGTTGAAGCAGCGTCCCCAGAATCCGCGGCAAGCTCGAAGACGGCCTTCAGATAATCCCCGACAGAGGAAGAAGGGGAACGGGACTGCGCGAGGTCGTTCATCTCACGACCAATATTAGACTATGCAAATCTTTTGGCAAGGGTAGGCTGCCTTGACTATTCAACGTAGCTCAATATAAGATTAGGCAAGGCTAAATTTTAGATGATGGAGGTTTTTATGAGTGAACGGAAGGAAGAGGTGATCAGGGGCGTCGAGGGCGTATTACCGGGGGAGAGTGCGACGGCGCGGGCGGCGCACGAGTCGCTGAAGGGGAACCGGCGGGGTTTACGAAAGATCCTACCCTTCCTCGGGCCCGCGTTCATCGCAGCTGTCGCGTACGTGGACCCCGGGAACTTCGCGACGAATATCTCTGGTGGGGCGCAGTTCGGGTATCTGCTGTTGTGGGTCATCCTCGTCTCCAACCTGATGGCCATGCTCATCCAGTCGATGTCGGCGAAGCTCGGGATCGCGACGGGCAAGAATTTGCCCGAGGTCTGCAGGGCGCGTTTTCCGAGGCCAGTAACGTTCTTGCTCTGGGTCCAGGCCGAGGTCATAGCGATGGCGACGGACCTGGCCGAGTTCATAGGGGCCGCGCTAGCCTTGAACCTCCTCTTCGGGATACCCTTGTTCCCCGCCGGCCTGCTCACGGCCGTCGGGGCCTTCGGGATACTCGAGTTGCAGAGGCGGGGTTTCAGGCCGCTTGAGGCTGTCATCGCCGCCATGGTCGGGGTCATCGTCGTGGCCTTCGCCTTCCAGATGTTCTACGCCGAGCCCGAGGTGGACAGGGTACTCGCCGGGCTCTTCATGCCAGGGTTCGCAGGGACCGAGAGCGTCTTGCTGGCGGCTGGCATACTCGGGGCCACGGTCATGCCGCACGTCATCTATCTGCACTCGGCGCTGACCCAGCGCAGGATCGTCGGCAAGACGGAGGAGGAGAAGCGCAGGATCTTCCGCTTCGAGCTGGTCGACGTCGTTATCGCCATGGCCATAGCGGGGACCATCAACGCGAGCATGCTCATCATGGCCGCAGCCCTCTTCCACTCGGCCGGGCTGACGGGTGTAGGCGACATAGACAAGGCCTTCGAGCAATTACGCATCCTCGAAGGCAACACCCCCGCCATCCTGTTCGGGGTCGCCCTCCTCGCCTCCGGGCTGTCGAGCTCTTCCGTCGGCACCCTGAGCGGGCAGGTCGTCATGCAGGGGTTCATAAACCGGCAGATACCGTTGTTTTTGCGCCGCGTCATAACCATGATGCCGGCCCTGATCGTACTCGCCATAGGCCTCAACCCAAGCCGTTCGCTGATCATAAGCCAGGTCGTGCTCTCGTTCGGCATCCCTTTCGCGCTCATTCCTCTGCTCATCTTCTGCCGCAACAGGGCCGTGATGGGAACGCTCGTCAACCACCGTCTGACCACGGCCGTCGCCGCGGTCGTCGTCACCCTCATCGTCGCTCTCAATGTCTTTTTGCTCTACCAGACCTTCCTTGGTGCTTAGGCCCGGCGGGTTGTGGTAGTAATTAAGGTCATGAGCCTGGGGAGTAACATCGTGTGTGGGACGGAGCTCGGTACGTGATCGAGGTTCTCGCCGGGCTGCCCCCAGTATTGCAGGCGCTCCTGGCTACGATGTTCACCTGGGGGGTCACGGCTCTCGGGGCGGCGCTCGTGTTCGGGACCAAGCAGGTTAATCGCAAGCTACTCGACGCGATGCTCGCGTTCGCGGCTGGGGTCATGATCGCGGCCAGCTTCTGGTCGCTTCTGGCGCCCGCCATAGAGCTCTCCGCAGGAAGACCGCTACCGATGTGGGTGCCGCCCCTGATCGGGTTTCTGGCTGGGGGCATCTTCCTGAGGGCTCTCGACCTGGTGCTCCCGCACCTGCACCCTGGACACAAGATGAAAGACGCCGAAGGACTACACACGAGCTGGCGCCGCAGCGTGTTGCTCGTCTCGGCAATAACGCTCCACAACATACCAGAAGGTCTGGCTGTTGGGGTGGCCTTCGGCGCTGCGGCAGCCGGGATCTCGGGGGCCACCCTCGGCGGCGCTGTGGCGCTGGCCGTAGGCATAGGGCTCCAGAACTTCCCAGAGGGGACGGCCGTGGCCATGCCGCTGCGGAGGGAGGGGTTGTCCAGATCCAGGAGCTTCTTCTACGGCCAGCTCTCGGCCGTGGTCGAGCCCATTGCCGGTGTTATAGGAGCTGCGGCTGTCGTACTCGCCAAGCCGATACTGCCCTACGCCCTGGCGTTCGCTGCTGGGGCCATGATCTTCGTGGTCGCAGAAGAGCTCATCCCCGAGGCAAAACGCGGCAGCCCCGACATCGCGGCCCTCGCCCTCATGGTCGGCTTCGCCGTGATGATGACCCTCGATGTTGCACTAGGATAGCCTCTGGCATCCGGACAGGCACGTTCTCCCCGCGCCGCCCGTT
The DNA here is from genome assembly GCA_038199875.1 of Rubrobacterales bacterium. Classification (GTDB taxonomy): domain Bacteria; phylum Actinomycetota; class Rubrobacteria; order Rubrobacterales; family Rubrobacteraceae; genus Rubrobacter_D. The sequence goes on from JBBPYN010000055.1 coordinate 13,490, forward strand.
ATCTGCCCCGCGCCGCGGGGCGGGTCTGGCCGATGCTGATCAGAAGGGTAAGCAGAGCCAGCACGACCACGAACGTGAGGAACAGGCCTGGGCCTGCGGTCACGTAGAAGCCTCCGCTGTTGTCGAACGAGATGGCGTAGACCGAACCTATAGAGACATCGGTCTCTAGGGCCAGGGCGTAGACGGTTATCCCCACCGATCCCGTCACCAGCAGTAGGATCGAGAACACCGTGGCGATCGCGAAGGATCTCGCCAGCAACCTAATGTTCATGGTACTCCTCAGTCTGTCGTTGCGCGAACACGTAGGAAAACAGCTTCTTCCCGTCCTCGGACGGGGGGAGCAGGCTCAGCGCGTGAACCGTCAGGAGCATGCCGCTGGCCGCCACCAGGAAGCTAGGGTGGAGCGCGTTGAGCGTGATCAGGACGACCCCGCAGATCACCGGGCACAAGGGTCCACTGACGGCCACCTCATGGTCCAATTCCTGGCGGTCTACCCGCGGCCTTCTGATGCTCACCTTGATAGAAGTGAAGCTGAGGTAGCCAAGCCACCGGTTGGACGCGCGCTTGCGCAACACGTACAGGTGCGCGCTCTCGTGCAGGCTCATTCCAAGGAGCAGGACCAAGCACAGGATCAGCGGTGCGAGGAGCGTGCGTGCCGCACCGCCACCGAGGAGCAGAAGCGGGGCGCCGCCTACAAGGACCACGTAGGCGACCAGCCACAAGTACTTGAAGGATATGCGAAGGGCTATCTGGGCGAAGATCGCGAGGAAGCCTCCGCCGAGGATGTCCACCCTCTTTCTCGCAAGGACGACTCCTCTCAAGACGGATACGTCGAACATTCGCAGGGTGGCTGCCAGGTACGCCAGCCAGTAGCGGCGAGGAGGACGGGCACGGACGAGGCCACCGCGGTAAAGGGCATCGATCAACTTCGTCGTATCGTCGAGAGCCCTACGCTCCTCGACGCCAAAGCGCTGCGACAACCCCGAGGCTATCTCCCCCACGGACCTCGTGCCGTCGATCCCGTACACGATGTGCTTGGCCGTGTCGTTCAGGTCTATGCTTCGTCCAACGGCCCTGTCGATCATACGGTTCCCGTTACGTTGCACGCTAGGCAACAGACGCGGCCGGCTACACTCCACTATCATGCGAGGCCCTCCACGAGTCGGCAGAGTAGATAGCCAGGGCCAGGATGCCGATCGCGGCCGTCATCGCGATGCCCATACGCTCCTGCGGGATGATGCTTGTCGACTTCTGTAGCACGTACGAGAGCGGAACCCCGGCGAACACCCCGAACAGTGCGGAGAATGCAGAGGAAAACGGGTACTCTTCCGAGTAGGGGAGGACCGTGCCAAGCAGGGTCAGGGCCAGGATAAGCAACACCCCGTATGGCAGGGTGGCGACGTAAGCCGATAACGACGTCCCGCCCCCTGCGAACGAGAGCACGAAGAACAAAGCCGCCGCCAGTCCTCCTGAGTACGCCAGGTTGGCCAACACTTTGGCCGCGAGCCACGTGACCCTCCGCCGGGGAGAGACCGACGTGAGCCAGTGATAGGACTGCGTGCGCCCGTACGAGTTGTGGGAGAACAGCGCGCTCGTCACCCAGACGATGAGGGGGAGGCCAACCACGTGCGCACCGATCTCGGTCCCGCCCAAAATGGCCGCGGCGAGTGCGATCGCCGACAGTAGAAGGAAGAACCCGGCGAACAACTGGTTCTCCGTATGGCGGACCGCCTGCTTGAACTCTTGAGAGAAGAACGTCACCAGGCCGAAACGTCCGAAGGGCAATCGTCTCAGCCACGCGCGTTTGTGCGGCCTCTCGGCTGAGAGCGTAAGGCGGGAGACCAGGCACAACAGCAGCCACAGAAGCGAGGCCGCCATCACGGGAACCGCCAGGACCATGAGGTAGAAGGCAAAGCCTCGCCCTTGTGGACTGGAGGCCAGGTCCTCTATAAAGAGGACGTAGACGTTCAAGAAGTGCAACGAGAAGTCTCCTTCGAGCGGGTCGATCACGCGCAGGCTCATCACCATAGTAGCCAGGGTGACAGTAACCGTGGCAAGCACCGCGACCAACTGCGTGAGCGTGTACCCTGCGGCGAATACCCTCTGCACCACGGCGAATACGAGCAGGTATGAGATCAGGTCGAGCAGGACCACGTAAAGGCCGTGGCCCGCGTACAGGTAGGCTATCGAGAGGGCCTCGGTGGTCGACAGCGTGGCGCTGGCGTAGACGAGCGAGAAGACCACAGGTGTGTAGAGCACGACTATCGCCGTCATCGCTATGCCTACGAGCGGTAGCAGATACCCGACCGTTCTGTGACTCTGGCTCGTCGGCGTGACGGCCAGCAGGTTGTCGAGGGCTGTCCTCGGGGGAGAGAGCATCAAGAACGTACCCAGGAACAACGCCGCGACGAGGGAGATGTTCGTCAACAACAGGCTGTTCACCGCTACGAACACGTTGGTATCAGCGGAGAACCCGCCGAACAGCGGCAAGACGAACTCTCGTACGCCCAGGCACCAGAGCGCCAGAAGGGCGACCGCGAAGACACCACAGAGGACTAGCACCACAGGGTTGCCCCCGACCAGCCTGGCCAGTTGGTTGCGCCAGGACAGCACGATGACTCTAGAGATGCTGAAGATATGTTTCAACTTCCCTGCTCCTATCTAGCAACCTGGAGGCCTTGAGGAAGACCTCCTCGAGGGAGTCAGAACCGAACCGCTCGAAGAGCTGGTCCGTCGTCCCCTCGGCCACGAGATCTCCATCGGACAGGATGCCGATCCTGTCACAGTAGTGTTGGGCGGCGAGCAGGTCGTGGGTCGCCACGAATACGGCTGTCCCCTTCTTTTTCTCGGAGGAGATCAAACGTTTCAGGTTGATGACGGCCTCGGGGTCAAGCCCCCCGAACGGTTCGTCGAGCACAAGGGCTTGTGGCTCGTGGGCGAGGGCAGCCACCACCCGAAGCTTTTTCTTCATGCCGTGGGAGTACTCTTCGATCAACCTGCCGAGCGCACCCTCCAGGCCGAGTACCCTCGTCAGGATTTCGGCCCTCGACCGGTCGAGCACCCCGTACAAGCTGCGGATGAAGTCCAGGAACTCGCCGCCTGTAAGGGTCTCAGGCATCCTGAGGTCGTCGGGCACGAAGCCGAGAAGCCTCTTGGCCTGCAGGGAGCGCGAGTCGAACCCGGAGATGGTCGCCGTGCCACCGCTCGGCCGGATGATGCCTACAAGGGCATGCAGGGTCGTGCTCTTGCCAGACCCGTTCGGACCGAGCAACCCGTAGGCCTCGCCGCCCCGCACCTCGAGGGAGACGCCGTCCACGGCCCTTACCTTCTTGTAGCTTTTGTGCAGATCGGCGACCGAAATTACCGCCTCTACCACCCTTGCACCACACTTTCTCACGAGGGCCCGGACGATACGCTGCGTACCGCCCAGGGCCCATGGGGTTAGAACGCTCTAGCGCCTGCAACCTATCTTGACCTTGAAGGCGCTCAAACGGTGCCAGGTGTAGAGGTGGCCGTGCTTCATCCAGCAGTAGACCACAACGGCCGCGGCCAGGGTGGTGGCCAGCGTGAGCAGAAAGGCTATGAGCACCACGAACCAGACTATCTCGTCTTCGGTCTCTTCGACCTCGCCGAAGGTCGCCGCAGGGGCCGCGTAGAGTTCTTCCAGTTCTACTATCTCCTCGCTCATCCGCAGGTCTTCGCCTCGATCCACACTGCTACATTCCTCAACGGACGTGTGCGCGTCGGTTTGCCGGGACATGCTCTTGCTCCTCTCTTGCTTGTCTTTTTGCTACAGACTGGTTTCGAGAGACGAACCCGGGTTTCCGCGTCCGTTGCTCCCTGGAAAAGATCACCCATCCATACGCTTATCCTTTACCTGTCGCCCTCGCCGGTGTCTACCGGCCCCGTCCTTACGCGGGTTATCGGCCCCCGTTGGATGGACCTTTAGGGGCGCAACTGTTTGACCGACCGATTACCGCGTGTTCTATACTGCCACCGAGATGAGAAGACCCAGGTTTTCAGGCGGCAAGGCTTCGGGGCTCGCTGCTTTTTCCTGGATCCTCTACGATTTCTCGAACACCATCTTCTCGGTCGCCGTCCTATCCTTCTTCTTCCCACTCTGGGTAGAGGAGCAGGTCGCTGGCGGATGGTTCCTCTCGGGGCCAGGACTCGTCAACTCGGCGACGGCCGTCTCCGCATTGCTCGTCGTACTTACGGCGCCCGTTCTCGGGGTCGTAGCCGACCTCAGGCAGCGGCGGGTTCCGTACCTGATCCTTCTGACCGTCCTCGCGGTCGCGCTGACCGCCGCGCTCGACGTGGCAGGCGGGGTCATCGTTGGCCTCGCCCTCTTCGTCGCGGCCGATCTCTGCTACCAGTCCGCGCTCGTCTTCTACAATGCGCTCTTGCCCGTCGTCTCGGCGGGGCGGGGCGCGGGTAGGATCAGCGGTTACGGCACCGCCGTGGGGTACGTCGGCACCATCCTCGCCCTCATCGTCCTCACGTATTTCGTCGAGAACGGGGACGTGCTGCGCCCGCTGCTCGGACCGCTTGGGGGTTGGCTCGAGACCGGCGACGAGGTCTACTCCAACGCCTTCGTGCCGACGGCCGCTCTCTACCTCGTCTTCTCCCTGCCCGTCTTCTTCCTGGTGCCAGACCCAGCGGTACGGGCGCGGCGGCCACTCAACCTCGTGGTGGCCTACCGCGACGTGGTCCGTACCGTCAAGAACCTGCCCGCCTATGCCGGGGTCGGGACGTTCATCGTGGCCACGGTCCTCTATACCGACGCGGCCAACACAGCGATCGCCAACATGGCGCTCTACGGGCGGGTGGTCTTCGATATGGACGGCACGCAGGTGAGGAACTTGCTCCTCTTCTCGACCGTCTTCGCCGTCGTCGGCTCTACCGTCTTCGGGTTCCTGACGGACAGGGTAGGGCCCAAGAGGTCGCTCGTCGGCGTACTGATCCTGTGGCTCGTCGCGATCGCGCTCGCCGCTGCTGCCCTGGGGGCGTGGATGCTGTTTCTGGCGGGACCTATCGTGGGGATCGCGCTCGGCGGGATGTGGACGGTTGGACGGGTGATGCTCGTCGCCCTCTCACCTCCCCAGAAGTTGGGCGAGTTCTTCGGGCTCTTCTCCCTCGCCGGCAAGGTCTCGGCGGTCTTCGGGCCAGCGCTGACGGCCGTGCTGCTCTTCGTCTTCGGGGGGAGCGCTTTCGGGTACAGGATCTCCATCGGCTCGCTCGTCGTCATTATGGCCGCAGGCCTCTTCTTCCTCCTCCGGGTCCCAGACGCCAGGCCCGAGCCAAACGTCGACGAGTTCGCCCCAGAGACGGCCGCCACCCTTGATTCACAGGCCCCTTGAGCGGAAGATACACGCCATGAGGCTCGTCGCGCTAAGGGGCCAGGTCGTCACGGACTACGAGGTCTGGCCCGAAGGCACGGTTCTCTTCGGGGATGGCTCGGTCGCGGACGTGAGCCCGGACGACTCGCTCGTTGCCGGCGCGCACGAGGTCCACGACTACGGTGAGGCCCTGATCCTACCCGGCTTCGTCGACCTGCAGGTCAACGGGGCCTTCGGTATCGACGTGGCCTCCGAGAGCTCCCGCCTGCCAGAACTCTCCCGGGTCCTGCTCTCGACAGGGACCACCTCGTATTTGCCGACGGTCATCTCGTCGCCTGAGGGCATCTACGAGGAGGCCATGCCGGCGATCGGTGCGGTGGCTTTCCCGGGTGGATCTGCTTCCGGCGCCGAGGTGCTTGGCGTCCACCTCGAAGGACCCTTCATAAACCTGGACAAGAGGGGCGCGCACGCCGCGGCCCACGTCGTAAGGCCAGACACGGAGTTGCTCGGCCTACTGCTAGACCTCGGGCCTGTGCGGATGATCACGCTGGCACCAGAGCTGGAGGGCGCAGAAGGGCTCATGGCACTGGCGGCGAACCGTGGGGTCGTGGTCTCAGCCGGCCATTCGGACGTCGCCTTCGAGCCGGCCTACAGCGCCATGGACGGGAAAGTCGCCGGCGTCACGCACCTCTTCAACGCGATGAGCGCGATGCACCACCGCGAGCCTGGGCTACCGGGGGCCGCATTCGCCCACCCGAGGACCGTCTGCGGTCTGATCGCCGACGGACTGCACGTCCATCCCGAGATGGTCGGGCTCGCCTTCCGGATGCTCGGTCCCGACCGCATCTGCCTCGTCACCGACGCCATAGCCGCCGCCGGTATGCAGGACGGCGAATACCGTCTGGCCACCCGCACCGTCTTCGCCCACAATGGCGTACCTAAACTCGGCAGCGGCTCCCTCGCCGGCAGCGTCCTCACCATGAGGGAGGCCTTCAAGAACATCCTGGCCTTCACCGGCTGCACCATCCCCGAGGCGTCACGCATGGCCTCGTCCTCCCCGGCCAGGCTCGTTGGCGAGGGCCGCCGCAAGGGCCGCCTCACCCACGGCTACGATGCCGACGCTACGGTCCTCGCTCCCGACCTCTCAGTAGAGGCCGTGTGGCTCTCAGGAGAGCTGGCCTACACGGGGAGCGAGGCGTGAGACGAACATTCGGAGCCGTGACCGTCGAGTGCGCGGCGGGAGACATAACCTCCCAGGACGATGTTACGGCCGTGGTCAATGCGGCCAACGCTAGGCTCACGCCAGGCGGCGGGGTAGCGGGGGCCATACACCGGGCCGCCGGACCTGGGCTCGCCGAAGAAGCCGTGCCGCTCGGCCCGATAGAGCCAGGCGAGGCCGTCATGACCGGCGCGCACGGGCTTCCGAACCGCTACGTCATGCATACGTTGGGACCCGTCTACGGCCAGGACCGTCCCGAGGAGGAGCTACTGGCCAGCTGCTACCGCAACGTCCTGGCTCTCGCCGAGGAGAACGGGGTAGAGTCGATAGCCTTCCCTGCCATCTCGACCGGGATCTTCGGCTACCCTGGCGAGGAGGCGGCGGAAGTTGCCCTTGGCACGGTAAGGGAGGAGGCCGAAAGTCTTGAGCACGTGCGTCTTGTCCGGTTCGTCCTCTTTGGTGAGAAAGACCTCAAAGTCCACGAGAGAGCGCTCTCTGGGCTACCGTGACGTTGGTGTAGACACCCGGAAGAGGGCTTCTCTTTCAGATCGCAGCTTGCCTTCGGAGGGCGGCCACCTTCTCGTCGTCGTAACCGAGCTCCTCTAGTATCGCGTCGGTGTGCTCCCCTACATCGGGGATCGGGGCCATGACTGGCTCGGTATCCGCCGGTAAGCCTGGTGGGAGGAGGGCCTGCAGGGGGCCCGCCGGGGAGCCGACCTCACGCCAGCGGTCGCGGGCCTTCAACTGCGGGTGATCGAGGAACTCCCCAACCGACCTGAGCCTGGCGTTGGCGATTCCCGCTTCTTCGAGCTTCTCTATGACCTCTTCGGCCGTGAGATGCCCGAAGATAGCTTCGATCTCCCGGTCGAGGGCGTCCCTGTTCGCGAGCCTGTCCGAGTTACTCGAGAAGCGCGCCTCTTCTGCCAGTTCAGAACGCCCCAGTACGACCTCGCAGAACGTCTCCCACTCCCTCTCATTCTGGATGCCGAGGAACACGGTTTCGCTGTCCTCGCAAGAAAAGGGACCGTAGGGGGCTATGGAGGCGTGGCTGGCGCCGCTGCGGGGCGGCTCTTCCTCGCCGTACATGGCGTAGTAGGCGGGGAAGCCCATCCACTCGGCGAGGGCCTCGAAGAGGGAGACCTCTATGGTCGAGCCCTCGCCGGTCCGCTCACGCCGAAACAGCGCGGCAAGGATGCCGGAGTAGGCGTACATACCAGCCGCTATGTCGGCGACGGCGATGCCTGCCTTCGACGGCGTCTCCTGGGTGCCCGTGACGGAGACGAGACCGGCCTCGCACTGGACGAGCAGATCGTAGGCCTTCCTATCCCTGTAAGGGCCCGAGGCGCCGTAGCCCGAGACCTCGCACACGATGAGCCCAGAATGCCTATGCCGGAGAACCTCCGTCCCGAAGCCGAGCCTGCCCGTGGCGCCAGGCGCGAGGTTCTGGACGAAGACGTCGGCCCTTTCCAGAAGACTATTCAGCACCTCGCGGGCGGTCTCATTCTTCAGATCTAGAGCGAGCGATTCTTTGGAGCGGTTGAGCCACACGAAGTGGCTGGAGAGCCCTCTGGCCTTCGCGTCGTAGGAACGGGCGAAGTCCCCTGTCCCCGGGCGCTCCACCTTGATGACCCGCGCGCCCATGTCGGCGAGCTGGCGCGTGGCGAACGGCGCGGCGACCGCCTGCTCTAGAGAGACGACCGTGATGCCATCGAGGGGCAGCATGCCTAGAAGGACCTCGGGAGGCCGAGGACGTGCTCGGCGACGTAAGAGAGGATGAGGTTGGTGGAGATCGGGGCCACCTGGTAGAGGCGTGTCTCGCGGAACTTGCGCTCTACGTCGTAGACGGCGTCGAAGCCGTAGCCGCCGAAGGTCTGGACGGCGACGTTGGCCGCCTCCCAAGAGGCGTCCGCGGCCAGGAGCTTGGCCAGGTTCGCCTCGGCGCCGCATGGCTCCCCCTTATCGAAGAGGGAGGCCGCTTTATCCACCATCAACGAGGCGGCCTCGACGTTCGCGTAGGCCCTCGCTATGGGGAACTGGACGCCCTGGTTCTGGCCGATCCTGCGCCCGAACACCTCGCGCTCGCCGGCGCGTTCCGTGGCCTTCTGTACAAACCACCTTCCGTCCCCTATGCACTCAGCCGCTATCAGGATACGCTCCACGTTCATGCCGTCGAGGATGTAGCGAAGTCCCTCTCCCTCCTCGCCGACCATGTTCTGCGCGGGTATCCGAAGACCGTCGAAGACGAGCTCGCTCGTTGCGTTGTTCATCATCACCCGCCTTGGCTTTACGGTGAGGCCTTCCGCTTCCCTCAGATCCACGAGGAAGACGGAGAGGCCGCCGGAGCGTTTCTCGGC
>JBBPYN010000056.1:0-4249 GCA_038199875.1 Rubrobacterales bacterium
AGCCACCGCCGGCTGCGCCGCCCTTGATCCCGAACGTCGGGCCCATCGAGGGCTGGCGTATGGCGACCGTGGCCCTCTTGCCGATGTGCTTGAAGGCCTGCCCAAGGCCGACGGTGGTGGTCGTCTTGCCCTCGCCGAGTGGCGTCGGGGTTATGGCCGAGACCAGAACGTATCTGGCCTTCGGCCTGTCCGCAAGCTCCCCGAGGGCCTCGAGTTTCACCTTGGCGACGCCCTCCCCGTAAGGCTCGAGGAGGTGCTCTTCTATACCTATGCCCGCTGCGATCTCTTGTAGCGGTTCGAGCCTAGCCTTCCTGGCTATCTCGAGGTCTGTCGGGAATGCCATGCTCTCTCCAAGCTCCTCGCGTTGGACGGTTACGTCTCCCCGAGGTGTCCGAGCATCTTGCGCCGCCACGCCTCGGTCTCCTGCACTTCGTTGAAGGTGTAGATATGGAGGCCCCTGACGTTGCTTTCGGGGTCCGCGAAGCCCGGTTTCAGGCCCTCTATCAGCCGTCCCGGGCTATAGCCGCCTGGCAACAACAGCTTGAGAAGCCAGTTGCGCTGACGCCTCAGGAAACGCGCCGACTCTCCGAGTCCTATGCTCGCCGAAATCCGCACGAGCTTCTGGCGGTTCACGTAGCCAGGCATACCGACACGGATCGGCAGCTTCACGCCCCGCAGCCAGACCTGCCTGGCCCACTCCGAGGTCACCCCCGGGTCGAAGCAGATCTGGCTGATGATGTAGGTGGCGTAGGGCGTCTTCTCGAACATGGCCCGGATCGTCATCTCGTCTGTGATCTTGGGGTGGCTCTCCGGGTAGCCGGTGATGCCCACTTCGTCAAGGTCGTGTCCGATCTCCGACATCGCCAGGAGCAGCTCGGCCGCGCCCTCGAACTCCCCGGCGGGCTCATCGACGTCGCCGGCGACGACGAAGGCGTCCCTGATGCCGGCCTCCCGCAACCTCTCGAGTATCTCACCCAACTCCGTCCTGTCCCGGATGAGCCGCGCCGAGAGGTGGGGCGCCACACTGAAACCGTGTCCCGCCAATCGCTCGGCGAGGTCTAGCGTGGCCCACATTCCTTTGCCAGGTGAGGCCGTAACCGTGAGTGCTATGTCCTTCGGGACGTGCTCGACGACCGATTCCTCCGTCCCTTCGAGCGGTATCACCTCGTAGCCGGGATGCCGCAGGAACTCGGCCAGCCTCCTGTTCGCCTTCTGCCTTGCTTCGGTTTTCTGCTCCGTCGACACATTCTTCTCCACAGGCCGAAGGCCGGACGTAAGTATATCCGGCCCGCGTCGCCTCTCTCAGGCCCCCTTGGACGAGCTGGTGGCGCCCAGCTCCTGCTCCGCCTTCTCCGGTTTGAAGAAGACGCGGTCGGCCACGATGGCAGAGACCGTCTCCTCCGGCTGCTCGACCTCGAGCCCGATGCCTATCTCGCTGTACTCGACGGGTACCATGGCGAACCCGATGTTCTTGTCCAGGCGCGGCGAATAGCAGGCCGAGGTCACCCTGCCTATACTCTCGCCGTCCTTGTAGACGGGGAAGTAGTCGATCATGGAGCCGTCGTTGTACGACCCAAGGTCCCCACCCCCGATCTCGACGCCGACCAGCTTGCGGCTGACGCCCTCTTCGCTGACCTTCTTCAGCGCCTCCCTCCCGACGAAGTCCTGCTCCTGCTCCAACTCGACCATCCACTTGTAGCCGTAGCCCACCTCGTAGGGGTTTGTGTCGTACCACATGTCGCAGCCAAGAGCCAGGATTCCGCCCTCGATCCTGCGGATGTGGCAAGGCCCTATCGGGGACATCCCGTGCGGCTCGCCGGCCTGCAGCATACGGTCCCAGAGCTTGAGCCCGTCGCGGCTCGCGTTCTTCAGGTAGAGTTCGTATCCCAGCTCACCCGAGTATCCGGTGCGGGAGATCACGAGCTCCATCCCGTCGAGATCCCTGTGCACCATGTAGTAGTAGGGCACGTCGATTATCTCTTCGCCGAAGAGGTCGGTCATCACCTCCCTGGACTTGGGCCCCTGTACCTGTATCGGGCCTACGTCTGGCTCCTTTATCTCGACGTCGAGCCCCATGTTATAGGCGAGTCCCTGCGCCCAGAGCAACACGTCGCTGTCGGCAAGGGAGAGCCAGAAGTGGTTCTCGTGGAGACGCAGCAATACGGGGTCGTTGATGATGCCGCCCTCGGCGTTGGTGATGAAGGCGTACTTGCACTGTCCCACGGCGCACTTGTGCAGATTGCGCGGGGTGAGCATGTTGGTGAACTCGAAGGCGTCTGGGCCTGTGATCTCGACCTGCCGTTCTGCCCCCCCGACGTCCCAGAGGGTAACGCCATCCAGGAGCTGCCAGTACTCCTCGACCGGGTCCCTGTAGTAGCGCGGGTGATAATGATGGTTGTAGACGCTGTACTTCTGGACCCCATGGCGGCGCGAACCGTAGAAATATGGTGACTTGAATATCCTCGTGTACTGCAGGATGCCAGGGTCGGGATTCACGTTGTTGTCCATCGAAAGTCTCTCCTTTCTCTCGGGCGGCCTCAGACCGCATCGCTTATCTGAAAGTGACTTGTTTATGTCCTTCGCATCACCTCTTCTTCAAACCCGCATCCTCTTCATCGCCGGATCGAAGAGCGGCTCCTCGGTGAGGGTGGCCGGATAACGCACACCGAAGTATTCGATCTCCAGCCTGTTCCCCACCCAGGCGTGCTCGGGCGTGACCCAGGCATAGGCGATGCTCTGCCCGAGCGAGTACCCGAAGTCGGCGCTCGTCACGTAGCCGACTGCCGTGTCGGCCCAGACCGGCTCGCTGCCCATGACCACCACGTCAGGGTCGTCTAGCACAAGGCACACCAGCTTCCGGCGCGGCCCGGCTTCTCTGCGCCCGAGTAGCGCCTCGCGGCCGACGAAGTCGCCTTTGTCGAGCTTGACGGCGAAACCGAGGCCGGCCTCGTAAGGGTCGTGCTCGGTGGTCATGTCTGTACCCCAGGCGCGGTAGCCCTTCTCCACACGCAGCGCGTTGAAGGCGCCGCGTCCGCCGGCGAGCATGCCGTAGGGCCGCCCGGCCTCCCACAGGAGGTCCCATAACCTCAGCCCCAGATCCGCTGAGGTGTAGATCTCCCACCCCAACTCCCCGACGTAAGAGAGCCTGAGTGCCGTCACTGGCACCTCGCGAAGATGCGCCCGCCTGGCGTTGAAGAACCCGAACGCCTCGTTCGAGAAGTCATCCTCGGAGAGGCTCTGCACCACGTCGCGGGCGGCTGGCCCCCACACCCCGATACAACAGGTACCAGGGGTAATGTCCCTTACCAGAACGGAGCCGTCGGCAGGCAGGTGGCGTTCCATCCATTCGATGTCCCGCGGGCCGTTGAGGCCAAGCTGGAAATGATCCTCGGCGAGGCGCGCCACGGTTATGTCGCTCCTGATACCGGCCGCCTCATCCAGCATGAGCGTGTACGTTACCTTGCCGGCTGGCTTGTCGAGTTGTCCCGTGGTGAGCCCCTGCAAGAAATCCAGGGCTCCGGGTCCTGTCACCTCGGCCCTTTTCAGGGAGGTCATGTCATAGAGGGCAACGCGTTCGCGGGTAGCCATCGCCTCGGCGGCGACGACCTTCGACCAGTACCTTCCGGCCCATTCTCCGCGGTCCGATACCTCTCGCCCATCCAGCAGCGACTCGTTGGCGTCGAACCATTGCGGCCGCTCCCAGCCGGAGGCCTCCAGAAAATAGGCTCCCAGCTCCCTCTGGCGCGGATAGAAGGGGCTGGCGCGTAGGGGGCGCGGCTCCTCCATCGGCTGCTGGGGATGAATGATGTCGTAGACCTCCCGGAACGACTGCGCGCTGCGGGCCAAAATATAAGAAGGGCTCATGGCGTAGGACTCGAAGCGGTGAACGTCGGCGCCTGCGAGATCGATGCTCGGGACGCCTTCGGTGATCCACTCGGCCATCACCTTACCGACGCCGATGGCGTGGGTGATCCAAACCGCCTCGGCGATCCAGAACCCCCTGACCTCACTGGACTCACCGAGCAAAGGCCCGCCGTCCGGCGTGAACGAGAACAGCCCGTTCATCGGACGGTCTATCCTGGCGTTCTGGAGCGCAGGGAGCATCTTGCGCGCCTCCTGCCAGGTGGGCCCGAAGTCCTCGGGCGTGAACTCAAGGACAGATGGAAACTCGCCTTCGCCCCTGTAATTCCTCCCGATGTCGTCGACGGAGACGGGCATGGGACGGTGCCTGTAGGCCCCGATGCCGTAG
>JBBPYN010000057.1:0-20251 GCA_038199875.1 Rubrobacterales bacterium
ACCCGCTCTACCCTTTTGAGGTAGAGCGTGGACGCCACGAACATCGGGTCTTTGAGGAAGCGAAACCCGCGTCCCACTTTGCTGCTCTGGCCCTTGTAAGCCCGGAGCACCTCCCGATCTGCGAGCACCTCCTCGTCGAGCTCGTTGGTCGCCACGATGAAGCACGAGCGCCTGACGAGGCGCCGCTCTCGTAGAGCGATCGGGGCAGCCAGCGTCCCATCGAGGTGGTAGCCGACCGACTCGGGGACGGCATCGGCCGCCGGTTTGCCCGGGCTTTCGTATCGCCTTCGCTCGACGACGTCGGGCTCGCGAACTTCCAGCACTCCGAGCTTCTCTCGGAACGCCGCCAGTGCCCGCCAGGCATCTTCCGGGCAGCGGAACGCCTCGCGGCGCAGCTCATCGAAGGCTTTGCGCTCTTGGTCGCCCTGCTTGAGGAGCTGTTTGTCGGCGGCTTTGGCGGCCCGCCCCCGCGCCGCTTCGGAGTAGATCACCAACCAACGCTGCTCCACCCCGGCGTAGGTCGTCGAGAAGGCGCTGTAGCGGTACCCCTCCACCAGGGGACGCAGTTGTTCGTGCGGGTCTACTACCTCCTCCAAACGCCGCTTGGCCTCTCCGACGGTCGAGGGCACGCTCATGATCCATCCAAGACCCTGGCGTTGGTAAGCGGCGAGACATCCTCGGGTGAAGCCGGCGCTGTCGGTGACCACCACCATGCTCGGGCCGCCGCCGCCATCGGCTCGAAGCTGGCCGACGTGCCGCTCGATGGCCTCTTCGAAGGACGTTTTGTCGCTTGAGTTGCCGCTCAGAGGCCGCATCATCATCGGCAAATTCGCCCGGCTCTCGGTGATGAGCTCGAGCACCACCTGGTTGAGGTCCTCCCGATGATCCCGGCTGTATCCCTTGCCCACGCGGACGACCCCGGCGCTTTCGTCGGAATCGTCGCATTCGCTGTTGTAACGCCCATCCACGTGGAAGCTGGTGCTGTCCAGGTGCGCCATCGCCACCCCGCCCCCGAGACCGAGCCGCTCGGCGGCCCGCCCCGCGATCGAGCGGTAGAGCTCGGTGAGCCCGAAGGCGTGCAGCCTATCCAAAGCCTTGCCCAACGCGTCGTCGTTTAGGTGCTCCGGGCTTATCCCCTCTCCCACCAGCCGCTGGGTGGGCTTGTTGCGGAAGAACTCGGGCATCAGGTACAAGCGCCGGTTGGCGAATCCCAAGCCGTTGAGGACCATCGCCTTGAGGGCCTGGCCGACGCTGACCTTGCGCTGGGAGAGGTCTTGGGGGAGAAGCTCATCGACCAGATCGCCTATGCCGAGCTCGTCGAACATTCCCGCCACCAAGCCGAGGTGCTCCAGTGTCTCGCTGTTGTATGTCTCTGTCTCGCTCATGGCTCGGATCATGGCACACTGCTAATTCCTGAACCACGTATGAGGGGGTGCGGAAAGTCGGGTCTTACCATCTCTCGCGAAGACGGCGGGCCACTGACGCGGGACAACGTAGACCGCCAGCATTTGAAGCCACTGCTCCAGCGCGCCGGACTGCCCGAGGACGTCCGCAGAGCGGGTGCGATCCACCCCTACTACGAATTGGCTATGATACGCGGGTAATCACTCTAGTGGAAAAGGTTTGTATCTTGAGCGAGGATAGCGGCGGAGGCAGGAGATTCAACTCGGCGACGGACGCGGAGATCCTGAACGCCGACGTCGCCGACTCCTACTTCCACAGGACGATGCAGATCCTGCGCGCCCGCGGCCTGGAAGATACGCCGGTGCACGCGGAGCTCGCCTACAAGACCTCGGACCCCGACGACTGGTTCGTCGTCGCCGGCCTCGATGAGGTGGCCCTCCTCCTAGAAGACCTCGACGTCGATGTACGGGCCGTACCTGAGGGTACTGTATGCCGTCCCCACGAGCCCATACTGACGCTCTCGGGTCCTTACGGCGCGTTCGGCGAACACGAGACGGCGATACTGGGCCTGCTGTGCCAGGCTTCTGGCGTGGCCACGGGAGCGGCCCGCTGCCGCCTCGCTGCCGGGGAGAAGCCCGTCGTCTCCTTTGGTGCGCGCCGAATGCATCCTGCTGTAACGCCCATGATCGAACGCTCAGCCTACCTCGGCGGGTGCGACATGGTCGCGGTCGACCTGGCGGTCAGTCGCCTCGGTATCCCGGCCACAGGTACGACCCCCCACGCCCTCGTCCTCATCATCGGCTCGACGGCCGAGGCCGCCCGGGCCTTCGACGAGGTGATAGAGCCCGAGGTGCCCCGAACGATTATCATAGACACCTTCGACGACGAGAAGTTCGGCGCGCTCTTGGCCGCGAGGGCCATACCGGATTCTATCTACGCGATCCGCATGGACACGCCTGGCAACCGCCGCGGCGACTTCAAGGACCTGATGCGGGAGGTCAGGTGGGAGCTCGACCGTAACGGCTTCTCCCACGTCAAGATCTTCGCCTCGGGCGGCATCGACGTCGAGTACATCCTCCACCTGAACCCCGTCTGCGACGCCTACGGCGTGGGTGGCGCCATCGCCGACGCGCCAATGGTCGACTTCTCGCTCGACATGGTCGAGGTCGATGGGGAAGACCGCTCGAAACGAGGCAAGCGCGGCGGCCGCAAGCGTCTCCTGCAACTGGAAGACGGCAACCGCGCGATCCTGCCCGTATCAGCCCCCGTTCCTGAAGGTGCCGTCGACGTCATTATCCCCCTGCGGGAACAGTATGCTTCCCCTCCGGACATGGATATTCTGCGCCAGCGCGTTCTGGACCAGCTGGGTACCGGAGACTTCGGGCTCTAGGGCACCTCCGCCGCGTAGACCAAATTGGCTAGTAATAAATCACTCATTTGGGCGATGTTCGTCCGCGTCCGGTAGTCCATGATAAAGGGTATGAAAAGGACGAAAAGAAGGTGGGTAGCATGGGCAATTCGAACGGTGATTCCAGAACCCTGACCTGTCCATTCTGCTCGGAGGCCATGCTCCGTAGCTTCGGCCGCAACTCCCTGAGGTGCGACGAATGCGGGGGCGTCCTCGGCGGGGCGCTCCTCGAGACCCTGAACGGTATCGTCGCCCTTGACGACGCTGCCGGTAGCCATGCCTGCGAGTGCGGCCATCCCGAGATGAGACGTCTTCCTGACGGTGTGTTCCGGTGTCCGGCCTGCCGCTCCGAGGTTACCCCCATCGCCGCCCCGGTGTCCTGGAAATCGCCCGGCCACACCGACGCGTACTGGAGCGGGTGGCTCGACGGGCGTTACGGAGACCCGGAACGGTTCACCGACAACCACCGCCTGGCAAAATGGGGAGGTGCCTCTGACCGTCTGGACTACTACAGGGGTCACCGCGCCGGCTACGAAGCCAGGCAGAGGAAGTTCGGGCTCGTCGAAGCCTCGTGAAGGAGCACGCTACGGCTTCGCCTCCGCTTTCAGCACGCTCAGGCTTTAAGCCTTCGCTTGTCAGCGGTCGGGTGTGTTGGACTTTAGGGGTCAATTACTCTACACATCATTTTATGTCTCTCTGGTGCTGATGACCAGGTAGTAGGTGCATTCTCCGTCGCCCGCGTTGTCGAAGCGGTGCGGTATGTCGGCCTCGAAGTACATGGCATCGCCTTCCTCGAGCAGGTACTCCTCGCCGGCCAGGGTCGCCCTGAGACTTCCACGCTCGACGACTATGTGCTCCTCGACGCCTTTGCGGTGCGGCGGGAACTCGCCCGAGGTGGAGCCGGCGGGGATCTTGTTTCGTATAAACTCGACGGCTTGCCCGACGAAGTTCGGCGAGAGGAGTTGCCTCTCGAAACCCGTCTCGGGGTCGCGCATGACCATGCGTTTGTTCCGCGGAACGATGATGACTTCGCGCCGCTCCTCCATCCCGGCAAGCTTCGAGAGCGTGATACCGAGCCCCTCGGCCAGCTTGGCCGCGACCACCAGGGTCGGGTTCTTCTCGCCGCGCTCGAGCTTGGAGATCATGGCCCTACTCACCCCGGATAGCTCGGCCAGACCATCCAACGTCAATCCACGCGCCCGGCGTAACTCCCTTACCCGCTCCCCCAACCGCCCGGAGGAGACCGCCGCGACCGTCCCTGATGCCCCGCTTGCAATCATATCATCCATTTGGTAGAAAATATTCTATCATGGTAGATATAGTTGGGATTGTGATCTCGGCCCTGCCTTTCATGGTCGCTGCGGTGGGGCTTGTGGCGCTAGGGTGGCCTGCGCCGCTGGCTGGTGTGGCTTCGCTGGCGGCGGCTGTGTTGGGGGCTTTGGTATGGCCTGGGCTGAAGGCCGCGGCGGTACCAGGGGCTATGATCGGGGGGATTGGGACCTCGTCCCAGGTTCTCTATGTGCTGTTTGGCGGGTTGTTGCTTTACAACCTGCTCTCGGCGGGCGGGGCCGTCGAGGAGGTGTCGAGGTTTCTCGGGAGGCTCGAGCCCGACCGTGTGGCGCTTGCGGCAGGGGTTGTGGTGGGGGTTGCGCCCTTCTTCGAGTCCGTGACGGGCTTCGGGGTGGCCGTAGTCATAAGCGCCCCCATACTGCTCGCTGCGGGTTTCACGCCGCTAAAGGCGGCCGTTCTGGCGAGTTGGGGGCAGTGCGCGGTGCCCTGGGGCGCCTTAGGGGTTGGGACCGTGATCGGGGCCCACCTCGCCGGGATGGGCTTCGGGACCCTCTCCGATGCGAGCGCCCTCCTCAGCCTCCCCCTCTTCCCCGTCTACGGCCTCTCCGCCGTCGCCCTCGCAGACGGATGGAACGGGGTCAAGCGACGTGGTGCTGAGGCGGTGGCGCTCGGGCTCGTCGCTGGCGTGGCAACCCTTCTCACGAGCCTGTACCTTGTCCCCGAGCTCTCAGGGGCCGTCGGGGGCCTCACCGCAGCGGCCGTCTTCCTTGCGTGGAGGCGACGCCGGCTCGCAGGAGTTCCGGTGCGCGCGGTGCTACCGTACGCGTTCCTGCTCGCGCTGCTCGCGGTGGCGAACGGCATCGGAGTATTGCGTGCGGTCCTTGCCCGGCTCGGTCCGATATTCGATGGTCCTGGCCTTCCTTTGCTCGTGTCAGGGGCGTTCGCGGCGGCGCTGCTAGGCCTGGGTTGGGATGAGATCGTCGCGGCCGCACGCAGAACTGCGACCCAGTGGTTACCGACGGCGGGGGCCGTCCTGACCTTCGTTCTGGCGGGGGAGGTGGTGGCAGAGAGCCGTGCGGCGGGGCTCCTTGCTGGAGGCGCCGAAGCCCTTGGCGTCCTCTTCCCAGCCGTATCGCCTGTACTCGCGGCGTTAGGCGGCGCCCTCACAGGCTCGAACGCCGCCTCCAACGCCCTGTTCATGCCGCTCCAGGTCGAGGCCGCGCGGGGCCTCGATCTGTCGGCGGGGCTCACGGCCGCGGTCCAGAACGTCGCTGGGAGTTACGCCAGCATGCTGGCCCCCCAACGCCTGGTCCTCGCCGCCACCGCGGTCGGCCTGCTCGGTCGTGAAGGTGAGATCTTACGTACTGCCATCGCCCCTGTGGCGGTCTCCGTAGGCCTTCTGGCCATCCTCGGGATATTTGCATAGCCCACCCGATTAAAGCCTCCAACTCCTACCCCGCTCAGGTCATGGGCACGTACCCGCCTCCCAGGAATTGCGGAGAGGGCCGCTGTGTGACTGGCAGCCGATCCACAACCTCGCTGATGTTGCTCGCGTTCAGGCCAGATACCAGAGCCAGGGTGAACGTGGCCCTCAATAGCTCCTCGGCATGACGAGGACGTGCTGAGCCAAGTGAGATAGGACGAGGTTGTTGGATACAGGGGCAACCATAAAGATGCGACTCTCGCGAAACTTTCTTTCGACGTCATATTCTTTACGAAGCTAGCAACTGAATAGGGATTGTGTGGTGGCCCGTGAGACTTAATTTCATCGGGGATTCATCGAGAATTCATCGGGAGCTGCTCTCATAGATTGGCGATAGAACCGAGATGGTTAGTGGTCAGAGGAGGAGACTGGCAATGAGGTAGGCGGATGAGGCATCCAGGGCTCATTACACCGAAGCACATGGCACAACAAGCTCGACTGGGAGGAACTTCATGAACGTTTCACCCGTTCCGAACAACCGTAAGACCAAGGCCCGCAAGATCCGGCAGGACGCAGCCCAACTCGCCTTCTCGCGGCCTCATCCAGATCACCGGAATAACGATGAGGAGAACGACTACCCCTTCATCGCCAACTATTCCAAAGGCTTACGCCACGATGACTTCGGTGAGGTAATCCAGGCCGACTACCAGAAGCTGCTCACTGCGGTGTCAAGCGGCAACCCCGCGGACTTCGATGCGATCCCTTTGGGTGGTACCCGTGGACTGATCAGTCCTCAAGCCGGGATGACCTACGACCTGGAGGGACCTGACGCCCAGGCCGTAGTTAGCCGTAAGAGCAGCGCGGGGAAGAATATATCGATCCTACCGGCTCCTCGTATCGACAGTCCGGAGAACTCCGCGGAGATGGCCGAACTCTATTGGATGGCCCTCTTGCGCGACGTAAACTTCACGGACTTCGCCACCAATACCGACGTCGCGAAGGCGGCCAACTCACTCACGCTCCAGTTTACTGACTTCAAAGGGCCCAAGGACCCGACATCGGGCGATGTTACGCACGCCACGCTCTTCCGCGGGGTCTATCCGGGAGACCTGGACGGTCCATATATCTCTCAGTTCCTACTCAGGGACATTCCCTACGGTTCGCTAAAGATAAGCCAGCGCCAGACGACAGTGGTGGCGGGGATCGACTACATGACGGACTATCACTCCTGGCTCGCCGTCCAGAGGGGCGCCGATCGGCGCGGCCAAGAGCGCTACGACGAGGACATCACTGGACAACCCAACACGCGCTACATCCGCAACATGCGCGACTTAGCTCGCTACGTACACGTGGACCAACTCTACGAAGCCTACCTCAATGCCACCCTGATCCTGCTCGGCATGAACGCTGCGCCCGATCCTGGTAATCCCTATTCGGGCTCGCTCAACCAGGAGGGGTTCGCCGTGTTCGGCGGTCCGCACCTCCTCAGCCTCCTGACGGAGGTTGCGACGCGTGCCCTGAAGGCGGTTTGGTTCCAGAAGTGGTTCGTACATCGGCGGCTGCGGCCCGAGGCGTTCGGCGGGCGCATTCACAACCGCAAGACAGGGGCCAAGAATTACCCGATCGATCCAGAAATCCTGAATTCCTCGGTGCTTGACGACGTCTTCGACAAGTACGGCACCTACCTGCTACCACAGGCATTCCCGGAAGGATCGCCTACACATCCGGCTTACGGCGCCGGGCATGCGACGGTTGCCGGCGCCTGCGTGACGATTCTCAAAGCGTGGTTCAAGGAGGATGAACCTATTCCCGACGATCCGATGGTACCCAACGCCCACGGCACGTCCCTCAATCCCCCTGACGTTCCTGGCGCAAGCCCGCTGACGGTCGGCGGCGAGCTCAACAAGTTGGCCGCCAACATTGCGATCGGGCGCAACATGGCCGGGGTGCACTGGCGCACCGACTACACCGAATCGCTCAAGCTCGGCGAGGCGGTTGCCATCGGCATTCTTGAGGAGCAGGCAAAGACCTATAACGAAGACATGTCGTTCACGATCACCAAGTTCGATGGCACGCTGACCACGATCAGCAACCCTTAGAATCTCGAGAAGGGGACGGAGTACTCTTAGCTTGCATGCCGACGAGTAGACCGATTGGTGCGAGGGTCCGTCATCTTGCAGTAGACGAAACGCTGATGGTTGCTGGGTCCGGATCTCGACGTTTCTCGGCGCCGGCTATCCAACGCTCGTGTGCCTCCCAAGAGTAGGCCCCACGACTACAGTTCTTGAGGGCAGGGAACTCCCCGCGCAGCCGGTCGAGGTCGAGGGTGGCGAGGACGTATCCATCGCGGTCCGGACACTGGGCCACTACCGTCCCCCACGGGTCCACGATGATGGAACGCCCGTAGGTCCAGCGGCCGTCGGCCTTCCTTGCCCACTGGGCCGGGGCGACGACGAAGGCCTGGTTCTCCACGGCACGCGTCCGCATCAGGAGCTCCCAGTGGTCCTTGCCCGTCTGCAGTGTGAAGGCGGCAGGGAGTGCCAGGATCTCCGCACCGCGCAGGGCGAGCAATCGGTAGGGCTCAGGGAAGCGCACATCGTAGCTCGAACATCGCCCGGCGTCGCTCCTCTGGGGTCATCGCGTCGTAGGGTGGTCTCCCGCGTTCGACGCCGTCGCGTTGCGGGAGGAAGACACGAAAGCCTAGCGCCTCCAGCTTCTCTGTAAGCTCGAAGTTGAAGCGGCGCTCCACCTCGGAGAAGAGAGATCCTGCGACGTAGATCAGCACCCGCGTAACTCCCGGCTCGAGCCGCTACACACTATGAGGGTCTGGCGGGCCATAGAGCTTCGTCTCCAGTACATGCTCAGGCTCCAACTCCCGCAAGCCCAGGTAGTAACGGGCCGTGTCCAGGATCGCCGCTAGCGGGGCCAGGCCGACGAGCTCGGTCGACTCTACCGAGGCGCCGAGTTCTGCGGCGGCCGAGCGTACGGCTTCGAGGGCTACGGGGATGGGGGTCTGTTCGAGGTCGATCAGGTTCATCGAGACCTGCGCGCTTCCGCCCACGGCGAACCCGAGCGCCCTGACGGCCCTGAGGCCACCGCCACTCTCCCTCACTCGCCTGGCAACAGCCCGCGCGACCTCCACATCGTCGGTGTCAAGGAACGCGTTGAAAGCCACGAGGAAAGGGCGTGCGCCCACGGCGACTGTACCCATGCGGGGGTCGAGCGCGGGCGGCCCGTAATCCGGTCTCCACAGAGGGTCTTCGAGGCGTCCCGCGAGGCCTTCGTAACCCGCGCGCCTGACGGCTGGGAGGTCGCGGCGGTGGGAGGCTGTCGCGGCGTCCCCGTAGAGGAAGACGGGGAAGCCCAGGGAACCCAGGATCTCGGCCGTCCGGCGGGCCAGCCTTACGGCGTCGTCCATCGTGGCGTCTTCGAGAGGGACGAAGGGGAGCACGTCGAGCACACCCATCCTCGGGTGCTCGCCAGCCTGAGAGGTGAGGTCGAGCTCGGCCGCGCACGCCTTCGCGAGGACGATGGCGCCCGAAAGCACGGCGTCCTCTTCGCCGGCGAACGTCAGGACGCTTCGGTTATGGTCGGGGTCTGAGTGGAGGCCGAGGATACGGACGCCTGGGACTGCGCGAACGGCCTCAGTTATGCGTGAGATCTTCTCACGGTCTCTTCCCTCGCTGAAGTTCGGGATGGCTTCGAAGAGCGGGACTGTCATCGCGGCTCAGTGCGCCCCGAGCGCGCGGTCGAGGTGGACGGCGGCGCTGATGAGCGCCAGGTGGGTGAAGGCCTGGGGGAAGTTGCCTAGCGCCTCACCCGAGTGTCCTATCTGCTCTGCGTAGAGCCCGAGGTGGTTTGCGTAGGAGAACATCTTCTCGAGGGCGAGGCGCGCCTCATCCAGGCGTCCTGCCTGCGTCAGGCACTCCACGAGCCAGAAAGAGCACAGGCTGAAAGAGCCCTCGCCACCTTCCAGGCCGTCTGGCGCTGCCTGCTCTGTCTGGTAGCGGTCCACGAGGGTATCGTAGGTCAGCTCTTGCTGGATACGGTCGAGCGTGGCGATCCAACGCGGGTCCGTGGGGCCGACGAACTTGACCAGCGGCATCAAGAGCAGCGAGGCGTCGAGGGCGTCGGATCCGTAGTACTGGACGAAGCTGTCCCTCTCCTCGTTCCAGCCCATCTCCATGATTTCTTCGTAGATCGCGTCGCGCTCGGCCCTCCAGCGTCCGTCCCCAGCGGGCAGTCCGCGCTGGCGGGCGATCCTGATGGCCCTTTCAAGGGCGACCCAACTGAGAAGCTTGGATGAGACGAATTGGCGCCTGCCTCCGCGCACCTCCCAGATGCCCTCGTCGGGCTCCCGCCAGTTCTCGCTGAGCCAGGTCAGGATCTTCCTGAGGTTCTGCCAGAGGTCGTAGTCGAGGGGGGCACCGTACTTGTTGTAGAGATAGGCCGCGTCGAGGACCGCCCCGTAGAGGTCGAGCTGCAACTGGGTGTGCGCCCCGTTGCCAAGCCGTACCGGGTAGGAGTCTTTGTATCCGGAGAGGTGCGTTAGCTCCGTCTCGGTGATGTCGGTGCGGCCGTCTATGCCGTATAGCGGCTGCAGGAGGCCGTCTTCGTCCTCCTGGATACGGTCCCTGAGCCAGCCCATGAAATTACGTGCCTCGTCCTCGAAGCCGACGTAGATCAGGGCGTATAGAGCAAGCGCCGCGTCCCTGAGCCAGGTATAGCGGTAATCCCAGTTGCGCCCGCCCCCGATACTCTCAGGCAAGCCCATCGTGGGAGACGCCACCAAGGCGCCCGTCGGGTCGTAGACCATGAGCTTGAGGGCCAATGCGGAACGGTGGACCATCTCCCTCCACCGCCCGTGATAGGTACTGTTCGAGAGCCAGCGCCGCCAGTAGCGCAGCGTGACGTGCAACAGCTCCTCGAACCCGACGTGAGACAGTATCTCCCCTGGCCCCTCGCCCTCGTCGAGATGCGCGAGGACGAACGTCGCCCGCTCGCCAGCGCCAAGCGTAAACCGCGCCCCCGCGGCCCCCTTCGCCCATTCCTCGAGCGGCACGTCGGCGGTGAGCCCGAGACAACTCTCCCCCGAGGAGAACACGGCCCCCGACTCGTCCACCGAGACCGAGTGGGCGCGGCGGGCGTAGTCGAAGGCGGGCAGGCACTCGACGCGGAAGTCCATCCTTCCCTTTATGACCCGCACGTTGCGGACCAGCCTGTGTCGCTCCTCCGGTTGCGATAGGATCGGCATGAAGTCAAGGGTCTCGGCCATACCTTCCCGGGAGAAGTAGCGGGTAAGGAGAACATTGGTGTCGGGCAGATAGAGTTGCTGGCTGCGCGTGTACTCGACGGGGCGCAGCGCAAAATGCCCACCCTTCTCATCGTCGAGGATGGAGCAGAACACGCTGGGCGAGTCAAACGCAGGCAAGCACATCCAGTCAATCGTGCCGTCCGCGCCAACGAGCGCCGCCGTATGGAGGTTCCCGATGATCCCATGGTCTTCGATGGGTAAATACCCCAACCCAGCCTCCAAAGTAGACGTCCCTCCACATATCTTAGCCGCTACAGCCCACCCAGACGCCGAATCGCTGACAAGCGAGGACAAAAAGCCCGAAGCATGCTGAACATTGAGGCCGAAGGCCGCAACACGCTGACATGGCGCCGCAGGCGCCGTGCTGGCACGCGGAGCCCGACGGGCGGAGCGTGCCCTAATAGCTTACGACCAGCGCGCCGCCGGCGACGATCAGGGCTACTCCCAGCGCCTTCGGTATGCTGAAGTCGGCCCCGGCTCCGAAGACCCCTAGGGCGTCGAGCAGGAGGCCCGCGATCAGCTGTGCGGCAATCACGAGCGAGAGGGCCCGCGCTACTCCCCCCTGCCCCGCAGCGACGGCGATAGAGCCCACTATGACGGCCCCGAGGGCGCCTGAGGCCAGCGCATAGATTATCGCGCGGGCTGTGAACTCGGGCTTCGTCACGAAGAACGAGATCAGGAGCGCGCATCCGCCAGTCGTAAGGCCTGATATCGCGACCAGGACAACGGGCCCGAGGGTTCTCTGGGCCGCCCCTGTCAGGCTCGTCTGAACCGCCACGCACACACCCGCCAGTACCGCGAGGATGAGGGTGGATCTCATACGTTCTCCTGAAGCTCGTGGTCTCGACATAGGCCCCTGTCGGGACGCCCGCAGGATTATACGCGGGTGGCGACCGTTTCTCCGGTATGGGAGGTGGGTAAACATGGGGTTGTTCTTTTCTTGAACGGAAGTCGGCTAAAGTACGGAGGATCATCGTGGAAGAGATGCTAGGCGGAACCAGGATCACCTACCTCGGGCACTCGGCGTTCAGGTTTGTTACGGCCGGCGACGAGCATATCATCATAGACCCCTTCCTGACGAACAACCCCCATACCCCTGATGACTTGAAGCGGGTGGGCGAGCTAGACACCATGCTCATAACCCACGGCCACTTCGACCATTTCGACGACGTGGAGCCGCTCGCCGGCCAGACAGGCGCGAGGACGGTCTCGAACTTCGAGATCATGGCATACCTGCAGCGCCAGGGAGTGGAGAATGCAGAACCGATCATGAAGGGCGGCAGCGCCACTGTCGGCGGCATCAAGCTGACCGCAACCCATGCCTTCCACAGCTCGTCCATCGCCCTGGACGACGGGAGCATGATCTACGGCGGCGAGCCGCTCGGCTACGTGGTCGAGTTCGAGAGCGGGTTCAAGCTCTACCATGCCGGCGATACCGCCCTGTTCGGCGACATGCAGCTTATCGGTGAACTCTACAGCCCGGACCTGGCGCTCCTGCCTATAGGCGACCGGCTCACGATGGGTCCGCTCGAGGCCGCCCACGCCGCCCGGCTCCTCGGCGTGGAGCACGTAGTCCCGATGCATTACAGTCAGGATGTCATGCCGTTTTTCACCGGTACGCCGGAGAAGTTCGAGGAACATGTAGCCGAGATAGCACCCGACGTAACCGTACACGTGATGCAGCCGGGCGACGACCTGGCGTCTTGACGTACGGGCGAACCATGTAGGAGCGGTTCGCGAACCGTCCAGGAGATCAGCATTTTTGTGGGACGATGTAGCCCCGGCGCTCTAGAGTGCCTGGGCTACATCGTTGCCGAGAGTGCGATCAGCACGACGGTGCGGCATACCTCGCCGGTGGTGCCGACGACGTCGCCGCCTATCCCGCCGAACGCCTCTCCGGCGACGCGTACCGAGATCAGGGCGATAAGGGGCGCGGCGAGTGCGGCGAGCGGCGCGGGGACGCCGATCGGAAGTAGAAAAGCCAGCGGTGCGACCAGGGCGAGTACCATTCCGGCTGTCCGGTGCGGTCCCGCGAGCGTGCGCACGAAAGGGACTGACGAGGAGCCTGGATCCGCCGGCTCCCCGAAGGCGAGCGTGAAGAGCATCGCCGAGCGGGCCGCAACCTCTCCTGCGAGCAGGGCCAAGGCGCCGCGGCCGGGAGAGGCGGCGCACAGCGCGGCGAGCGCGGCCACGGCGGGGGCGTAGACGAGGAAGAGCGCGCCGATGCCACCGATACCGATGCGCGTGTCACTTAGAATTTCGCGGCGTCTTTCTGGATTCCCACGCACCATCAGCGCGTCACCGACGTCGAGGACGCCGTCTGAGTGGTGCAGACCGGCGGCGACCAGCACGGCCCCTAGAGCGAGGGTCGCCGCGACGCCAGCGGGCACGAAGTAGCCTGACAGTAGCAGTATGGCCCCTGGCAGCCCCGTCGCGATACCGACGAGGGGCAGTAGGTGGACCTCCCGAGCAGCCTGTTCGAGAGATGCCCCACGGACCGGAAGGACCGTAAAGAAGGAGAGGAGATCCCGCAATTACTTAATCCTCACGGCCACCCCGGCAACGCAAAGGTGGACCTCCTCAGCCGCCGCAGCAGCCCGCTGGTTCACCAGCCCGAGCGTGTCCCTGAACCGTCTCCCTGCCTCAGACTCGGGTACGATCCCTAGCCCGACCTCGTCGCTCACCAGCACGAAAGGCACAGGGAGGTCCCTGACGCTCACCAGGAACCCATCGAATTCAGCGATAGCTCGTTCGTCGTTCCTGGCCGCCACCCACAGCGTAA
Organism: Rubrobacterales bacterium; assembly: GCA_038199875.1. Taxonomy (GTDB): domain Bacteria; phylum Actinomycetota; class Rubrobacteria; order Rubrobacterales; family Rubrobacteraceae; genus Rubrobacter_D. The sequence continues at coordinate 13,622 of JBBPYN010000057.1, forward strand.
GCGAGTCGAGCAGAACCGCATCCCATCGTTCAGCCGCCTCCAGGACTTCGCCGAGTTCCCCGATCTCCAGGGTGTCCCACCCTCGGGGCCTGCGCTCTCTGTGGAGCCTGACGCGTTGCCTGAGGTCTTCGTCTTCCGCTACCAGGGCCGTTGCAACGTAGAGGACATGCTCCCCCCCGAGGGAGGAGACCAGACGCTCGGCGAAGTCGCTCTTTCCACTGCGGGCGCCGCCAATGATTAGGGCGCGGACGGCTACAGCTCCTCCCGAATCACCGCGACGAGCTGACCATTCTCTGCCTCGCCCCTCACCGCGACACGGAAGTATTCAGGTCCTAGCCCCATGAACGGGCTGCATCCGCGCACGAGCACGCCCCGACGCGCGAGCCGCTCGGGGAGCCCATCAGGCCCGCGGACGAGCAGGAAGTTCGCCGTACCAGGGAAAGGTTGCAGCTCCGCGAGATCATCCAGCGCCCCGAAAAGGTCTCTGCGCAGACGGGCCATCTCGGCCACGGATGTCTCGGCGAAGCTGGGGTCACTTGCTGCGGCGATGCCTGCGGCGGCGGCGACGGCGTTCACCGGCCACGAAGGCTGCAGCGCCTTGACCCGTCCGGGGTCGTCGCAGACGAGGCAGCCTAGCCTGAGGCCAGGTATGGCAAAGAACTTGGTGAAAGACCGCGCGACCCAGAGGTGTTCGTCTACCATCGCTGCGACGCTGATCCCTGGCGTAAAGTCCACGAAGGCCTCGTCGACGACCAGGACGGCACCTGCCTCTCTTACACGTGATGCCAGCTCCAGAACCTCCCGGCAGCCGAGCGAGTCACCCGTTGGGTTGTTGGGGTTACACAGGAACACCACCGAGACCCCGGAGAGGTCCTCGAGCGAACCCCGGTCGAACCCGAAGTCCTCCTCTCGACGCCTCGCCACCCTTCGGACGACCTCCCTTCCGGAGGCGCGAGCTGCCGCAGCATACTCGGAGAACGTGGGCTCCAGCACAAGCGCCCTTCCCGCTCGGGCCGCCCCGGCTGCGAGGAACAACGCCTCGGCCCCACCGTTGGTCGGGACGATACTGTCGGCCGCGACCTCCAGGTACTCTGCCAGAGCCCCTCGCAGCCCCTCATATTCAAGGTCGGGGTAACGGCCGGACTCCTCGTAGAGGGCCGCTCGGGCGGCTTCCAGAGCATCCTGTGGCGCACCGAGAGGGTTTATGTTCTGGCTGAAGTCGAGTAGCTCCCCGACGGGGACGTCGAGGTGCCTGGAGACGAGGTCGCCGTGCGCCCCGTGATGACGGTCGCCCGCGTGCCAGGCCCAGCCACTAACCACGACCAGCCCTCCTTTGCAACAAGGCAAGCACGACGGGCAACGCGCAACAGCGTCGCATGAGGCTCACCGCGCGCCCGATGTCGTCGGGTGCTGGGGGGCATCCTTCGCCCAGGGTCGGGCCACTCCGGGGAACCCCACCGTAGGCGTTCGTGCCGCCGAGGCTCACGCCGAGGGCGCCGGCAAACGCGGCCTCGGCCATGCCCGCGTTGGGGCTCGCGGTGAGCGGACCGTAGCGGTGGGTGATCCAGAGCGTGCGAAGGAGTCGCCCCGAGGCAACCGCGACCAGGAGCACCGTGATCCTGGACGGCGCTAGATTGACCAGGTCGTCTAGCCTGGCGGAGGCCCATCCGAGCTCCGTGTACGGAAGCTGCGGGTGGCCGACCATCGAGTCAAGGGTGTTCACGGCCTTGTAGGCGAGCGCGCCTGGCGCGCCGAACAGGAGGCCGTAGAGCATCGGGGCAACGACGCCGTCACTCGTGTTCTCGGCGACCGATTCCACGGCGGCCCTGCAGACCCCTGACTCCGAGAGGTCGTCCGTGTCCCGCCCGACGAAGTGGCCGACCCGCTCTCTGGCTTCCTCGAGCCGTCCTACGCGCAGCTCACGCTCGACGCTCCCTGCGGCTTCCGCGAGGCCGCGCATCGAGAGCGTCGTGGAGATCAGGGCCGTCCCGACCATCCATCGTAACCAGCCAGGCACGGCGACTAGGATTTTCCGCGTCGCGACGAATACGAGCGTGGTCAACGAGAGGACGAGCACGGTCCCGGCGATGCATCTGGAGCGTGGGCTCTCGAGCCTCACTGCCCTTTTCTCGAAGGCCGAGACCGCGCGCCCCATCAGGACGGTCGGGTGCACGGGTTCGGGAGGCTCGCCGAAGGCGGCGTCGATCACCAGCGCCGCAGCGACCTGTGCTGCGTGTCGGGGGATCATTCCCTGCGCGGAGTCCTGCAGGGCTTCTCGTCTCTCGCGGAACCGGGGCGCCCTCGGACGATTCCGACGAGCCCGCCAGCCGTACCGAGGAGCACGGCCCGCAGGATGAGGTTCGCCATCGACCGGCCGAGGTCCCGCAGCGTAGGCGGCTGCAGGGTCGCCTCGACCTCAGAGACCTGCGCTGGCGGCGGTAGGTCTCTGATCTTTTCGGGAGAAGCTCCACGCTCTTTGCGTCTCTCGCGAATCTCCGTGCGGACCTCGTTGACGTAGGAGACGATCCTGGGTGCCGCCTGCGTGGCATAGTCGCGCGCGGTGCCGGCCAGCAGCGTCGCCTGCAGCGCGGTCGTAAAGAAGAGCGTGACCCCGACCATAACGGCGACAACGGTCGCGGCCAGGGCGCTGTCGCGCAGGAGCAGCGAGCGGTATGGCACCCCGGGATCGAGGCGCGTGGGACGCACGCGCAGGGCGGCGAGCACGGCCAGAAACAGGAACAAAGCCAGGGCCAGCCGCGTCCTGTACTGCGCTATTATGGCCAGGAACCAACCCGGCGTATCGGCGGGGTCGATGAAGAGGAAATACAAGTCAGAGGCGAGCGCGACGAGCACGCCCACGATCCCGTAACGGAAACCCGTACCCATCGGTCCCGCGCCTGTCCCCCTGTCGCCGTACATACTGGGGAGGATACAGCATCCCCAACTGGACGCGGTGTGAATAGAACATCCCGCTTGTGCTCAGGAGACAGGCTCCACAGCGTCTGGACGCCCTTTGAGCAGGAAATAGAGCCCGGCGAGCACGACGGCCCCGCCGAACAGCGTGAGAACGCCAGGTCTCTCGGAGAGGACGAGCCAGGCCAGGAACGCCGCGACGACCGGCTCGGCCAGGATGGTGCCAGAGATGACGGAGGCCTGCACGTAGCGAAGGGCCCAGTTGAAGACCGTGTGTCCCATCAACTGCGGCCCGAGGGTTATCGCCGCGAGCCAGAACCACGTCCGTCCTGAGTAGCCCCAGAGGCGAACGTCGAAGAGAAGGGCGACGGGCAGCAACGTCGCCGCAGCCGCCGAGTAGACGACTATTGAGTACGGGAGCACGCCTACGCCCCTCGTCCTGGAAGAACGTCCGATCAGGACGTAGATGGCCACGGTTACGGCCCCGACGAGGGCGAGCACGTTCCCGTAGAAGGCCGCCGACCCCACGGTCCTGCCCAAGGCGATGACCGCCGTGCCCGCTATGGCTACCACGATGCCGAGGAAAGACAGCGGGGTCGTGCTTTCCCCGAAGAGCAGGTAGGCAAGGACGGCCACGAAGACGGGCTGGGTAGATACCAGGACGACGCTAGCCGCCACGCTCGTATAGTCGAGAGAGGAGATCCAGAACCCGAAATGGGCACCGAGGGCCACCCCTGAGGCGATCCCTGCATACATGGCGCGCCCCTTTGGGAAGGGGTCGCGCCTGACGATGGCCGGCGGCAGGAGCACAGCGGCCCCGAGCGCGCACCTCCACATGGCGACGGCAATGGCGGGAGCCTCGGCCAGCCGGATAAGGATGGCGGAAGCTGATACGGCGAGCACCCCGACTGCTACTGCCGGGAGAGCGTACCTACTCCATACCTCATCCTGTACCAGACCAGAGCCCCGCTTTCCCTCACGAACTGTCCCCTGCGGGACCACTTCTTACGCCACATCGGGCTACTATACACCGGCTCGGCCACGGCAAGGAGCCCGGCCCTGCCGAAGGCGGCGACCCCCCTGACGCAGTGCAGCGGGTCGGTGACTACGCGTACCTCCCCGACGCCCCTGCGGCGTGCGATCTTGGCCACCTCGAAGGCGGATTCCCAGGTGCTCCGTGCCTTCGCCTCACGCAGGATCGCCGCCTCGGGCACGCCCATCTCGCGCAGGATGCCTGACATCACGACGGCCTCGCTGGGCGGATGCTCGCCCTCCCCACCGGTCGGTATGAGCAGGTCGACTTCGCCCCGAACATACATACCACCAGCGTGGCGCGTCCTGGCCTCCAGCGTACGGCTCGGCCTTCCGCCCCGCAGGACCTGGGCACCGAGGATCACCGCGACCCGTGGCCTATCTTCCCCACCGCCTGGGGCCGAAGTCCGGCCCCGGTAGACCCGTAGCAGTTCGCCTATCTCCCCGAGGAGTCCTCCCCAAAACGGTGTCTTCAACGTCCGGCCCTACCTCGTGCCCGGTCCAGATCCGACGGCGAGTTGACGTTCATCAGCAGGAGGTCAGGGTCCCCGAAACGCCGCAACTCCTCCCCGACGTACTCGACCCCGGCCGTCTCCTCCAGAAACCCATGCACCGCCCGTACGCCGCGGTCGAGCGATCTACTAACCAGTGGGCACAGCGCGCGATCGTACGCGGCGCACAGCGGGTGGGTCCTGCCCCCGTATCGCGGGACTACCACCGTAGCATCCTCTCGTGCGAGGCGCTCCAGCAGGTATCCCACCAGACTCTGAGCCAGAAAAGGCATATCGCCCGCGGCGACGAAGACGTGGTCGAACCGCGCGGCGGCGAGGCCGGCTTCGATGCCAGCGAGAGGTCCGTGTCCGCCAGGTCGCTCACCAGTGACATACCTGACGCCCTCGAGCCTGATGCCGCCGCCTCCGACGACGAGCACTTCGTTGCAACAGCCTGCGAGCGTGTTTTGTACGTGTTGGATCAGGGGCACCCCACCAACCTCGATGGAGAGCTTCTCGCGGCCCATCCTGCGGCTACGACCACCGGCGAGGATCACACCCGAGGCATAGTGGCTCAGGAGACCGCCCTGGCGGTCGCTCCCTCTCTCAAGTCGAGGACCCTCTGGCGGAGCATCCTGACACGGTCGATGCTGCCCTCGCTCCCCGAGCGGCGGGCCAGGCGTTTTGCGAGGGCCAGGTCCACGGCGGCGGAGTGCAGTTTGTGGGCCCTGACCCAAGTACTCAGCTTTCCTGTGAAAACTAGTCCCAGGTAGTAGCCCTTCCGCCTGAAATAGCTTGGGAGTATGGTGTACTCCTGCGAGGTTATCGTGCCTGCTGGTACCTCATCCCGAAGCTCCTCGCGGATGGTACGCCGCTCGATGTAGAGCCACACGATGATCACGACGACGTAAGTGAGTATCACGACGAACAGGAACAGGTAGGCTACGGGGCCGAGCAGCGTGGCCGTGAGGTTGAACGTCGCGTGCAGCATAATCGCCCCGGAGAGCCCGACCAGGGGCAGGAGGACCTTCAGTGCCCTGTTTTGGACCCAAGGTATCAGGCCGATACCGATCCCCGTAACCGAGGTGAAAGACGCGTGGGCGAACCCCCCGAAGATCCTGCGCACGATAAACGTCTCAGGGCCGTACTGTAGGCCGTAGAGCAGGTCTTCGGCGATGGCGAAACCGAAACCTACCGCGGCGCCGTAGACGATACCGTCCATAACGCCGGCGAATTCGATCAGCCCGCTCCTGCGGCGCACGAGGTAGGCGATAAGGAAGATCAAGAGCAGGGCGAAGCCCTTGGAGCTCTCCTCCACGATGGGCGCCTCGACGACGGCGGTGAAGAAACTGGCGGTCTTGACGCTCGTCACGGAGCTGAGCGTAAGCTGAAAGAGCGTATTGAACACGAGCGAGACCGTCGTCGCAACCGCGAACCCCCACACGAATACGGGTATCACGTAGCGTAAGGGTTCCCGCTCATAGAGGTCTATCGCCCGGATAAAGAGCAGGTAGATGACGGCCTGCAGAATGCCGACCCCTATGAGGACACCGCTGAGGTTCACGACGCTCGCCCTGCGAAAATCGGCATGGGCCGCAGTATACCCGCTCCTGATAGAATACTTTTGTCCGTACCGGAAGGAGAGGATTGGACAGGGACCTTCAAGATCGCGACTCGATACCTGCTGCCCTGCGCCACCTGACCCACGGGGTGTACGTGCTCGGAACCCGGCGTGGCCGGCAGTCGAACGCGATGACGGCGTCGTGGGTGATGCAGACCTCGGAACGCCCCCCTTGCGTCGCGGTAGCCGTCAGGAGTGACCGCTATACGCACGACATCGTCCTCGAGAGCGAGACCTTCGCCCTTAGCGTCCTGCGCGACGATCAGGTAGTCGTGGCGACCCACTTCGCGGACACGAGCGGCGAGTACTACGACAAGCTCCAGGGCATCCCTTACGGCCTGACGCCGGGGGGCTCGCCTTTCCTCCTCGACTGCCTGGCCTACCTCGACTGCAGGGTCATAGACAGGGCCCGCGCGGGCGAGCATACCCTGGTCGTCGGCGAGGTCACCGCGAGCGACACCCTGGACGAGAGCTACCCCCTGATCTACGACCCAGGCGAGTACGAAGAGGCCCTCAGGTAGATGGACCCAGAGACCCGCCTCCGCGAGCTCGGCTTCGAGCTTCCACACATAC
>JBBPYN010000058.1:0-10470 GCA_038199875.1 Rubrobacterales bacterium
ACATGGAGGAACTGGCGCAAGCCGAGAGGGATGCGCCAGGCGTCGAGCGAGAGGAGGGGAAAGTTGCTCTCATGAGAGGATGAGCAGCAGGAGGATGTGCCGTCTTGGAGGAAATTACAGAAAATTTGGGACTTGACCCGCTACCACATAGATGAGCAGGTGCCATACGTATAGCAGGGTCTGATTGTCCACCAGGAAAGTCATGTACTGGTCAGGATCCGCGTCCAGGATAGGAGCCAGTAAGGTGAACGCCATCCCAAAGCCCACCACGTATGCCGCGGCATTGATCATTGCGGCAATGCCGCCCATCTTCTGTAGATTATTCATCATTCCTCCATTGCCTTCAGTGCACCGGCCATTTTCCCTTTCTTCAAGACTCCCTACGGAACCTTAGACAGACTATAGACCTTCCATCCCAGGACGAGGTGGAAAACGATGAGTGACAGAACGCTGACGGCGGCGATTGGAGAGCCAGGATCGGTCAGAAGGACAACCCCCGCTGCGACCACCAATGCTCCGATCACCACGCTCAACCAGCCAACGCCTTTACCAAAGGCATGGGTCCCCAGAATGGCTACGCCGAGGGCCTTGAGGCCAACTGCCAAGATGGCAAGCCCTGCGAGGAGCAGCGCATCAAAGTTGCCCAAGGCCGCCTGCCACATCAGGGCGAGCGCTGCCTGATCATCGGGACTTCTCCTCGGATCGCTAGTCGGTCCGCCCAGAGTATCGGGGTTCCGACGCCCTGAGTGGCTGACGGGCGATTTCGTGCGGGCGCCGCACATGGGATCGTCGGACACGCCAGATTCGACCGGGAAACGTGCACGCCGAAAGTATCGTGGTGAGTTAATGCTAACGCTGCCTTTGGGCCAGCGGTCGCAGGGTCCGCTGGACGATGAACCACTCGGTGAAGACGAGCGAGACCGAGAAAGAAGTCCAAGCCGAGATGGTGTACAACTCGTCGAAAGGCAGGGACGTGAACGCGTTCCCGGCAACCAGAATGCCCCGCAACAGGACAGCGGCGAAGGTCAGCGAGAAGTTACGGATCATCCAGATGCGGTGCAGTTGAACGTTGCCTTTGCGGATGCTGGTGTAGGCCTTGAACCCACTGTACAACCAGAGGACAGCGAGCAGGATAAAGCCAACCTGGGCCGCGGAACCGGTCACGGTCATTATCCCGGCGAGCAAGCCCGCAACGCCTCCCGCGGCCACGCAGACCAGGTAGACGCGCCCCATCATGCGGTGTGCGGCAGTGTAACGACGCCTGAGGGGCGCAACGAACTGGAACGGTCCGATCAGCAGCGCCAGGCCCCCCGGCACCGCATGCGAGGCGATCACGAGCGCGTGGTAGTCGGGGAATCCCGGATTCAGGGGGATCTGTGGCGCGCCCGGAACGAAGGGCAGGTAACGGGGGAAAGCAAAGACCGAGATGCCGACGGACAGGACGGCTATGACGCCCCATGCCGCCCACCAGCCCCATCTCGTGCCGGTCGCTCCTCTCGAACTAGCCATCATCCACCCTGCCTTTCGTTCCTCGTTGCAAGCTTGCCGTTGAGCGTGGCGTTCCAGAGGAGGACGCGGGCAAAGTTCGGCAGGTAAGGCTTGATCCAGTGTCCGGCGCCCAGGAGCTTGGAGGCGGAGCCATAGATGATGAGCGTCCCGCCACGACGCAGCATCCGCCGGGAGTCCACAAGCCTCGGGCCGCCAACGTGGCCAAAGACTATGTCCACGCCGCCCATCTTCTGCAGGTCTTTCGTCAATTGCCTTCTTTTCTCTGCTCTTCTGCCTATACAACAAGCTTATTCAGCGGCCCGTGCCCTGCCATCGGTCCTGGGACGTAGTTTGGCTGGTCCCACAGAACCAATCGCGCGCTGAAGCTCCACATAAATGCCGACTGCGTCGTTTTGCGCCTCCGGAACGTTCTCCGAGGTACGCTGGCTCGGGAACGAAGTCCCAATTCCTTCGACATGGGTTATATTCAGGCGGGTTCACGAGCGCGCTTTTCCCACCGTTCGACGTTTACACCCCTGATCAAAAGCCACAAAGGCAATAGCAGTTCCCCGATAAACGTAAACTGGCTAATTTCCACGCCGGAGTCGGGAAAGAGAAAGAAGGTTACGAAATCTACCAGGTAGCCGAAGCATCCGATCATTAACAGGACGCCGATGATTCTGGGAATGAAACCCGACTTAAAAACCAGGGTAGCGCCCCATGGAAGCGTGGATGAGGGTTGGGTTGAACTATAGGCCGGCCCTGCGGCATCCTTGTTTGGTCTCTGACCTCCAAACAAGGGATGTGTATCCGCATGGACCCGCACGGGCAATTTTGTCACAACCGGCGCTGCCGCGCCTACGGCCGTTCGGGAGAGGGCCACCTCGTGATCCATAGCCAGTAAGAGCGCCGTTATCGCTACCGACGGGCTCTCAAGCTACAAGAGCCAAGCTCTGAAGGTCTTCAGGGAGGCGCTTCACACCGGCAAGGTCGGTCGTCCGAGGCTGGTGCTTGGCACGGGGGTGATGATCGCCAGGGTCATAAAGCGCTACCAGCGTAGGCGGGTGGTGGAGGTTATGCGGCGTGTGGTCGCGGGAAGCGAGGCAGAGGTGATCTCTCGGGTGATAGCAACCCAGCGATCGATGCGGGCGTTGATCAACACTGCTTACATCGAGCGTCTGCAGGCCACCTTCCGCGCCCGGCTGGCTCCTCTGGGGCCTCGGACCCGCGCCGGGGCACACAAGCACTGTACGCTAGAAGCGGGGATGTGGCTGGTGGGCAGTTGCTACAACCTCTTGTGGGGGCATCGCTCTCTTGGAGAGGAGCGCACCCCGGCGATGGCAGCAGGGCTTACAGATCATCGTTGGTCGATGGAGGAGTTGTTGACGTTTGCGGTGCCACCCGCCGAACTGCCCAGATGGCGTGGGCGAAAGCCGAAGTGGCTGCTGGAGGCCGAGGATGCAGCCTGACCACGGTTCCATGTGGCGCTACCGCGCGCATACACCTACGATCTTAACTCACTGTTGCAGAACGTTTAAGCCGCCTGGAAGACGACAGCCTCGTCCTCGATCCGCTCCGCCCCGCCTTCGAGGACGAGGTGATCGAGGTGCGCGAGGGTTTCGGCAAGGGCGAAACACCGTTCGTAGAGAGTCAGCGTCTCGCGGAACACCGTGTCCGAGACCTCGAAGGGCGTTTTTGGTCCGCCCTTAATCTCTGTGTACATCACCTCCAGCCGCTCTTCGTGGTGAAGTAGCAGTTCGACTATCCTGCCTTCAAGGTCGTGGAAGATGGGACCGTGACCCGGAGCATGCACGACCAGCGCCACGCTCCTCCCCAACGATACCTCCTCGCCCACACGCAGCGGCAGGAGCTTCTCCGGGAGCTGCAGGGTCGCCCGCATCCCGGACCCGGCCTCTTCGGCCAAGTCGCGAGGCATCAAGCCTGGTAACTAATTCTGCAGGTTCTCGAAGATGCCTGCGGCGCCCATGCCGCCGCCGATGCACATGGTGACGAGGCCGTACTTCGAGCCGCGACGCTTCATCTCGTGGATGAGCTGTACCGTGAGCTTCGTGCCCGTTGCGCCCATCGGGTGGCCGAGCGCGATGGCCCCACCGTGGACGTTGGTCTTGTTGAGATCCATGCCGACCTCACGTATGACGGCGAGCGCCTGGGCCGCAAACGCCTCGTTGAACTCGATGAGGTCGATGTCGTCCATCGTGAGCCCGGTCTGCTCCAGCACCTTCGGAATAGCCACCGTCGGTCCGATGCCCATGACCTCTGGCCTGACACCCCCGACGGCGAAACCGACGAAGCGGGCGAGCGGAGTCAGCCCGCGTCTCTCGGCCTCCTCCCTCTCCATCACGACCACGGCCGCGGCACCGTCGCTCCTCTGCGAGGAGTTGCCCGCGGTAACCGTGCCTCCATTCTGGAAGGCGGGCCCGAGCTTGGCGAGCTTCTCCGCCGACGTATCGCGCGGCCCCTCGTCGCGCCCGAAGGTCGTCTCCATGTGCTGCGGTTCGCCGCTCTCGTCCACCCAGTCGAACTCCACGTCGAGCGGGACGATCTCCTCGTCGAAGACGCCATCCTCGACGGCTTCCCCGGCCAGAGTATGGCTGCGGAGGGCGAACTCGTCCTGGTCCTCGCGGCTCACGTCGAACTCGCGGGCGACCTGCTCGGCGGTCAGGCCCATGCCCATGTAAGCGGCGGGGTTGATCTCCATGAGCCGCAAATTTGGCGAAAAATTCGGCATCTCCACCGTCGACGACATGTGCTCGGTCCCACCAGCCACGATGGTCTTCGCATTGCCGACCATGATGCGCTCGGAGGCCATAGCGATAGTCTGGAGTCCCGACGAACAGAACCGGTTGACCGTCTGCGCAGGCACCGCATCAGGCATCCCGGCGAGCAGCGAAGAGAGCCTGGCGACGTTATAGCCCTGCGTTCCCTCTGGCATAGCACACCCGATGATGACGTCCTCCACGTCCCCCTTCTCCAGACCTTCCGCCCGCCTCACCGACTCACTGATAGCGGCGGCGGCCATGTCGTCGGGACGGCTGGCCCGCAACGTACCCTTCGGTGCACGCCCCACAGCGGTCCGTGCCCCCGAAACGATTACAGCTTCTTTCATGTCGCTCCCTTCGGTCGATCGATTTAGGGCTTCAGGTTTCAGGCTACAGGGTCTTTTCTTGTTGCCTGCAGCCTTATGCCTAGTTCCTTTTCGGCTTTCCTGTTGTTAGTAGCGCTTCTATGCGTTCGTGGGTCTTTTCTTGTTTCAGGAGGTCCAGGAAGGCCTGCTTCTCGAGCTTGAGGAGGTACTCTTCGGGGACCCATTGGGGGAGTGAGAGATCGCCACCGGTGAGGACTCGGGCGACATGGCCGGCGATGACGCCGTCGTAGTCGCTGGCGTAGCGACCCCATTGCAAGGTCTTTACGCCCATCTCGAGGGCGGCGCGGGCGGAGCGGGCTGAGGCGTAGACGTTGTTGCCGTGCTCGGGTGGGGTGTAGCCGTCGCCCAGGTCAAGGGCCTCGCGCTTGGCGGCGGAGATGAGATGGTCGGCGTTCATTACAATGCGGTCGTCTTCTGTGAGGAAGCCCATCTCTTTGGCTTCGAGTGCGCTGGTGGCGGTCTTGGCGAGGGCTATCTGTTCGAAGGCCTTCTGGAGGAAAGGTAGCGGCGGGGTGTTCGGGGCTGTGTGGAGAGCCGGGGAGATGAGGCGGCGGGCCATCTCTTTGGTACCGCCTCCGGCCGGGATCAGGCCTACCCCAACTTCGACGAGGCCCATGTAGGTCTCGCCGGCGGCGATGACGCGGTCGGAGTGGAGGCATACTTCGAGGCCTCCTCCCAGCGTCTGGCCGTGAGGGGCTGCGACGACGGGTTTGGGGGCGAAACGGAAGGCCATCAGGAGGTTCTGCAAAGCGTCGACGCTCTCGCCGATCTGGTCCAGATCCCCGTTCTGGACGGCGTGCGCCATCTCACCGAGGTTCGCGCCCACGGAGAAATTGCGTCCCTCGTTGCCTACGACAAGCCCGACGACGTCGTCGCGGTCCAAGGCTGCTAGAGCCCTGTTGCCCATTTCGACCGTCCCTGCGTCGATAGCGTTGCCCTTGGAGTGGAACTCCAGGCACAGAATTCCGTCGCCGAGGTCGAGCAGGCTAGCCGAGTCGTTTCGTTCGAGCTCTTTGCCCTCGTCCCGCAGCCGGTCGAGGGAGACGTACATTGGGTCCTCTCGGACGGGGACGTACTGCTTTTCGGCCGGGCTGAACTGAAGCTCGGTGCCGTCCTCTGTCTTGTAGAAGGTCTCGTTCCCGGCGTCTAGCATCCCCAGTACCCAGCCGCCGATCTCGATGTTCATAGACTTCATGTTCTCTACGGTCTCCTGCACGCCGAGCAGGTCCCAGGTCCTGAATGGGCCCGTCTGGTGGGCGAAGCCCCACTCCATCGCGTGGTCCACGTCTTCAAGGGTGTCGGAGATCGCCGGTACCCGCATGGAGGCGTACGCCATGTACGGAAGTAGCGTGTCCCTGATGTAGCGGGCGTGTTTGTCCCCATCGGCCTTGTCGACGAGGAAGCGGAGCCTCGCTGCGAGGTCGCCCTGTTCTTGCGCCTCTTTGGCTATTGGGATTTCGGGGTTCTCGGCGGGATGGTGCTCGAAGGTCTCGAGATCCAGGACGTCGAAGACGGTCTTGCCTTCGCGTTTGTCCCGCTTGTAGAACCCCGCGCCGGACTTGTTGCCGAGCAGGTCCTTCTCCAGCATCTCCTGGAGCTTCTCGGGCGGTTTGAGTTCCTCGCGCGACTCCTCCTCGGGGACGGCCTCGTAGAGGTTCTCTGCCACGCCCACGGCGATGTCGAGCCCGACCTGGTCGTTGAGGCGGAACGTAGCGGTCTTGGGGTGCCCGATCAGCGGCCCCGTGATGGCATCGACTTCCTCGATGCCGTAGCCGTTTTCGAAGGCGTAGCGGGCCGACTGCATTCCGGCGAAGGTCCCGATCCGGTTCCCGATAAAGTTGGGCGTATCCTTGGCGATGACACCGCCCTTACCGAGCACGCGTTCACCGAAGTTCCTGATGTCCTCGACGATCTCGGGGTCCGTATCCTCCGTAGGTATGATCTCCATGAGCTTCAGGTAGCGCGGCGGGTTGAAGAAATGGGTGCCCACGAAGCGCTTCTTGAAGTCGTCGGAGCGTTCCTCGGAGATACTGTGCAACGGTATTCCCGAGGTGTTGGTCGAGATGATGGCGTTATCTTTCGCCGTCTCCTCGACGCGCTGCATGAGTTCCTTTTTGGGCTCGAGCTTCTCGATTATGGCCTCGACGATCCAATCCGCCTCGCCGACGCGATCGAAGTCATCCTCGAAGTTGCCCACCCTGATCCTATCGACCACGGTATCTGCCATGAGCGCGGCTGGCCTGGCGTTCTGCATCCTGTCGAAGCCGGCCTCTACGACGGCGTCGTTGTCATCGTCATCGGGGGCTATGTCGAGCAGGTCCACCTCCAGCCCCGCGTTGGCGCAGTGGGCCGCTATGGCCGCGCCCATCGTGCCAGCCCCGAGTACGGCAACCTTCCTGATCCTATGCGACATCAGGCCTCCTATCCGTAGAGCTCATCGTGCAAAGACTCGATAGCCTCTCTTACCCGCAAGAGATGTACCTCGAATCTACCCTTGATCTCGGCGTACTTCTCTTCCCCCGACGGGGTTATCTTATAGAAGCGCCGGCTCCTCGTATCAGGCCGCTCCCACGCCCCCTCGACGTACCCCTTCTCCTCGAGCCGCCTGAGCAGAGGGTAGATGGTGTTGGGCGAGACGCTCATCGCGCCAGCGCTGACCTCCCTGATCCTGGCCATGATGCTGTTCCCGTACGCAGGCTCCTCCCTAACGATGTGCAAGACCAGCAAAGGGAACACATCCCGCGTCTTGACCTCGCTCAAGAAGATGTCCTTCGGCGTCGTCCTCTCCACAGGCCGCCCCACAGGCTCAGCCACTTCCCTCTCTACCTGCCTTCTCATCGAAAACTTGTCAAAATTGATAATAACACGGATAATAAGTTTGCGTAAAGTTCTGGGTCCCTATAGAGTTGGGACTCGAAGAGGCCCTTACAAGGAGGACAACGAGTGATCGCCGACGTCACGAGGTCATTGGGGACTGACTACTACCTGCTCGACGAGCTATTCACTGAGGAGGAGCGTGAGATCCGAGACCGGGTAAGGGCTTTCGCCGACGCCGAGGTCATCCCGATCATAAACGAATACTGGGAGAAGGCCGAGTTCCCGTTCGAACTCGTACCCAAGGTAGCCGCCCTAAATATAGCGGGCGCCACGATCGAGGAGTACGGATGTCCTGGCATGAGCCAGGTCGCGGCCGGTCTCGTCGCCATAGAGATGGCGCGTGGGGACGGGAGCTTCAACACCTTCTTCGGGGTACATTCCGGGCTCGCGATGGGGACGGTGGCCATCTGCGGTTCCGAGGAGCAGAAGCAGAGATGGCTTCCCGAGATGGCGAGGATGGAGAAGATCGGGGCCTGGGGCCTGACGGAACCTGACCACGGCTCGGACTCTGTGATGCTCGAAACTACGGCCAGGCGCGACGGTGACGGTTGGATCCTGAACGGCAAGAAACGTTGGATCGGCAACGCCACCTTCGCCGACCTGGTCATCATCTGGGCCCGCGACGTAGAAGACGGCCAGGTCAAAGCCTTCGTCCTCGAAAAAGACGAGAACGGCGAGCACCATCCCGGCTACTCCACCGAGCTAATACGAGGCAAGATGGGCAAGCGCGCCGTCTGGCAGCCGGACATATACCTGGAGGATGTGTACGTCCCCGGCGAGAACCGTCTCGAAGGCGCCAACTCCTTCAAGGACACGAACAAGGTCCTGACCGCCACCCGCAGCGGCGTCGCCTGGGAGGCCATAGGCCACGCTATTGCAGCCTACGAGGCGGCGCTGCAGTACGCCCGGGAGCGGGTGCAATTCGGCAAGCCTATAGCCAGCTTCCAACTCATCCAGAGCAAGCTCTCAGGCATGCTCGCCGAAATAACCAACATGCAGCTAATGTGCTATCGCCTAGCCCAGCTCCAGGAGCAGGGAAAGATGACGGGCCCAATGGCCTCCCTGGCCAAGATGAATAACGCCCGCAAAGCCAAGCAGGTCTGCTCAGACGCCCGCGACATCATGGGCGGCAACGGCGTCTTGCTCGAGTACCACGTAGCGCGTCACCTCTCAGACATGGAGATCGTCTACACATACGAAGGCACAGACACGATTCAGTCGCTGATAGTAGGTCGCGACGTAACTGGCATTTCGGCATTCGTCTAGGCATCAGGCTACAGGTAAGTACAGTCTGAAACCGACTCTCGCGGAGACGACGGGGCGTCGATCGGACCAGGAATCCGGTCGGCGCTTTCGTCTGCCGGTAACGGGCCGCGAAAACCATTAAGCTGATGCCTGTAGCCTGAAACCTGATGCCTTAGCGACAGAAGGGAGCGCCAATGAAAGCTATTCGATTGCACGTACTCGAAGGACCCGACGAGTTGGCTTACGAGGACGCGCCCGAGCCGGAGCCGGGTCCCGGGGAGACCGTGGTCAGGTTGCGGGCGGCGGCGCTGAACAGGCGGGATCTGTTCGCCACTCAGGGCCAGTATCCTGGTGTTACACCGGAAATTCTTCCGAGGATTCCGGGCTCTGACGGTTCGGGCGAGGTTGTTGCTCGAGGCGAGGGTGCCGAAGGGCCGGACGAGGGGACCGAGGTGGTCATAAACCCGGCGCTGTACTGGGGTGACAACCCGCGGGTGCCCGGCAAGGAGTACCGGATACTAGGGCTTCCCGACGACGGGACGTTCGCCCAGTTTATCAAGGTGCCTTCGGACCACGTCTTTCCGAAGCCTTCGCATCTCTCGCACGAGGAAGCCGCGGCGTTGCCGCTCGCCGCGCTGACCGCCTACAGGGCGCTCGTGTCGCGCGGCGGGGTCGCGGAGGGCGAGACCGTGCTCGTGCCTGGAGTTGGTGGCGGGGTGGCGACGTTCCTGGTCCAGATCGCCAGCGCCCTTGGTGCGCGCGTCTTCGTCACGTCGGGGAGCGACGAGAAGATCGAAGAGTCGAAGGGTTTCGGTGCGGAGGGTGGCGTCAACTACAACTCGGAGAACTGGTACAAGGAGCTCAAGAGCATGGCTGGTGGCGTCGACCTCTCGGCCGACCACGTCGGCGGCGAGAATTTCAACGCCCTCGCCTCGCTCGCCAAACCGGGCGGCAGGATCGTGGTGTTCGGCGCAACCGCAGGCCCGACGCCGAAAATGATGACGATCCGCATAGCACTCAAGCACCTCGACGTGCTTGGAACGGCGATGGGCACAGCCGAGGAGTTCGGCGCGATGCTCGACCTCTACGCCGAACACGGCCTGCACCCGAAGGTAAACGAGACCTTCCCGCTCGAAGACATCGCCTCGGCCCTCCACCTCATGGAAGAGGGTAGCGGGATGGGCAAGATCGTCCTCGATATACCAGCGTAAACCCACGCGGGACGCACGTTGATTAGCACATGACGAACTTGAAGATCGTCTCGGAACCGCGGGCCGAATCGCCTGACGCCACCTTCGTGCGCGAGAGCCTGGCACTCTTTAACGTGGCTGCCACCGGGGACTCGTACTACAGTCCGCTCTCTATCTTTCTGAAGGACGAGCGGGGCGCGGTCCTGGGTGGCGCCCTCGGCCACGTGTGGGGAGGGTGGCTCGACCTCGACGCCCTGTGGGTGTCGGAGTTGTTTCGTGGGGGGGATACGGTGCGAAGCTACTCCAGACCGCTGAAGAAGAGGCCAGGGCGCAGGGATGCCACGGTGTCTTCCTGACGACATTTATACCGTTCCGGGCTATTGATGTCACAATGCCTCCACCGCCTCCACCCACCAAGAGTATCCGGTGAGTCGCTTGAGGAGGGCGGGGTCTTCCCAGTAGGGCCCCAGCGTCTGGGTGAGTGCCTCTTGCAGTAGGGCGACG
>JBBPYN010000059.1:0-6739 GCA_038199875.1 Rubrobacterales bacterium
CGTGGCCCCGGCATGGTGCTCATCCCCTTCGCGTCGTTGCCAGCGATTTCGCTGCTGTCGGACCAAGTATAAACGGCGGAGAACTTCCACCGCAATGCTCTAGTCTCACCTGCATACAGTTTACGTTACCCTTCGGCACCGAAGACATAAGGATATTCGGAGACGGTGGCGGCCCAATCATCCTGATGGCCGAACCGGATGACCATGCAGCCCAGGTCTTCCATCGCTTCGGTCTTGGCGGCGTCCCGGGTCTGGCGTTCGGGGTAGTCGTGGTGCGGGCCGTCTATGTAGATGGCAGCGCCGTAGTCGCCGTCGTAGAAGAAGTCGGGGCGGGTGCCGGCCTCCGCGAAGAGACGCTGGGCGTGCGATGGGAGCCTGTGGCCGTGGTCCTCTATGAAGGTGAGCCACTTCTTCTCTAGCGTGGAGCCGGCCTGGCGTTCGAGGCGCCTCAAGTGCTCGGAGCGGGTGCCGAGGGTTGGGGAGGCCTCGACGGTGGCGCCGGTCAGTTGCATGAGGAGGTTGTGGATGCTCTGGCGGTCGAGGATCGGGTGATCCATCTGGTTCGTGTAGGTCATGAGGCAGTCGTAGCAGGCGGCCTCACAGTCTTCTCTGGCGCGAGGGGCGTGTCGGCGGTCCTCCCCCGTCTCGGGGTCGTAGTGGCAGATGCGGAGGGCTTCGGCGGCGATCCTGCCGAACGCTCCTGCATCGTCGAGGAGGCGCCTCAGTACACCAGCGCCGCCTTCGGCCGACTCGTAGAGGAGGACGAGGCGCCGGTCGTAGCGAGAGGGCAGGGGTTCTGCGGCTAGCTCGTTGTCTTCGAGCTGATAGACAACCTGAATGGCGTTCTTCAGGGCTGACTGTAGAGAGGCTAAGACTTCGGGTGGGTGGTTCTCCTCCAGGCGCAGCATGAGGCAGTTGCGGGTGTCCTCGACGTAGGGGATGACCCTGCTGGTGCTTGCGGAGAGGGGGTCTTCGGGGTCGCCCGTGGTCTCCTGGTCGGTTCTGGCCCAGAAGCCACGTTCGGTGTCGAGGACGAAGCCTAGCTGGTCCTTGTTCTTGCGGCGGGTCCAGCCGAGGTTTATGCGCCAGAGGGTCGCGGCGTTGCCGTAGGTGAGGGTGGCTAGCTTCTGGCCGTCGCTCTGCAGCGTGGCGTTGCGGGCTGAGAGGTCGCCGTCCCTGCCGGCGAAGCGGACGCCGGTGCGGAGCTCGTAACCTAGGCGCTGGCGTTCCTCTTCGTCGGAGTTGATTCGGTCGCGGCGGACGGTGGAGACGTTCTGGAGGCGGAAGAGCTGGCGGAGCTGGGCTCCGAGGGCGGCTCTGCAGTTTTCACAGAGGTCGGGGCCGTCGTCCTGGCCTGGGATCGGGTGGAAGTAGCCGCAGTTCTCGCACTGTTTGGCACGGGTAGTGAGCAGCTCCTGCTCGTCGCGTTCGAGGATCACACGGTTTATGAGGTAGCGGGCGCCCTCGTGGTAGACGGAGGCGCGGGGTCCGAACTCGGAGACGGCGAGGAAGCGGGGCCTGGAGAGGAATTCCTCGCGGTTGTGGCGGCGGCCAGAGCCGGGAACGAAGGCGCTTATGGGGAGACGCGGGAAGCTGTAGCCTGGGAGGAAACCTTCACTGGCGAAGTATCGGTAGGAGTAGAAGTCCGAGAAAGAGACGCCGTCGGCCTCGGAGATGAGGAGGTCGAGTTGGGCCTCGGCCTCGCGCCTGAGCCTCCTTGCCTGATCCTTGTCCCTCTGGCTGCGGGAGGCGTCGCCAATGATCTTGTTCTGCGTCACCCGCTGGGCCAGCGCTGCCCTGTAGAGGGTGCGCCACCGGTCGCACGACGTATCGAAGGCACGCTCCACGCCGTCAAGCACCTCGTCGAGCCAGCCCTCCGTGTACCATGGGGCGTCGCGCAGCTCTTCCTCGACACTGGCGAGTACGCGGCCGGCCCTCTGGCGTGCGCGGCGCCTGGCTCCCTCGTCGGCGAGGCTCTGGTGTACCCAGTCTCTCAGCTCCAGGCTCGGCTCTTCACCTTCTACGTCGAGGACGTCCTTGAGGGAGCGACCGAGGCTCTGTCCCGTCTCTGTTAGCCACACTGCCTGCATGTGCGCACGGACGAGGTCCTCGTTGGCCAGGTCGAGGCGCGGGGGGCTTACGGCGCCGGCTACCATACGCTCGGGGCGCTTGAAGAAGTACTGGTCGTGGGAGCTGCCGATGGAGCAGTAGGCGAAGACGAGGGCTGGCTGTCCGCTCCTGCCGGCCCGGCCGCTGCGCTGGGCGTAGTTGGCAGGGGTGGGCGGAACGTTTCGGAGGTTGACGGCGTTGAGCTCGGAGATGTCCACGCCGAGCTCCATCGTCGGGGAGCAGTAGAGGATGGGAAGACGCCCCTCGCGGAAGCTCTCCTCGCGCTCTTCACGGACCTCGTATGGGACCTGGGCTGTGTGCTCGCGGGCTTCGAGGTCTTGCATACCTGCTGCGGTGTCGGAGTAGAACTCGACGAAGAACGGGTTGGTGGTCCTGGCTGAGGTGGAGCGGTCGGGGGTGCGTATAGGGTCGTGGAAGGGCTCCGTGCCGTCGCCGGCGAGCCAGCGCATGGCCGAGGCCTGGATCTGGTATCCGGGCACGTCTTCTTCGCCGCTGCTCTCGGCGACGAGCTCGACGATGCCGGCCACTGTGAGGCCGTCGAGTAGGCCGCGGATGATCTCCTCCGTCTCCTCCAGGTTGAGTCTGTCTTCGTACTCTTCGAATGTGGAGGAGCGTCTCAGGTACTGGCCGAAGCCGCCGCGCGCGGAGAGGTAGGCGTTGTCCCTTGGGTCGTAGGGGCGCTGGGAGCGAGGGAAGAGTATGGCAGCGTACTTCATCTCCTCGTTCTCGTCCACGGCCCAGGGTGGGATCAGGTTCTGGTTGCTGCGCCGGCGGATGCGCTCCTGGTAGTTGTAATCCAGGTAGTCGACCTTTATGGCCAGGCGGCGGCGCATGTCATCGAGTAGGACCGTGGCGATCTTTGCCCGCGTCTCGCGCGTGGCGCCGGCGAGGGCCGCGTGATTCTCTTGCCAGACGTCTTCGGCAGCGCAGACCTCGTCGAGGGAGTCGTAGGAGATCTTGAGTAGCCCGCACTGCTCGAGGTTGGGCGAGGTCACGCGCCAGCCTCGCTCCAGGTCCCTGTAGAGGCGGTGGCCGAGCACGTCTCGGAGGGCTGTCTGGGTGTCGGAGAGCTGCTTGAAGCGGGCTGATGGGTTGCTGGCGTAACGCTCCAGAGGGAGATCGAGGGCTTCGAAGACGCGGCCGGTGAGCTCGTCGTGCGCGAGCCCCTCTTCCCCACTCTCGCGGGCGGCCCGGTAGAGGGCGGAGCGGAGCAGTCCGATCTCCACGAAGTCGTTGAAGTGGCCTGCCTGCAGGGAAGCGTCCTGGCGGTTGTCGGTGAAGGAGAGGATCTTGCGTGCCTTTTTGGGGAGCTCCTCTTCCTCGAGGCCGCTTATGGCGGAGAGGCTCAGAATAGTGGTGGCGGTGCTCCGTCCCTCGGAGCCAAGGGAGGCGAGCTTGGTGAAGTCCGAGCGGAGGTTCGCCGAGTACGAGATGCCGCACGAGAGGCAGAACTTGAAGGGTGCGGGGAAGTAGTGTGCTTCTAGACTGCCTGCTTCGTTCGTCTCTATGCCGTCTGTGCCGACGGGGACCGGACGTGGCAGGTTCTTGCGGCGGTCTTTGCGGACGCGGGGGTAGCCGCGGTGCTCTTCCTGCCAATCGCTCGGGAGTCTGCTCCAGAAGTCGTCTTCGGATTCGGATGGCCAGGGTTCGGTGGAACTGTGGAAGAGGAATCCGGCCTCGCTCTCCCCGTCGTCGTGGATGTCCGAGAGGGTGCGAGGGGAGAACATCAGGTCGGTAGCGGTTTCGTCAGGGAAGGCGCGGACCGGATAGTATTCCTGGCCGCACTCCCGGCAGAACGCGAGCGGCATCAGGACGCGGCTCCGGTCGTCGGGGACGTATTTCTGGCCGGTCACCGTGATGTAGCGCTCATCCTCGGGTTCAAGAGAGGCGTAGACAGTATCGCCGCGGCTTATGAACTGGTGGAGACGGAAAGCAAAGGCCGGCCTATCCGTCATACGTGGATCCTTGACATCGTAGCCGGCGAGAAGGCCCTGCTGTATGGCCTTGGCGCAGACCTCGTGCGAGAGGCCTGTGAGCGTGACGAGCTTGTTTGCGGCTCCGTCGCGGCCCGAGATGCTGCTCGGGGTCGTGCGAACGAGTCGACCAGTGTTCTCCTCGGTGGTCACGCCGAAGGTGCTCTCGATCCAGACAGAGAGAGGATCTGCCACGAAGTCCTCGTAGTCCGTGAGCGGGCGCCGATCCACGTCCCGAACTCGGGCCGTCAGGTCGGAGACGAAGGAGGGATCATTGTGATCCTCGTCAGGTGTGGCCCGCCTCAGCGTCTCACCGATGACGTTCTCCGGTTTGACCTCGGCGCCGAAGAGGCGGGTGGCGACGCGGGAGATCTCCGCGCGCTGTTCGTCGTAGGTGCCGCTGCCGGCGAGGGTGGCTGAGGTGCCGACGCACTGCATGTTCTCCGCGGCCAAGAGTTCTCTGGTTCGCCTGATGAGGAAGGCGACGTCGGCGCCCTGGCGTCCGCGGTAGGTGTGCAGCTCGTCGAAGACCAGGAAGCCAAGATTTTGGGCCTGCCTGACTAACGGGCGCTCCTGAGAGCGGGTGAGGATCAACTCGAGCATCACGTAGTTGGTGAGCAGGATATCTGGAGGGTCGGCCATGATGCGCTGACGCTCCTCGTCGGACTCCTGGCCCGTGTAGCGGGCGAATGTGACGGGACCTTTGCCATCGGGGTAGCCGTCGTTGAGGAACTTCCCAAGTTCGCCGAACTGGCTGTTTGCGAGGGCGTTCATGGGGTAGACGACGATGGCCTGAATGCCCTTGCCTGGTCCACGCCTGAGCACGTGGTCAACGATGGGGATGATGTAGGTGAGGCTCTTGCCTGAACCCGTGCCGGTGGTGAGGACATAATTGTGACCGGCGCGCGCGGTGCGGACGGCTCCGGACTGGTGGCGGTGGAGCTGCAGGGTGACGCCTTTGCCACGGTCTTTACCGGCCCGGAATAGAGTGTCGCATTCGGTGTGGAGGACTCCTTCTCGAACCAGATCCTCGATCCGATCACCGGTTTCGAAAGAGGGGTTGAGTTGTATCAGGGGATCCGGCCATAGGAGACCCTCGTCGAGGCTCTGCTTGACCTCATCCTCGATGCGGGCATCCTTGATCCGGATGAAACTTCTTACGTAAGAGCCATAGTCTTCGACGAGCTTGTTGCGTAGATCGAATACGTCCACAGCTTCCCCTCCGCACTCCTCCACAACCGCTGAAGAATGTCCCTTACACGAGGTTCAGTATATGCATAGGTCAAATCTCGGGCAAGCATACGGTGCGATCCCCCAGTTCAGCGCGAGGTTACGAGCTGATGGAGTCAGCCTTCAGAAAGCCACGCCACGCGGTCTACGCATTCGTCTTTCCCGTTGCCCGCAAGACCTCTTAGGGTTGCATCCGTCCGTGCAACCCTTCTGCAACCCCTCACTCTCGCGATGGCGTAGTAGCCCTATACGGACGAGATAACGCTTCGTGCAGACACTCGATGCGTGCAACCCTGCAACCCCTGGGATTAACGGCCCTCAGGAGCATGGAAGCGATGTCTCGAAGAGTGACAACAACGTGGTCCACTCCGGTGCTTCAGTAGTGCTGTGGGGCATTTTCGTCTCGTACCGTCACAACAACGTTACTCGGCGGGGGGTCAGGAAGGCTGGGAGCCTCAAGCGTTCGTTCTGTGGCTGATCGGTGCGGGACGAACCTGAGCGCCGTGTGTGCGTGTGATTTTCTTTCTTATATAGGGATTCTCACACGCTGCAGGGCCGTCGTTTCGTCCTTTATCGGCATGTGCCTTGCTGAGTGCATCAGGGTTCGGGTCTCCTGGGTTCGACGGCGCCTGCGTGAGTTTGCGGAACAAAGTGCAAACCTGCTGCGACCGCCGTAGTCGCCGTTGTCACCATCGCTCTCGCGGTCCTCTAGCGCTTCGATTTGCCGTTGTTACCGTTGTCACCCCCCCTTCGGGACCAACGGTGACAACGGTAACAACAGCGTCTTTTCGACTTTTTTCTGCAAGTTCGAGCCTCGTCACGTTCCTTCCTCGCCAGCCGAAGGAAGTCCTCGGGCCTGAGGAGCATATGGGGAATGAGCATTCCGGATCTTGCGTCGGAGGCGCTGGTGGCTACCCTCCGGGCCGGACGCTAATGGTGTTATTGCTGTTGTCATTATTCTCTAAGGGTGCTACTACGGTAGTGAAATTGGTGTTGTCGGTGTTGTCGGTGTTGACATCGTGGAGCCGAAACGCCTTGGTGACAACACCGACAACACCGTTCTGGAGCTATTCTGTGTGCGCGTATCTCCAGTTGCCCTTAAATCTTGCGTCGGTAGCGTCGGTATGGACCGAGTTGCACCGACGCTACCGACGCTATTCCCTCGTCCTCTTCTCCCTTGGAAGCATTTTCTGCAGCGCGCAGGCGATATATACTCCCCTTCCCCCTTGTTGGCTACTCTGCAGGCGAAGATGTCCCTCTTGCGAGCAACCTTCTCCATGAGGGCGAAGAGCACTTCAGATGCACGATGTCCCTGTGCCATCGCGAGAGCTGGCCGTGAGCTCTCTGTGGATTATGCTGCGAAGAAGCTCGGCTGTAGGGCGAAGGCAAGTGCGAAGCGTTGTCTA
>JBBPYN010000060.1:0-3777 GCA_038199875.1 Rubrobacterales bacterium
GGCGTGCGATCAGCGGTCCAGGCACCGAGTGGTTGGTGACCACGGCTTCCGCATCCGACGCGCCGAGAACGGTCCGTACGGCCTCGACGTTGCGTCCGAGGTAGTTGTCCAGTTCTTCTTTCGTCAGATCCAGGAACGTCTTGACTCTCCATCCCTGGTATTCGTCGTAGACGTAAACCGGCAGCAGATCACCGGTGTCAGGCTCGTATACGACGCAGAGGCCCCCGTAGGATGTCTCCTGCTCGCCCACTTCGTGAACCCCTGCTGCGTCCACCTTCGCGTGCTTGCTGACGAAGTAGAAGGAGAGCGCGTCTGGCTCCTGGCAGATGAGATGCAGGTCATGCCCCTCGTGGCAAAGAGCACGGCACAGGTTCTGCACGTAGATGTTGCTCCCCGTGCCCGAGAGCATGTATCCGTGGGTCATGATGATCCTCATGTCGGTCCCTCCCCTGTCGAGTTCGCGTTACCACGCTCGCACAGCGGAAGGTATCACAGAGTCGCCCCCCGGACTCGTTACTGGCGCGTCACGCAGAATCCATCAGCGCCCTGTTAAGCGGCCCGCGAGGAGAGGCAAACCGGCCAAGGAGGGAGGCGGCAAGCTGACAAGCCGGCGAAGCCAGCGTGCTGTAACATTCGTACGACTTTTCATACCCGTGAGGAGGGCACGATGTTTACACGCACGAAGACTGAGCCGGTACCCGAGGTAGGGGCAGAGGCCCCTGAGTTCAACCTGCCAAGCGCCCAGGGGGGGCAGCTCAGGTTGAGCATGAGGACCGTGCGGGGGCCTGTCGTTGTCGCCTTCTATAGGCCTGGGGACGAAGAGGATGTCGAGTACTTCAAGGCGCTTGCCGCGAAGGAGGAGGAGATCAACCTCGCCGCTGGCTCGGTGGTCGCCATCGGGGTCGCCGAGCCGGCAGGGGCTCGTAATTTCGCCCGTGCCTCGGGGCTCGAGTCCTACGTCCTCTACGACTACGCCAAAGTCACGAGCCGCCAGTGGGGCTTGCTGGAGAAAGACAAGAAGGAGGGCGATTACGCCCGTCCCGCCGTCTTTATCGTCGGACCAGACCACAACGTCGCCCACGCCTGGCTCGGCCAGAGGCCTGAAGCTGGGGAGATACTGGCTAAGATCAGCGAGATCACAGGCCTCCCCAAACCGCCCGAGAAACCGGAAGAGGACAAGCAGGAAGACGCAGAAGGGGGCGAAGAAAAGCCGAAGAAGATGTCGGCCGAGGAGCGGGAGAAGATAAAGGCCGAACGTCGCGCCGCGCGCGAATCCGGCAAATCCCTCAAGGAGCCGGCCTCGGCCGAGGCGACGGAGAAGCCCGATGCTGAACCTGAGAGCACGGAAGAGGAGAAGGAAGGGTAGGGGACCGTGGAGAGGCAGGATGGGCACGAGACCGGCGGCGAGCAACCTCAGGAAGAGTCCGCCGACACCACCGAGGTCGAGGTGGACCGCGGGGAGATTTCAGACCCCGAGGAGCTTAAGGCCAGGCTCGGCATCAAAGACAACCACATCAGGGAGCTCTACGAGGAGATCACCACCTCCCGCCTCGCCGCTGACGAGGCCAGCGCCTCGAAGGCGGCGGGGGAGGGGTACATCGAGTCCCTGGAGAGCGAGGGCGCGCGGCTGAAGGAGCGCATCAGGGACCTCGAAGAGGAGGTCAGGGGCCGCAGGCGCCGCAGGGAGAGCGTCGAGCGGCAGGTAGCGCGCCTGGAGCGGGAGTTGGAACGCAAGGACGGTGAGGTCGCGCACCGCGACTACCTCTTGGAACGCCGGGCCGAGCAGATGGAGGCCGCCAGCCAGCGGGCCGAGGAGCTGGCCTCGCGCAAGGACCTCGCGCTACAGGATGCCCTCCGTCGCGTCGACGGGTTGGAGAGGGATCTCGAAGAGAGGGAGGGTGAGATCTCCAACCTCAACGCAACCGTCGAGACGCTAACGGGGGAACTGGAATCCGAGCAGGAACTGCGCGGGCGCCTCGCCGACCCAGCGAACCGTCTGCGGGCTGGGATCGACCTGTTCAACGAATCAGAACAGCGACGCACGATGAACGCCCTCTCCAGGACCCTGGGCCAGCCCGAGGTCCACGTCGAGCTCGACGCAGGGGACGAGCCCGCTGCCATCCTCACCTTCACCTGGCAGGGCGTCACCTGGCAGACCTACGTCTCGGACCCAGGGCCCAACGTTCAGGAGCCCCGCGTCTACCTCAAGGGCGCGGGCGAGGACCTCTCGGGCGTCGACAGCAAACCACCAAACGCCCGCGTCGGCCCAGGCGAACGTGTAATGCTCGGATTGTAGGCTTCGCAGCGTGCTGCCTAGCTTTGCTTGTCTTCGTCGTCTTTTTCGGGGAGTTCTTCTTTGTCTTTGCCCCGGCCCAGCGTCTCGACGAAGTCGTGGACGCCCGTGCCGAGCGAGCGGAAGAGGTTCGCGATGCGGCGTGGTCCGAGTATAAGGAAGACCATGATTACCAAAAGGATTTCAAGCGGTCCGATGGGCATCAGTAGCGCCTTGCTTCCATCAGGTACTTGAGGCGCGAGAGAGAGCGTTCCCCGTTGGTGCGGGCGAAGCGCTCAGCCCCGACGAAGCGTGCGGCCCGGTCTAGAAACTTGCGCTTGAGGTGGAACTCGCCTGTGTACGAGACGAGGCAGCCGCCTTCTGCGTCGGGCGCGATGTCAACCCGGCCTCCGCCCTCGACGGTCGAGGTATAGACCCAGCTGATGCTCTCGGGGGTGTTCTCCACTATGTTCACTTCGGGTTTGATCTTACCAATAGGACTGTCGATGGCCAGGCGGTATGTGTCCCCGTCGAGGCGCTCGACGCCCTCGACGCCGACCATCCACTCTACGGCGTTGCGGAAGTCCGAAACGTAGACGGAGACCTTCTCAGGGGGGGCCGCAACCCGCTGCTGTATGCTCACGCTGCCGCCCGAGTCTACCCCCAACCCAGCTCCTCGAGGCGCTCCTCGTCGAAGCCGAAGTAGTGTGCGATCTCGTGTACCACCGTGATCCTGACCTGCTCCTCCAGCTCGTCCTTCGTGAAGTCTCGCTCGAGCGGACCGCGGAATATCGTGATCTTGTCAGGCAAGACCCCATGGTACCCTGCGCCCCTCTCCGTCAAGGGCACGCCCTCATACAACCCGTAGAGCGTCTCTCCCGGACCACCAGAGACGAGCGGCGTCGAGTAGTCGGGCCAGTCATCGACGACTATCGCCACGTTGTCCAACAGCCGCGAGAGCTCGAGTGGCAGCCCCTCGACCGCCCGTTCCACTAGCTCGTAGAAATCCATAGTCCTCTTGTCCACGGGGTTAATTGTACTTCAGCGTTTTCCACCCCGGTGCCGCTCCACAACCTGCACGATAGAATAAGCGCTTCACGTGACACCATGCGGGAGGTACCAGCTTGAGTTTGATGTCCGGTTCGCGTCCGGGGAGGTGGGTAGTCTGGACCTTCTACCGTGCCCTGGGCAAACCATTACCGGTGCCGCACGCGGCGGAGTGGATGATGATCCCGGAGCATTCGGTCGATCAGGTCCTCGAGACCGGCGCTCTCCGTAGCCTGTACCCGCAGGATGTTCTCGAGGCCGCCCGCCGCATGGACCGCCAGCGCCGCGAACACGACGAACGCTATGCCAGAGACTCGTACAGCGGTACTCATAAGGGTTGATCCTGCGGTCGATATCCGGCGTGGGCGAACCAGCCCGCCGCATCTTCTAGCCTGACGGCCGTCAACGCTCGGGCTATCGCCTCAACTAGCGCCTGGCGGGTACGTGCCCCCGCCTTA
>JBBPYN010000061.1:0-20085 GCA_038199875.1 Rubrobacterales bacterium
GGGCTCGGAACAGACGGCATGCCTTATATGCCCTGGGAGGTAGCGGAGCCTGTACGCGGAGGCCGATACGAAGGCGGAGGAGCGTCATGGAGAAATGGCGACACGCGAGTCAAGCGACCCACTAGTATCAGGATGGCGCTCGTGGCGAAGGCGGCCGTGACGTTCGTCGGGTCGCCGGCCAGAAAGCCGCGGGCCGCTTCCAGTATGGCTGTGAACGGGTTCAGACGGGCTGCCGTCTCGATCCAACCCGAGAGCAGGCTCAGTGGGACGAAGACGGGCGCCAGGAACAGGACGAGGAAGATCGGGGTGCGTATCACGGGTCCGGCCTGCTGGGTGCGGAGCAGCATAGCGACGCCTGCTCCGAAAAGCGTCGCCGCGATGTTGGCGAGGACGGCGAGTGCGATGAGGCCGAAGAAGTCGAAACCTCCGCTTATCGGCATACCCGTGATAAGCGCGATCACGGTGACCAGCGTCCCTGTCATGGTGGCGCGCACCAGGGAGGCTAAGGTGTATCCGAGGATGATCCCATACCGGTTCGAGGCGGCGAGCATGAGCCTGCTGGCAAACCCGTTCTCGAAGTCGCCAGCGATGGAGAACCCTGTGAAAGCCCCGCCCATGGAGACGGCCTGCAACAAGGCCCACACGTACTGGAAAGCGATGTAGCCGGCCGCATAGTCGAATCCGGGAACGTCGCCAACCCTCGTCAAACCCCCTGCGAAGGCGATGAAGAAGAACAGCGGGAAGAGCACGGGCGCGAGGAACGCTGGGTTGGTGAAGTACTTGTAGACCTGGCGCGCGGCCACGGCCCACGCCACCTGGAAGAATCCGCCCATACCTACACCATCCTCGTCCGCAAGGAGGCCGCGGCCCCGCCTATGGCGACAACGACGATCGCCAGGGCGAAGCCGAAACCGAGAGCCAGGGCCCGCGGGTCCCAGCCGGTGATCACCAGACTACGTATGCCCTCGACGAGGTAGGAGATCGGGTTTATGGTCGCGATGAAGCGGAACCAGTCCTGTTCGATCAGGTCCCGCGGCAAGTTGATGGACGACAGGAATATCGCCACGAAGAACAGCGGAAACGCGCTCTCGACCGCCTCGACAGACCCCGTTCTTATCGCCAGTATGGCCCCTATCCCCCCGAACCCGAGGGCGACGAGGACGGTGAGCAAGACGATCACGAACATCCCACCAACTCCGCTGCTTATGTCAACGCCCATCAGCAGCCCGACCGTGAGAAATACGACGCCCTGAAGTAAACCCAGCGCCACGACGCCGGCTAGCATTCCCCCGAGCAGTGCTACTGGGCGCATCGGGGTGAGCGAGAGCCTGTCGAAGAAGCCGCTCTCGATGTCGCGGGCCAGGTCGGCGCCGGCCGTGACCGCGCCGAAGAGCGAGGCCTGTATGAGGGGGAAGGCGAATGCGAAGTCGAGGTACGAGTCGGTCGGGAAGCCGGGGATCTTGGAGGCGGCGTCGAGGCCGCTCGCGTTGATGGAGAAGAACATCATCGGGAAGAACAGCGCGGAGATGATGACGGCCGGCTGCCTCATGGTACGCACGGTGGAGCGGCGTGCGATCGCCAGGACCTGGGTCAGGACAGAAGAGCTGCCCACTACTGGGCCTCCTCCATCCCGCCTTCTTCGTCCTCCCTGGCGCCCTCCAGCGAACGTCCCGTCTTGGCGAGGAAAACGTCGTCGAGGCTCGGTTCGTCGAGGCGGAGGTTGGCGACGCTTACGTTCTCCCTATCGAGGGCGCGTACCACGTCGGCAAGGCCCGCTGCCCCGCCCGAGAGCCTCACGGCGACGGCGCCTGGTTGGGCTGGGATCTCATCCCCAAAGCCGCCGAGAACGCGGGCTACGGCGGCGCGTTGCGTGCGCTCCGCCGGCGTCGCCTCGACGCTTGGGCGTCCTATCTCGGCCTTGAGGGCCTCTGGCGTGTCCTCGGCAACGATCCTACCTCGGTCGATGATCCCAACCCTGTCAGCAAGAACGTCGGCCTCTTCGAGGTACTGCGTCGTCAGGAAGACGGTGACGCCGTCCTCCCTGGCGAGCCTGCTCACCTCGGCCCAGAGAGCGCTGCGGCTCTGCGGGTCGAGGCCCGTGATCGGCTCATCGAGGAAGAGTATCCGCGGCCCGTGCACGAGCGCGAGCGCGAGGTCGAGGCGACGCTTCATCCCGCCAGAGTAGCCGCGTACCTTCCTGTCGGCGGCCTCTTCTAGTCCGACGCGTTCGAGGAGCTCCTGCCCCCGGCGTCTGCGCTCCTTGCGTGAGAGCCCGTGCAGCGCTGCCTGCAGGTGCAGATGCTCACGGCCCGTAAGAAAAGGGTCGAGCGCGGCCTCCTGCAGCGCGGCCCCGATGGAGGCCCGCACCTGCGGACCCTCGCGAACTATGTCGTAGCCCGCCACCGTGGCCGTGCCGCTCGTCGGCGGAAGCAGCGTCGTCAAGATAAGAACGGTCGTGGACTTGCCGGCGCCGTTCGGCCCGAGGAAGCCGTAGACCTCGCCCGGCTCGACGCGCAGGTCTATGCCGTCTACCGCCCGCGGACCCTTCTTGAAATCCCTGACGAGGTTCTCGACCTCTATCCCACGTTCCTGGCCCACTAGGCGGCTACCTTCAGGCCCGTAAGATCCTCGCTGATCTCCCAGAGCGTGCGGCGTGCGGCTGGGTCGTAGGCAACCTTCTTCGCTTCGATCTCCTTTCGGTCCGAGAAGTACTTCCCGCTGACGCCATCCACATCGGGCGAGGAAGCCAGCCAGATCAGGGTGTCAGCGCCCTGCTCAGGCGAGCGCATGAATGGCTTCGCCAGCCTGAAGAAGAGCGTCATCGGGCCGCTGTTGTTCTTCCCGAAGTTGGTGCTGACCGCGCCAGGATGCAGGCAGTTCGCGGTGACGTAGGTTCCCTTCAGGATCTCCGCGAGCTCGTAGGTGAACATTATGTTGGCCAGCTTGGTCATCCCGTAGACAGGGAAACCCCTGTACTTCTGCGTGGACTGCAAATCATCGAAGTCCATGTTCCCCCAGCGCTGCGCCTCTGAGGAGTCCGTGATCACGCGGCTCGGCGCGCTCTGCTTGAGGCGATCGAGCAAGAGGTTGGTGAGCAGGAACGGCGCGAGATGGTTGATCGCGAGCGTCGTCTCGATGCCGTCGGAGGTCTCTGTCCGCTTGCTCTGGACCAGTCCGGCGTTGTTGGCGAGCACGTTAAGCCTGTCGTGACGCTCCAGAAACGCCTCGGCCAGCCTCCTCACCTCGTCCTGCACGGACAGGTCAGCCAGCATCAACTCCACGGACTCGCTGTGGCTCTGCCCTTTGATCTCCTCGACCGCGGCCTCGCCACGCTCCCGGTTGCGCCCGACAACGACGACGTCAGCGCCCATCGCAGCAAGCGCCACAGCGGTCGCCTTCCCTATGCCCGAGGTACCGCCCGTAATGAGGGCAGTCTTGCCTCCCATACCGCCGTTCGGATTATCCAAAATTTCTCCTGCTCTAGAAAGCTCGCGTACGTTCTGAGTCTATACCGCCCTTGTGACCGCAATACGTAAGCGGAGCCACGCTCTATCCGCCCGTGTTCTCCGCTCTACCTTGCTGCGAGAGGTAGAAGGCCGGGTCTTCGTCGACCATCCAGGCCCATTCCTCGCTCTCAGAGACATACGTAGGCTCCGGTGCGATCGGCGGGTGTTCATTGCCGATACTACGTGCCAGAGACTCGGTAGTTGCGTTCTTGCGGTTCAAGACGTACCTCCTCTAGAGAGATCTATACCGGGAAGATTTGTTTCCTGCCTCTTCTCCAGCGTCAGCCAGTAGCGGCGTCCGTCTTCTCCCCCATCGCGCACGATGCGCCCGAACCCGGACCCGGGGATGTGGCCAGCGGCGACGGTGATGCCGTCTGCCTCGAGCCACGCGAGCAGCATCTCGCGGGTACGGGCGGCCTGCTCCTTGTCCATGTCGAAGTGGACGTTCCAGGTTGGCTCCGTCGCCTGCGCCGGGTGCACTATGGCGTCGCCTGAGACGATGGCCTGCTCCCCGCCGGAGGAGACGAGCAGGCTGCTGTGCCCCGGCGAGTGGCCTGGTGTCGGTATGGCCGTAAGCTCCTCGCCGACGGGCTCCTCGCCATCGAGCAGCTCGAGAACGCCAAGGTCGTCGAGTCCCGAGACGGCGGGTCCCAGGTAGGGCGCGGAGATCTCCCACTCCGCGGCCTGCGTAACGTAGCGGGCCTCGGAAAAGACGGGCTCGCCATCTGGTCTCACGCTCCAGCCGAGATGGTCGCCGTGCAAGTGGGTAAGGAAAACCGTGTCGACGTCCTCGGGGCGAACCCCGGCGTTCTCAAGCTCCACGAGCAGGTTACCGCCCTGGCCCATGGCCTGCGGCCCGACGCCGGTGTCTACCAGGACCGTGCCACCGGGAGATCGCAGCACGTAAGACCCGACGCGTCCCCACAGGGTGTCACGGTCCGCGAAAGCCCACGGGTATCTGTGGGCGTATGGTTCCCATTGATCCTCCATAACGCCAGGGAAGATCTGGTCCAACCTGAAAAAAGCTCCCTCGATGTCCGTCAGGGCGGCAATTTCGACTCTTCCTACCTTGATACTGTTCAAGACTCAGCCTCCTTCGGAGAGATGTTGGACACGCGCCCCCTGCTAGCGTACGCCTGACTTGACGCGGTTCATCGCTGCTATGGCCCCTACGACGAACACCACCCCGACGCCCTGGGCCACGGTGAGCGGTTGCCCTAGCAGAAGCCAGTTGAGGGTGACGCCTGTGGCGGGGTAGGCGAGCTCGGCGAGCGTCGCGTAGCTTGCCGGCGTCCTCCTGAGACCCCTGTAGTACACCAGCAACCCCAGAAGCCCTGGAAACACTGCGAGCAGCACGAGGTTGCGCGCGACCTGTGGTTCTGCGAGGCCTCCGGCGAGACTTCCGGCCGCATCGGGGACCGCGATGGCTGCCCACACGAGAAGCAGCGGAAGCGCGACGAGGAACCGCGCCCCTGTGAGCGTCTGGAAAGAGAGCCGTCCGCCAAGGTAGCGGCCCATCACCGTAGAGGTACCCCATAGGGCGGCCGCCCCGAGCGCGGCTAGCGCGAACTCGAGCCTGGCCCTCCCCACCTGCGTGAAAGGCGCGAGGAGACCGCCAGGCTCCCCGAAGAGGTCCCCGAAAGCGAGCAGATAGGCCCCGAGCGCTGCGAAGGCGAAGATCGGGGCGTAGAGCACGGTCAGCCTCTCCCCGAGCACCACGGCCGCAGCGGCTATCGCGAACAGTGGCTGCGTCTGCTGCAACAAGAGCACGGTGTTCACCGAGCCCCCACCCGCCTCGAAAGCCCCGAACAGGCCCGTCGTAAACAGGATGGTGGCCACCGCCGACCCGCCCCACCCGACGATTATGAGCGCGCCCCAGCGCGGCAGGTCCAGGGTCGACATCTCCCGCCACCCCAACACGACGGCCGGCACCGCATACAGGGCAAGCACGAGATGCTCGCCTAGTACGAGCAGCACGGGAACGAAGGCGGCGCTCAAGGGGGCGCGCAACACGGTGTCCGTCCCCCACACGGCAGCCCCCAAGGCAACGAGAAGTACGCCACCGCCGGCGAAGCCCCCGGCCAGACGTCGGTTCCCCGTAACGGTACGTGCCCCAGTGCTCAACTAGGCTACCAGCCGATGTAGCGGATCAATCACCGGAATGTTCCTCGTCTCCACCCGCCAACCGCTCCTTCCGTAGAACCCTCAGCGTGCAATAATTGTGTACATGTACACATTAACATTGACAACTATATACGTCAAACAGTAAGATGGGGTGAGAGGAGTTGGTGTATGGGTTTCGTGCGAGGCGGATCTTGGGTGCGGTGAATCGGGAATCGGTGGCTGAGGGATCTTCGCTGCGGCTCGTCGATGAGTTCGCGGCTTTCGGGCCACTGTATCTGAAGTGGGTCAGGTCGCGGTTGCAGGATCGGGGGATGACCTACGCCAGGATGCGGTTGCTCGGGGCTTTGCATTGCAACGGGCCCCAGATCATGAGCAGCATCAGCGACGAACTCGGTGTTACGAGGCGCAACGTCACGGCGCTGGTCGACGCCCTGGAGGAAGAAGGGCTGGTCAGGCGGAAGCCCCACCCCACGGACAGGCGGGCCACCGTCATAGAGATGACCGGGCGTGGAGAGCGGACGATGGACCGTATCTATGACGAGCACCGCGCCGCCGTCGCCGAGCTGTTCGAAGGCCTTGACGAGGAAGAACGGATGGAGCTCACCCGGATGCTCGGCGCCATGCGCGAGACGTTGCGGCGCGAAGGCATCTGCGGTTAGGGCGGTTCGTATTTGGGCGGGTTTGAACCTGGGCGGGTTTGAAACCCGCCCCTACGGGGTGTTCTGGTGGTCTTGTAGCGTCCCTGATCGTATCGCGAGGGTGGACGCGGAGCCTACAGGTTAATTAGACTGGCTCCATGACTCCCAACATAGAACCACTTGACGTACTCACGATTGGGGAGATGGTCGTCGACTTTATCTCCGCCGAGAAGACCGATACGCTGAGCAATGCGTCGACCTTCAGGCGGTATCTGGGGGGGTCGCCGGCCAATATTGCGGTGTACGTCTCCAAGCTCGGCGGCACCTCGGCGATCATTGCCAAGACCGGGATCGGGGCCTTCGGGAAGTTTCTCAAGAGCGAGCTCCAGCGCCACGGCGTCACCACGGACTACCTCTCGATGGACCACCGCACGCACACGACCGTCATCTTCGTCTCCTCAACGGCGGCCACCCCGGATTTCGAGGAGTTCAGGAGCGGCGACTACCTGCTCAGGCCTGAGGAGGTCTCGGATGAGGCCATCTCGCGTACGAAAGTCGTTCATGCCTCGACCTTCGCGCTCTCGCGCGAGCCGTGCCGCTCGGCGGTGATTGGAGCCTTCCGCAAGGCCCGCGAGATGGGTAAGGTCGTCTCGCTCGACCCGAACTACAGCAGGAGGGTCTGGCCCGACTACAAGGAGGCACAAGGGATCATCCGCGAGGCCTACCGCTACGTTAACGTGACCAAGCCCTCGGCCGACGACGCGAGGCGCGTCTTCGGCCCTGACTATGAGCCCGAGCAGTACATCGAGATGTTCCACGACCTCGGCGCAGGGACCGTCGTCTTCACCATGGGCGAGGAAGGGAATTTGATCTCCGAGGACGGCGTGATCACGGCCCACGTACCTACCCGTCCCGTCGATGTCGTCGATGCAACAGGTGCTGGGGACGCCTTCTGGGCCGGGTTTCTCATCGCCACCCTCGACGGCAACTCGGCCGAACGCTCGGTGCTGTTCGCCCGCGAGATCGTCGAACAGAAGCTGACCACCAAAGGTCCCCTTCCGGCGGATATCGACCGGGCGGGGATCTACGCCAGCCTGCAGGATGATCCGGCTAGAGATGAGAAAGCAAGCCAGAGAGGTTGAGTGTCGCCTGGTGCGCATCGCGTTCTTGAACCCACAGGGGAACTTCGATCCCCACAACAGCTACCTTGCTTCACACCCCGACTTCGGCGGGCAGCTGGTCTACGTGAGGGAGGTTGCCAGGACGCTTGGGAAGATGGGACACCGCGCCGACATCCTTACTCGCCGCATAGTAGACCCCGAATGGCCCGAGTTCGCCTCGGACACAGCGTCCTACCCAGACCACGAAAACGTACGCATCCTGCGCGTCCCCTGCGGTCCCGACCGTTTCCTACCCAAAGAGGAGCTCTGGCCCTACCTTGGCGAGTGGGCTGAGGGCGTCGGGCGGCTTTACCGCGAAGAGGACTCGTGGCCTGACCTCTGGACTGGCCACTACGCCGACGGCGGGCTCGCAGCAGCCCTGCTCGACGAAATTTCAGGCGTTCCTTTCACCTTCACAGGCCATTCGCTTGGGGCGTGGAAGCTGGACTTCTTGCTAGAGGGCTCCGAAGATCCCGAGGACTTGCGGGAGGCAGACACCGGGTACAACTTCGGTCCCAGAATAGAAGCCGAACGCGCGGCGATGGCCCGCTCGGCCGCTATCGTCACCAACAGCGAGGCCGAACGCCGCGAGCAGTACGATCACCCGGCCTACAGGGATGCTGTTGACGTCGGGGACGACGGGCGCTTCGCCGTAATACCCCCTGGCGTCAACTTCGGGATCTTCGACCCTGACGCGCGAAGCCCACACGAGGAAGAAACGCTGGCCAGGATCCGGGCAGCCCACAGGCGGGACATAGATCCCAGACGGCGAACGCTTCCTGCCGTTATAGCCTGGAGCAGGCTCGACCCGAAGAAGAACCACCTGGTCCTCGTCGAGGCATTCGCCCGGCATTCCAGGCTCAGAGAGCGGGCCAACCTCATCGTCATCACCCGCGGCCTGGACGACCCGTTGCGCAAACCCGACTCAGCCCCTGAAGAGGAGCAACCGGTACTGCGCGCCATGATCTCCGAGGTCGAGAGATCTGGGCTCTGGGGTTGCGTCTCGGCCTTCGACCTGTCAGGACAGAGTTCCCTTGCCGCTCTCTATCGCTGGGGAACCGATACTGGCGGCGTATTCTGTTTGCCGGCGGAGTACGAGCCCTTCGGAATGACGATCGTCGAGGCAATGGCCGTCGGCCTCCCCGTCGTCGCCACCAGGAACGGTGGGCCGCGCGAGACCACACAGGGAGGGCGGGCTGGCCTCCTGGCTGACCCCCACGACACCGACGATATCGCATCCCAACTGCTGCGTCTGCTCTCCGACGGCGAGACCTGGCAGGCGTACGCTGACAGGGGCCGCGAACGCGCGCGGGAGAGGTACAACTGGCGACGCACCGCCGAGAGCTACCTCCGGCTGTCTGAGGTAGCGGCGCGGGGGGAACGAAAGGGAGATGCATCCTTCCCCCTACCCGAGTTTGTCCGGCGGCCCGCCGACCTGCCGCACCTGACGGGCTGGGAGCGGGCAGAGTGACGTCCCACCGGACAAAGACAGAAAGGATGAGCAGATGCACGTCGCCTTCATAAACCCGCAGGGGAACTTCGATCCCGCCGACTCCTACTGGACGGCCCACCCCGACTTCGGCGGACAACTGGTCTACGTCAAGGAGCTCGCCCTGGCGATGGGCAACCTCGGGCACAGGGTGGATATCGTGACGCGCCGCATAATCGACCCAGACTGGCCCGAGTTCGCCGCGGACACGGACTCTTACCCCGACGCCCCCAACGTGCGCATCCTGCGCATCCCGTGCGGTCCTGCTGAGTTCTTGCCCAAGGAAGAGTTGTGGCCTTATCTCGGCACCGAGTTCGTGCCGCGGCTCCTGGATCTCTACGAGCGTGAGGGATCGCTGCCAGACGCCGTCACGGCCCATTACGGCGACGGCGGGCTCTGCGCGGCCATGATCGAAGAGCGTACCGGCATCCCGTTTAGCTTCACGGCCCACTCCCTCGGCGCGCAGAAGATGGACAAGATGAAGATCGCACGCTCCGACATCGCGGAGGTGGACGCCCGCTACCACTTCTCCAGCCGCATCGTGGCCGAGCGCCTGGCGATGAACCGCTCGAACGTGAACGTCACGAGCACCAGTCAGGAGCGCTTCAACCAGTACACCCACCACGCCTACAGGGGCGCCGTCGACCCGACCGACGACACCCGCTTCGCCGCCGTGCCGCCTGGTGTCGCCCTGCACATCTTCGACAGGTCGTCCAGCTACGATGGCGAAGCGGCGGTGCGGGACCTCGTCGAAGCGTCGCTGGAGCGCGACCTGCGTCCCGAGCGCGTAGGCCTCCCCTGCGTCGTCGCCTCCAGCAGGCTCGACCCGAAGAAGAACCACCTAGCCCTCGTCGAGGCGTTCGCGGGGAGCCAGACCCTGCGCGAGTCGGCGAACCTGGTAATCCTCACAGGGAGCCTGGAGAACCCGCTCGAGGACTACGGCACGGCCAGGGACGAGGAACGCGCCGTCCTCGACTCCCTGATGGAGGTCATAGACCGGGCCAGGATGCGCGGTGAGGTCTCGATGTTCGCCGTGCGTGGCCAGCGCGCGCTCGCTGCGGCCTACCGCCACCTCGCTGGGCGGCGCTCCGTCTTCGCCCTCACGGCGCTCTACGAGCCGTTCGGGCTGGCCCCGCTGGAGGCGATGGCCGCGGGCCTTCCCGCGGTCGTCACCAAGTTCGGGGGCCCAAGCGAGTCCATGCGCGAGGGCGACGAAGAGTACGGCATCCTCGTGGACCCGACCGACCCCGAAGACGTCGGGGCCGGTCTACATACCCTTACGAGCAATGCGGAGACCTGGGAGCGTTACGCCAGCGCCGGCTACGGCCGCGTCCTGGCACGCTACACCTGGGAGAGGACCGCCGAGGGATACCTCCAGGCCATCTCAGGCAAGAAGAGCGACGCCGTCGAAGGGCGCGGGGAGGGCGCGACGACCCTGGCCGCAGGCGACGGCCCAGGCGAGGTCTCCCGCGTCGGTCCTCATGGACGTCTGCCTATCGCCTCGTACTTTACGGAGCCGGATTTTGGAGATGGCGTCTCGCTCGGGGATCTCGACGAGTTCTATTACAGGCTCGACCTCCTTGCCGTCGGGGAGACGATGATCGACTTCATCTCGCACGAGATGGCCCATTCCTTGAGGACCGCGGGCCAGTTCTCCCGCTACCTCGGCGGGCAGCCGGCCAACGTAGCCGTCTACGTCGCCAAGCTCGGGGGGCGCTCGGCCGTGATCACCAAGCTCGGGTCAGACTACTTCGGCGAGTACCTCGAGGACCAGCTCCAGCACCACGGCGTAAACACAGAGGCCGTGAGCCGCACAGGCGAGGCGGCGACGACCAACGCCTTCGTCACCCGCACCGTCAGCATCCCCGACTTCCAGGTCAACAGGGGCGCCGACGCCCTCCTGGCCGTGCGCCAGGTTGACGAAGATATGATCTCACGCGCCAGCATCGTCCACACCTCGGCCTTCGCCCTCTCCAAAGATCCGCAGCGGCTCGCCGTCAGGCGGGCCATGAGGATGGGGAAACGTCTCGGCAAGATAGTCACCCTCGACCCAAACTACGACCCGCGCGTCTGGCCAGATAAGGTCGAGGCCTGGGAGGTCCTCGCCGAGGTGATGCCCTACGTAACTATCGTCAAGCCCTCCCTCGAAGACGCCCGCCGCCTCTTCGACTTCAACATGGACGAGGAGACGCTGGAGGAGACGGCCCTCGAGGAGTTCCACGACCTCGGGGCCGAGATCGTCATCCTCACCCGCTCGGGCGGCGTCGTAACCGTCTCGGAAGGCGGCAGCGTGGAGCGCGTGGGCCCGCTTCCGAAGGTGCAGATCGAAAACGTCACAGGCGCCCGCGACGCCTTCTGGTCGGCCATGCTCATGGCCCACCTCGACGGCAAGGACTGGCCAGAGGCCATCCGCTTCGCCCACGAGGTCGCGAGCCTGAAGCTTGGGGTCGAGGGGCACGTGGAGCGTATGATCGACCGCGAGGCCCTCTACGCGGGCCTCGAGTCCGACGGACGACGTAGCCTATGACGACCGAACGC
Source organism: Rubrobacterales bacterium (assembly GCA_038199875.1). Classification (GTDB taxonomy): domain Bacteria; phylum Actinomycetota; class Rubrobacteria; order Rubrobacterales; family Rubrobacteraceae; genus Rubrobacter_D. The sequence goes on from JBBPYN010000061.1 coordinate 11,456, forward strand.
AAGATAACGGACCTTCCGGATCTGATCTCCTCACTCCCCCCCGAAGACCGCGCCCTCGCAGAGCGCATCTTCGACGTCTCGACGACGACGGGGCGCCTCGACCCGCCTGAGGCAATGCACGCCTGGATCGAGAAGTCCTTCGGCTCCGTCGATCGCGTAAAGGCCCAACGCATAGTGAAGGTCACGAACCGCATCACCCTCGAAGGCACCCTCTTCAACGGGCTGCGCGCCTCCCGCCCGCTCGACACCGGCGTCAGCCTCGACCTCGACCGCGAGATCGCCGCGACGGAGGGCGACCCTTTCTGCCATCCGAGAGACGGCACCCCGGCCGACGTGTTCGGCCGCGTCGAAGGTGAGCACGCGATTACGGCCTCGAACGTCGCCAAGTACGACGGCTTCCACGGCGTCATAGTCTTCGACGACCACAACCCCCTCCACCTCACGCCCGAGAAGGTCGCAGGCTACGTCTCCGTCGGCCTGGAGTGGGGGCAGAGAGCGCTCGAAGCCGACCCCGAAGCCCGATACCCCTTCCTGATGTGGAACTGCCTCTGGCGTGCCGGCGGCTCCATAATCCACGGCCACGCCCAGGTCACGGCCACCCGCGGCTCCCACTACCCGAAGGTCGAACGCCTCCGCCGCGCCGCCTCCGCCTACAAACAGGAGCGCGGGTTCGACTACTTCGGGGATCTCGCCTCCGTTCATGCTTCTCTCGGCCTCGATATCCCCCTCGAAGGCGTCCGCTCGTTCGCGAGCCTCTCCCCAATCAAGGAGAAGGAACTCGTGGTGATCGGGAGCGGCCCGGCAGACCCTTCCCTGAGCCGCGCGGTCGGCGCCCTGCTGCAAGGCTACGTCCACGATCTCGGCGTCCGGGCCTTCAATGTCGCCTTCTACATGCCCCCACTCGGTCCTACGGAGGAGGACTGGTCGGAGTTCCCCACGGTCGTCTACATCGTGGACCGCGGAGACCCGGCCAACCGCACCTCGGACATGGGGGCTATGGAGCTCTACGCCGCCTCCGTCGTCGCTTCCGACCCGTTCCGGGTAGCCGCAGCCCTGCGCGAAGGTCTGTATGCCTGATCCAGGCCGCAATTTCTCCCAACCGGGGCCCTGAGGTCGAGATGCACCCCTGACCTCAGGGTAGCCTACTCAGGCAATTCGGCGTGGTCCCCGACCTTTACGCCTTGCTCTTCAAAGAAACCCTGGTTGACCTCGAGGGCGTACTGGACGGGCTCGGACGAGACGTAGTGGGGCGGTTTGTCGTCAAGGGCCTTCATGTCCAGGATGTCCGTGATAAGTCCCTCCGAGTCGATGTAGGCGATGGAGAGCGGTATGAGGGTGTTCTTCATCCAGAAGGAGAGTGGCTGTTCTCTGGGGAAGGCGAAGAGCATGCCCCTGTCCTCACCGAGCGCCTTCCTGTACATGAGGCCCCTCGTCCGCTCGAAAGGATCGTCGGCCACCTCCACCCGCACCTCGACCTTCTTGCCTCCTGAACCATCGATGACCACATTATGGAGACCCGGTTGCCCCTGGCTTGCCTCCTTCCCCGCGGCAGATCCTCCGGAGGCGTCCTGGTCGGCCTGGGTACTACCGCAACCGGCGAGGAGCAAGACGAGCACGACAACGGCCAGTTTCCAGGTCTTCATCCGAGCACGAACTCTATTCGTTTGTTCTGGCGGCCTTTGCTCTTGTGACCTGTGATCTCCATCTCCCCCACCTCGCGCGTGTTTGCGACGTGGGTCCCGCCGTCGGCCTGCGTGTCGAGACCTTCTATCTCCACGATCCGAATGGTCCTCACCCGCTCGGGCACCAGGTTGACCTGGGTGCGGATCAGGTCAGGCTTCGCGAGCGCCTCCCCGCGCTCCAGCTCGTAGACGCTTACCGGCCGTTCTTCGGCGAGGGCCTCGTTCGTGAGATGTTCTATGCGGCCGACGACTTCGGTGGTCCACTCGCCGGGGAAAGAGAAGTCCATCCTGGCACGGTCAGCGCGCATCTGGCCGCCCGTCACTTTGGCGTCGAAGTTGCGCCAGATCACACCCGAGAGCACGTGCAGCGCCGTGTGGTAGCGCATGTGCGCGAACCGCCGCCCCCAGTCCAGCGCACCCTTTAGATCCCGCACCGTATCCGGAATGGCCTTGTCTAGTACGTGGACGACACTTCCTCCCTCGCGCCGCGCGTCTACCACGTCCGCCTTCACCGGACCGATGCCCAGAGATCCTTTATCCGCGGGCTGCCCCCCGCCGCCAGGGTAGAAAGCGGTACGGTCCGTTATCACCTCGCGGCCTTCGAGCTTCACGACACGGGCCTCGAACTCCTTCGTGTAGGAGTCTTCCAGGAACAGTTCCCTGGTCACAGCGGGAGCGTTCCTTGCTCGTGGTTTCTGAAGGTAGCGACCTCGCGGTAGCCGACGTCGTGGACCAGGGCCAGGCTCGTGTCGTAGCCCATCGCGACCTGATCCGGGGCGTGGGCATCAGATGAAAGGATGATCGGGACCCCGCGTTTGTGGAACATCTTCAGGAAGTCTGCGGCGGGATATACTTCGTGTACTGGCTTCCTGAGTCCCGCCGCGTTCACGTCGACGACGATGCCAGACTCGGCGACGGCGTCGGCGGTCTCCTCGAGGATAGGGGTGATATCCCTGTCTGGGAAGTGGCGAAAGATCTTGATGAGGTCGGGGTGGCCGAGGACCTCGAAGCGCCCCGAGAGCGCTGCCTTGCGGACGTTCGCGTAGTACGCCGCGTAGAGGTCGTAGGTATCGTACCTGTCGTAGATTTTCTGGTCCGTGGCCCTGTCTATCTCCTCGTTGTCCACCCTGTGTACGCTTCCAATTACATAGTCGTAAGGGAGGGCCGTGGCGTCACGTTCCATCCGCTCCTCGGCGCCTGGCACGAAGTCTATCTCGATTCCGAGTCGCAAGGCCACGTCGCGTGAGATCTCGCGCGCCTCCTGAAACGCGGCCAGGTCTATCTGGTCGAGGTAGCGGTCGTGCTCGGTGATGCCCATCTGGCGGACGCCCCTCGCTCCGGCGACCTCGCAGTACTCTAGTATGTTCTCCACGGTCATCGGACGCTCGCCGTGGGCTATGACGTGCAGGTGGTAGTCGATCAAAGGCTCCACTCCAGGGGTCGTTACTTTCGACCCTCCCATCTTATAAGATTATCGCCATGTTTATACGCGGGGAGCCGGATTGTTCGGCAAGGTAGCCTACGGCGCGACGGTCGCGCTCACGCTGGCCGTGGTGGCCGCTGAGCTTCTGCACGCCCCGACGCTCCTGATCTTCACCTTCTCGGCCCTTGCCCTGGTAGGGCTCGCGTGGGCACTCGGACAGGCCACAGAGAGCCTGGGCCACCACGCGGGCCCGCGCATCGGCGGCATCCTCAATGCCACCTTCGGCAACGCGGCGGAGCTCATAATCACCATCTTCGCCCTCTCCGCCGGCCTCACGACCGTCGTGAAGGCTTCGATCATCGGCTCGATCATCGGCAACGTCTTGCTCGTGCTCGGGGCCAGCATCCTCTTCGGAGGCTTGAAGAATGGCGTCCAGAGCTTCTCGGTCGAGATCGCCGGAATCAACGCCTCGATGCTGGCCATCGTGGCCGCCGCACTCTCGTTGCCGACCATCTTCGCCATCACGAACCCCGGTCCGAGCCCGACCACTCTGAGCATCGAGGTGGCCGTGGTGATGTTCGTGCTCTACGTGCTGTACCTCCTCTACATACTCCGCAGCCCAGGGGGCAGCGCGACGGGTGAAGGACACGCCCCGTTCGGCAGGACGGCCTCGCTCGTGCTGTTGTTCGTGGCGACTGCCGCCGTGGCCTACGTCTCCGAGGCGTTCGTCGGGGCCATAGAGCCCCTGACCGAGGTATACGGCATCTCCGAGCTCTTCGTCGGGGTCATAATCGTCCCGATAGTCGGCAACATCGCCGAACACGTCGTTGGCGTCCAGGTCGCCTACAAGAACAACATGGACTTCTCGATGGGCATCTCGTTAGGCTCCTCCCTCCAGGTCGCCCTGCTCGTTACCCCAATCCTCGTCTTCCTCGGCCCCCTGCTAGGCAGCCCGCTGCATCTGATCTTTACCCCCCTCGAGCTCGGTGCCCTCGGTGCCGCCGTGGTCGTAACGGGTTTCGTCGCCCTCGACGGCAAGTCCAACTGGCTGGAGGGTGCGATGCTCTGCGGCGTCTACGTTATCGCGGCCCTTGCGTTCTTTTTCTCGCCGTAACGAGGTCTCAGCCTCGAGCCCTCAGGCACCATGATCCAGCACCTTCGCCGGTGACCGAACACATTCCGCCCTGATGCCATACATCAGGGCGGAATGGTAGGAAAATCTTCGGGCGGCGCCAATCGTCTGCCCGGTAGCTCGCGCATCCCGGCGAAGCTTCGTTCTCCGTTGGCGTAAGGGTACTCTTCGAGTGCTGTGATCCTGAGTCCCGCTCCAGCCAGCGCCGTCACGATCTCCCCAAGCCCCCAGCGGAAGAGGTGGGCCTTCTCGGGGTTCTCGAAGCCGTTGACACCATCGATGAACCCTGCGGGGGTGAGTCCTCCGCCAGAGTCGGCCACGTAGTCGCCGACTCCTTCCTGGAGGATCAGTGGTTCTCCGCCCGCGGGGTAGTCTGTCGTGGGGTTCCAATGGGTGTCGAAGATTTCGGCCGCTGGGTGGAAATCGACGAGCACGAAGCATCCGCCGGGGTTGAGGATACCCGCGATGGCCTTTGCCCAGGACCTGAGATCCGGAAGCCAGCAGACGACGCCGTATGAGGCGAAGACGGCATCGAAGCACCTGCCTGCTTGCGTTGCCCCTTTCAGCCAGTCGTACACGTCGGCGCGCTCGAAGGTCGCATGCGCGCCGGTCCTCTTGGCCAGATCCCGGGCTGACAATACGGCCTCGTCGCTTATATCTACACCCGTTACCTGTGCGCCAAGCCTGGCCAGGCTTACCGAATCGCCCCCCGAGTTGCACTGGAGGTGAACGAGGGTCTTACCTTCCAGGTCGCCTAGTAGGCTCAGTTCCTCGGGGAACAGCGTGCTGCCGCCGTTACGGAAGAAATCGGGGAGGTTTCCACGGTGGCTGTTATGGGCGCCGACAACCGCATTCCACGACGTCCGGTTCTGCTCGCGAAGGTCTCTGCGATCCACGAGAAGATTCTACATCGACCCCGTTCTACCGGCTCCTTCTGCGGTCCTCAGAACATCTTCGAAGCCCGCGACGGCATCCTCCCACCGCGGCAGGCTAGAGGCACGGCGTCTCGCGGCTAGGGATTTCCTCCTCCTGAGCGCGGGATCCCCAAGCATGGAGTCAAGGGCAGCCGAGACCGCACTCTTATCATCTGGCGGGACGAGCACTGCGGCCTCCGGTCCGACAAGTTCCGGAACAGGCCCGATCTCGCAGGCGATCACGGGTAACCCGGACGCAAGCGCCTCGGCATAGACGATCCCGTATCCCTCGTAGTGCGAGGGCAATACGAAGAAGTCAGCCGAAGCATATGCGGTGCCGAGCGTCTTGTCGTCCACGCGTCCCGATACGATGACTGAACCTCGTGGCGCATCTTCGATGGCCGCCCTGACCTGCGCCTCGTATTCGGGGTCGGCACTTGTTTCCCCGACCAGCTCGAGCACCGCGTCGTGACGCTCATGCAACGTCCACGCTTCGACCAGGGTCAGTATTCCCTTCCGCGGAATCCACTGCGCGACGCAGAGGGCGCGCAAAGAATTGTTGTTCTCCACTCCAGGCGCGTCTTCCGCCGGGACGCCGTCGAAGCCGGGCGGCACAACGTGTATGTGTGCAGGAGGTACGCCTCGGCCCATGAGCACGCCTCGTCCGTGTTCGCTCACGGCGACGAGATGGTCCGCGTGCAGAAGGGGCTCCTCATAGGCTCGCTCACGGCTAGGTTCACCGCCTGCTACGCTCGGCAACTCGTGAACCAGAGCCACGACGGGCCCTGAGGCACGCCAGAGATCCAGGTAAGGGAAGATCGCGATGCGGGCGAGGGCATCGACCACGATCGTGTCGAACCTCGAAGGGTCGAAGTTGGAGCCGAGTCGCGGGGCAGCAGTTCGTTGCTCGTCTTGCGATGCTCCGGAGGCAACTATCTCTTCGACTTCGAATCCTCTCCCTCGCAAGCCGAAGATGACGCGCGCGTTATACAGGTAGCCGCCGGTCTTGCGGATCGTGTCCCCCACCGTGATGAAGGCGACGCGCAAGAGTACCTCGTCAGGCCAGCGTGTCTTCGCGGGCGGCGTAGGCGTCCTGGGACTCCCAGATACGTACCACTAGCGAGTCGAGTCCCCTGTCACGCAGGGGTTGGGCCAATCTCTCCCAGCAGTGATCGGCGACAGCCTCGGCGGTAGTGTTGACTTCGGCCAGTCCGGGAACTTCGTTCAGGTCCCGATAGTCGAGAGAGTCAGCAAGGTCGTTCACGGCCTTGCCCAGTTCCCCGATATCGTAGAGTGTGCCGTCGTCTGCGAGATGGTGGCCGCGCACGATCACCTCCATTCTGTAGGTGTGCCCGTGCATCCTGCGCGCTGGTCCGAAGTCCCCGATGAGCCTGTGCGCGGCCTCGAACCTGGCGGCGACGTAGACCTCATACATCCTGTCCTCCCCGGGATTCTTCGTAGGTGAACACGACTTGACCCGCTTCCCCGGGCCTCTCGTCGAGGAGCGGGTAAGCCTCGGGTGCCATCTCGAACGGAAGGCGGTGGGTTATGAGGATTTCCAGGTCTAGCCTGCCCAGAAGCCCGAGGACCGTATCCGTGCGCCGTCCCCGGTCCCAGCGCGGCGTGAGCTCCGGGTTCAACCGCCCGACCTGGGAGGAGCGGAGCCTGACCCTTCCCCTGTGGAAGTGTCCTCCGAGATCCAGGGCGACGAGTTTCGTGCCGTACCACGAGGCCACAACGACCGTCCCCTCGGTCGCCACAGCTTCGATCGCGGCCTGCAGAGCGGCCCCTGAACCGCTGGCCTCGACGGCCACGTCCACCCCTCGCCCGCAGGTGGAGCCCAAAACACCCTCGTTCAGGTCTTCTGGCCCTAACGCGTCATCCACACCGGCCGCGAACGCGAGCTTGCGGCGTCTCTCCAGGGGATCGACCAAGAGCACCGCCCCCGCGCCGGCCAGCGACAGGAGCTGCGACACGAGGAGGCCGACGACGCCTCCTCCAAAGACCAGCGCCGTCTCGCCGAGGCGCAGGGGCGTATCGTGGACGATGTTCAGGGCCGTCTCCAGGTTTGCCACGAACACGCCCAACAGCGGGTCAAGGTTGTCGGGGAGACGCACGGGCATGGTCGCGGGGACGACCAGGACCTCCTGGTGCGGGTGGTGGACGAAGACGGCATCCCCTGCTGAGAGGTGCTCGACGCCTGGACCCGTATCGAGGACGCGCCCTACTGCGGCGTAGCCGTATTTTATCGGGAACCCGTAGCCGCCGCGTAGCGTAGGCAGGTCGAGAGGGAGATCTTGCGGGACCTCGCCGCGGTAGACGAGCATCTCCGAGCCCGCGCTCAAGGCCGAGGCCAGGGTTTTGATCCTTACCTCGTCCGGTCCTGGAGGCGGCACGACCTCCTCGCGGAGCGTGGCGGTACGCGGAGCACTAAACCAGAGGGCCCTGGCTTTCAATTTATCCCCGATCAGGGTACACGACGCGCCCGCTGAGGATGAGGTCCACCCCGTAAGGTTCGAGCGAGGTGTCGGCGAGGGTAAGGGAGCGGGAAAGGTCGCGGATGCCAAGGTCGCCGACGGCCTGTACGCCGTTGCCAAGGATCTTTGGCGCGAGGCAGACGGCCAGCCGGTCTACCAGCCCGGCCTTGAGGAAGCCCGTGATCAAGGTGGCCCCTCCTTCGACCATCACCGACCCGATACCCAGCGTCCCTAACTCCTCCAGCAGCGCTCCGAGGTCAACATGGCCATCGAGGCCTGAAGGCAGTACAAGGACGGTGGCGCCAGAAGCGCGAGCCCTCGCTCGTCGCCCCGCCGGCGCACGATCCGTACCGGCGAGCACGGTTCCCGAGGCCGCGCCGTCGGCGAGCACAGCGGCGTGCGTTGGTGTGCGCAGGGTACTGTCGGCTACCACGCGAAGGGGACTCGCGCCGCTGACGTGGCGGACGGTCAGGCGGGGATCATCCTTGCAGATGGTTCCTGAGCCTACGAGGACGGCATCGTAGCCTGCGCGCATTTCGTGGGCGAAGCGCAGGGAATCGGGGCAGCTGATCCACCTGGATTCCCCCGTCGCAGTCGCCACGCGCCCGTCAAGCGTCTGCGCGTAGCACACAGTGACGGAAGGCCGCGTCGGAGCCGCTCTGCCGGCCGAAGGATGCTGCTCCTCGCCTATCACGATGCCCCGTTCGCCGGGCCACCGACAACCCGTTCGTGGAGCAACCCGGTTGGTATGCTGACTCGAGCAACGTGTCGGATCGAAGGCATGGTCCCTATGTCCGATCTAGGTCGTGGTCACCTGGCCCAAAATGATACTATAGTCTAATTCTCTCACTGACCGCATCCGGGTAGTCTCCCTATTTAGAGTTGGTAAGATACGCGGAGTATGTTGCCAACGAGAGTGGGAAGTCAAATGGAGCGCAAGACGATGGAGGAAGGGTTGGCTTCGGCTGGCACCTTTTGCCCGAATGAGAAGTGCCACCATTA
>JBBPYN010000062.1:0-21636 GCA_038199875.1 Rubrobacterales bacterium
CCCTGGTTATCGTTGGGGTTGAGCTGCAGCATTCGCCTGTAGTGGGAGAGGGCCTGGCTGCGCTCTCCGAGTATCCATAAAGTGCTAGCCAGTCCTTCGAGCGAGCGCATGTAGGGCCTGGTCTCCAGCATGCCCCAGAAGTTGCCCGCCTCCTCGGCGAAGATCTCCTCTCCGAGAGCCCGCTCTGCGGCCCGAACGCCCGCCTCGTAGAGCTCTCTGGCCTCTTCGGCGTCCTCAGCTGCCTCCTCGGCCAAAAGCACGTAGGCGTCGGCGCAGTCTTCACTGATCTTTAGTGCCTCTTCGGCCAGATCCACCCGTCTTTGTGGATCGTCGGTGTCGAAAGCGTCATAGATCAGCTCCTGGGCCCGCTCCAGCGGCGCGGAAGGAGCTGGCGCATCCTCTAGCGAAGCGCCACCCTCGGAGAGATACTGGTTCATGAAGGTCTGGGCCTCCTCTATGGACTCGAACTGCTGCTCATCCATGATCCGGCCCATGCGTGCGGTCATTCGCTCCATCGCTCTGGGATCTGGGAGTAAGCCTGGAAAGTCGTCGGGAAAGTCCTCGACCTCTTCGGGTTCTCTTCTTAGCGCGTCGCGCTTCTGGCGCTCACGCTCGCGCTTGCGCTCTTTCCTCTGGCGCTTTTTCTTGGTCATGGTCCGGGTAAACCTCCTCCACTCCCGGTTTGGATCCTACTCTGCATTTTGCTGTATACCCTCCTGTACTTTCTCTGCTTTTGGATACTCTATCCGTTCCCACTTTGAAGATGCTCTAAGCGCCTTCGGCAACGGCAGGGGCACGTCGGGCCGGGTTATCCGGTAGCGCCCGAGCCCGAATACTGCCCGCTTCCCTACGTGCGCCAGACCGCCCATAACCAGCAGCGGCAAAAACTCCTCCAGCGGTCCCGCGTACTCCACGCGGCCAACGATTCCTTCGAGTGTTTCCGTCCTGTTCTTGAACGAAGAGTGCCGGCGGAAAGAGGCCCACGTCGTCTCGTCCTGAACCGTCTCCACCGCTCCGGCCCTCCCGACGAGATCCCGGAAGTCCTCCCGCCAGACCTCACCGCAATGAACGGCGGAGAGCATGGGCAGACGGATCAGGAGTCCCTGCACCAGCGCCGCGAACGGCGGGGCCTCCGGCGAGACCTCTTTGTTCCTGGCGAAGTCCCTGGCCTCCTCCGGCGGCGAGGTCTCGAAGACGTAGCCGTATGGGCATCTTTCTCCGAGCGGGCAACCGGCGCCGTTGTGGGGGAAGGCACAGCAGGACTCCTTAAAAGCGCGGCCGAAGGCGCCCCGGATCATGGACCCCTCGTAGGGCGGCACGATGGCTTTCTCCACGAACCGTACCGTGACCTCGTGGCAGAAGAGCTCCAGCGCGCCCGGACCGCTATTGGTCATAGCTACCTTCCCGAACGATCTGGTAGGCGAGGCTCACCGCTTCCTCCGCGACGGTGAGGGCCTGGCCGGCGTCGAAGAGTTCCCAGGGTGTACGGCCCTCTACCTCATCACCGTAGTCAGTCCGGATATGAATGTCTGGCCCGAGAAGCTCTGCCAGCTCCGCCAGGCGCTCCAGTTTCTCCGAGTGCGCGGCATCGAACCGCCCCTCCTCGACCAGGCGACGAATCTGAGTTGCCGGGTTGTGGGTGCGGCCTATGTGTCCGGCCAGCGCCAGCCCGGCTTTCCCAGCGTTCTCGACGGCAAGCTGGGCGCCGTCCACGGCGGACCTCCAACGCTCGAGGTCGTAGTCCTGTCGGGCCTCCTCAAGAAACCCCTCGGCCAGTTCGAGCCGGTAAGCCGCCTGTCCGTGGCCAGTTATGAGGTCTTCTCCCACTCCAACGACCAGTCTGGGCCCGGCGGCTTCTCCCAACGCCAGATCAGGTCGTGCCCATCCCTCTCACGACGTAACCCTTTTCGCCGGATCAGAGCCCTCAAGAACCCAAGCCGTTCTACCATGTAGTCATCGGTGTCATAGAGGATCATGCCGTCTATAGCGATGTCCAGGTACAGGTCCGGCAGACCCTCCACGAACTCTCGCGGCGTTTTTGCAAGCAGGCTCGCCTCCCCACGATGGAGAGGTGGCAGCATTTTCTTGAGCCCGAAAGCACGCTCTAATGTCCGCTCCGGCAGGTCACGGGCTATGACTAGAAAATCCCGGTCGCTGCCCTCGCGCGCCTCGCCGCGCGCCCTGGAACCAAAAAGCACGACGGCCACCAGGTCATCACCGAGCCCCTCCCTCAACCCCGTCACGACGCTCTCCGATATCTCCGGTCCGGCTACCGTCATCCCTTACAACCCCCTCAATGTCGCGTGCTCCGCGCCTACCCTCGCCTTCGGCACGTCCACCATAGCGTCCACATACTCCAGAAAGCACGCCGCTGCCTTCCCGCTCATGGCTTCCAGCCCGTGCGCGAGGATGGAGTGGTTGCGCTTCTGCAGCACGTCCCGCAGCACCACGTCTTCCTCCGCATTTCACCTTTCAGTATACGATCGAGGACGCGGGCGTGGCGCAGCGCGAGAGCGCCGCGAGGGCCACCCCGGGGCGCATCGGGGTCGTGCCGCCCGTGGCATCCAGGAGGATCTTCTCGCGATTGTGGCCTGCCGGCTCCTGTTCGGCGAGCATCATCTCGAACTTGGAGAAGGCGTCGGAGATCTCCATCGGGTTGTCCACCATCCGGAAGCGGAACTCCACGCCGCGGTTGTCGAGTTCCCGGCATTTTTCGGCGATGGCGAGGAGAACGTCCTGGGAGAAGATCACACCGAGGGTCGCTGGTGCGAGCCTCTACGGGTAGAAGAGGAAGAAGTCGCAGACCAACTCCCGCTAGATAGGGAATCTCAACTCGTCATACCCAGCGCCGCACCCTCGCCTTGTAGGCAAAGTACTCCTCTCCGAAAGCGCGTTCCAGATACCGCTCCTCGCGCCCGATGACTTCGCGCTGGATCACTACCAGCACCACCGGTAGGAGGAGTATGGTCCACAGCGAATTCCTCAGAATGGCTATCCCGGCGTAGATCATGGCCAGGCAAAGATATCCGGGATTGCGGGTGTAGCGGAACGGACCCTCGGTGGTCAGCCTCGGTACTGGTTTGTCGGTGCGTATGGGTGCATCGGCTTCACGCATCGTCTGCCGGAACCACTGCGAGAGCAGCACCCCGCCTCCGAGGAGGGACCACCCCAGGCCCCGCGCCGCCGTACGTGGCAAGAAGGGGACGTGCGCCCTCCTATCAAGAAGCAACCCCAGGATGAGGGGCAGCAAGTAGAGCAGGGGTGGGGGTACTCGAATGCCCGGGTTGTCCTGGTTGTCGGTCATGCGTCCTCCTATTCTCCCTCTACACTCTCCGGTCATCCTACTCTATTCAGCAGGGTGCCTGGAAGCGAGATGTTCTCTTTCGCTGACGCTCCGTTTGCCTACGCTCCGACCACCTTCCCTCTGTTACCTGCAACGAACTGGCGTCTGAGTATCAGAGAGGCTGGCGGCCTTGTCGCAAGCCTCCACACGGCCTCCTGCAATACCAGCCGTATCCGACTGTCCGGGACGAACCATCGTGCCAGCCTTCGGCCCGACTTCTGTCGCTTTTGTATGTCCGGTTTGAGGCTCTGCTCGTACCTGGCGAGCGCCGCCGTGATGTCTTTATGGTCTCGAACCGCACCCAGTTTTTCGGCCAGCAGGTATGCACCGGCCACGGCCATGGATGCGCCCTGGCCTGCGAATAGTGAGACGCTCTGGCACGCGTCCCCCACAAGCGCTACCCGTCCTACGTTCCAGGAGGGCATTTCGATCTGCGCGACTTCGTCGAAGTACACCTGACCATGAGTGCTCCGTTCGAGGAGCCGTGGGACGATCCAGTGCATCCCGCCGTAGACCGTTTCCAGTTCTCGTCTCGCGGCCTCTGTAGAGAAGTCTGCGGGCCTCCTCTGGGCCTTGAAGAGGAAGAGGGTGGCGAGCCTTCCGCCGCGGATGGGATAGACTCCGACCTGCCGACCTGGCACATTGAGCGTGTAGAAGGCGTCGCCGAAGCGTCGCCGCATCTCCGGGTCATCCAGGACGAAGGCTGCCGTGTAGTAGCCCAGTGGACGTGAGAACCTGCTCTCTTCCCCGAAAGCCAGCTCCCGGACCCGTGAGTGGATCCCGTCGGCCCCGATAACCACGTCGAATGAGCCGGTGCTACCGTCGCTAAACCTCACATCCACCTGTGCCTCGTCCTGCTCCAGAGCCTCTACCTCGGTACCGAAGCGTACAGGGACGCGGCCTTCTATCCTGGAGTACAGCAGGCGCTCGAGATCGCCTCGCATGAAGTTGAAGTGGCGGCCGCCGAAGACATCCTTGCGAAGGGCGGCATAGGAGATGGAGAACTTCTCCTTGCCCACAGCATCGACGAAAGCGAGGCGTGGTATCTGGTAGTGGATGCCTTCGAGCTCAGATAGCATGCCCATCCTCTCGCTCGTGTCGTAGCCGGGGCCGAGGAAGTCGATCATGTACCCCTCGTCGCGCACCTTCGGCGACCTCTCCACGACTACAGGATCGTGCCCGTGGCGACGCAGACCGTGCGCCGGAGTCAGGCCAGCGATTCGTCCACCAGATATGAGCACCTTCATCCTGTGACCTCCCGCCGTGTTACGTTCGTTTCGTCTCCGGGACGGAAAGCTACCAGCCTCAGGGATTCGGCGAATTGCCGCTGAGCTTCCTCGGTTCCGTTCAGTGGATAGCCGAAACCGAACGCCCTGAGGAGGAACCGGAAGACCAGCGGATGGTGACTCGCGTACTCGGAGATCGCGGCATGGTTCTCATCCGGAGCGAGAAACCGCTGCTCGGGCACGTAGCGTCCTCCTCCGGTCTGGATCTCCAGTGCCGGGCTCACCTGTATATTGCGGTACCAGTCGGCCTTTTCCCCCCTGCCCGAGAGCACCACGCTCTCCCCGCCGTCCGGGTCGTGCTTGATCACCTCCAGAACAGTCTCTCGCGGGAGACCGCTCTTTCGCCCCCTGTGGACGAGCAAGAGAAACCTGTAACCAAGCACCTTGCCGAGACCCAGACGATACAGGTAGATCGGCAAACGGAACGCGAACCTCAGAGCTCCGGTAGGCCTCGACCGAAACAAGGGAAGGACCACATTCTTTGGCACCGAATGGGAAACGTCTCTCACGTTGGCAGCTCCTTTTCCGATCGTTCTCACTATGGGCGCTCCCTGAGCAGCCCTTCTACAAGCAACCTCATGCAAGCATCCATCTGCTCGCCGACAGGCACCGCCTCGGGATCGAAAGCCCACATTAGCGTCACCCCCTCGAACAGGGAGATAATCGTCACGGCCGCCTCGGTAGCATCGACCTCCCTGAACTCGCCACGCTCTATGCCCTCCCGAACGACCGATGCCAGGGCCTCTCTGTAGTCCTCGAAGTAGCGCTTGACGAACGGCTTCACCGTTTCGTTGCGCGCAGCAACCGCGTAGAACTCGAACCAGATCGGCAGAAGTATCGAGAGCCGCTCGACTTCCTTCGACATCCTCCCACCCAACTCCACGAGGCGCTCGCTCGCCAGACCTTCGCCGGCCAACGCCGCCTTCAGATCCCGCATCCCCCACCCGAAGATCCGCTCTAGTAGAGCCCCTATCAAAGCGTCCTTGCTCCGATAATAGAGGTAGAGAGTGCCCTTGGCCAACCCCGACTCCCGCGCCACATCCTCCATGCGCGCCCTGTGAAAGCCGAGGCGGGAGAACACGGAGATCGCCGCCTCCAGTATCTGACCCTTCCGCTCCTCGCTCACGTCCTGCCGCGGCACCATATTGCTCTCGTCTCTATAAATAACTGACCAGTCAGTCGTATAAAAAGTAACATTGCTGAGTCATGGTGTCAAGCCGAGCCGTCCGAGAGGGGAGGCACCTCGGCCTGCTGTCTAGGTTCAGAGCTCCGGGCGGCCGCCCACGCGCTCGACGGCGCGCGCCGCAAGCCCAGCGCCACGCCGCAGCGCCTCCGCGGGGGCGATGCCAGCGAGCCAGGCGGCCAGGAAACCGGCGCAGAGGGCGTCACCTGCCCCTGTGGTGTCGGTTACGCGCGCCGGCGCGGCGGGGACGCGCGACCTTTCGCCACCTGCGTCGGCGTAGAGGGCTCCTTCGGCGCCGAGCTTCAGGACGACGGCCTGGTAGTAGGCGAGCAGGGTCTCCACGATGCGCCCGGGGTCTTCGGTCCCGGCGAGCAGGACGCCCTCTTCCAGGTTGGGTAGGCACAGGTCGGCGCCGCTGGTCCATCCGAGGAAGCGCTCGGGACCGACGTCCTCGAGCATCGGGACCGCCGATGGGTCCACTGAGACGGTCATCCCTGACTCGCGCGCCAATCGAAAAGCCTCTCTGGCCGTCTCCCTGCGGCTGCCGTCCGAGAAGGTGTAGCCGACGAGGTGCAGGTGTCCTCCGCTGAGGAGCGATACCGGGATGTCCTCGGGACGCAGACCCTCGACGGCCCCGCGGTCTGTGATCATGGTCCGCTCCCCCGCACTGTCGACGAGCACGAAGACTTTTCCCGTGGCCAGCGAGGGGTCCCGCGCCAGATGGACCTCCACGCCGGCCACGTTCAACTCCGCCTCCAGAAATTCGCCGAAGACATCGTCGCCGACCCTCCCGACGAAGTGCGTCTCGACGCCTGAGGTGGCCAGCCAGGCGGCGGCGTTCGCGCCTGAACCGCCGCCGCTAGCCCGTATTCTCGTGAAGGTGTCCGTCCCAAGCGCGATGTCGCCTTCAAGCCTGGCGAGCAGGTCGTAGAGCAGGTCTCCGATCACGACGACTTTCATGCGGAAGTGGGGCGAAGATTACGCATTGTTTTTGGGGTGGGGAGTAGGGACAGGGCATGGCGACTCAATGCTTACGACCGATCGCCTTCGAGCGCCGAGAGTACCCCGGCGATGCGCGCTGCCAGACGCGCGTTGCCCAGGATGATGAGCCTGTTGACGCGAAGGCTCTCCCCTTTCGTCTCAGCCGCGAAGCGGTCGAGGAGGAAGGGTGTGACGTCTTTGCCGCGGACGCCACGTCTCTTCAAGTCTTCGAGGCTCGTGCGGAGGGCTCGTTCGTGGAGACCGGGGTCGAGCTGTTCCTCCTCGGAGAGCGGGTTGGCGATTACGAGGCCGGAATTCTCCAGGCCGAGGGAAAGGAGATCCTGGATCATGCGTGCCGCCTCTACCTCGTCATCCACGGCCCAGTCGAGCTCGCTCCCCGAGTCGGGGAGGTAGAAGCCGGGGAAGCGGAGCGTGCGGAAGCCGACGACGGGCACGCCGAGGGTCTCCAGGTACTCCAGGGTCGCGGGGATGTCGAGGATGGACTTGACCCCTGAGCAGACCACGGCCACGGGGGTCCTGACGAGGGCGGCGAGGTCGGCCGAGACGTCCCAACTCTCGCGCGCCTCCCTGTGCACGCCGCCGAGGCCTCCTGTGGCGAAGAGGCGTACCCCCGCTAGCGCCGCGAGGTGCGCGGTGGCGGCGACGGTCGTGGCCCCGTGTCCTCCCTTGGCGACGGCGGCGGGAAGGTCTCTGGCCGAAAGCTTCGGGATGTCCTGTGCGGTGGCCATGAGCTCCAGCTCGGACTCTTCGAGACCGACCTTCGCCGTCCCGCCGACGACGCCTATCGTGGCTGGCACGGCGCCTTCGGCGCGTACGGCACGTTCCGCCTCGCGTGCCACTTCCAGGTTCTGGGGGCTGGGTAGTCCGTGTGAGATCAGGGTCGACTCGAGCGCCACGACGGGCGCCCCACTCTCCAGGGCCTCCATGACGTCGGCCCTGACCTCGAAGCTCAAGCGGCTGGCTCTACGCAGCGCTCGTCGTTGTTACGTGGGCTGTTGACGAAGCGGCTCACGGCGTAGGTCTCGAGATCGTCGCCCGGGTAGGGGACCATGAGCTCGCCGAGTTCCTCCCTGTCGGCGTCGGGGTCGAGCCAGGCATTGTAGGCGCCTGAAGGTAGGACCACGGGCATCCTGTCGTGAATACCGCTCAGCACGGAGTTCGCCCTTGTGGTCAGGATCGCGCACGTGCGCAGCGCACCGTCGCCGCCTTTCTCCCAGCTCTCCCAGAGCCCGGCGAAGGCGAAGGGGCGCCCGTCTTGCATGCGGAAGTAGTAGGGCTGCTTGCCCCCGTTCTCTCGCTTCCACTCGTAGAAGCCGTCGGCGGCGATCAGGCACCGCCTGCCGCGAAAGGCTCTGCGGAAAGAGGGTTTCTCGGGGGCCGTCTCGCTGCGGGCGTTGATCATACGCGCCCCGATCTCGGGGTCATCAGCCCAGGAAGGGACGAGCCCCCACCTGAGCATCTCGAGACGCCGCCCTCCTTCGTCCTCGAGAACCGCAGCGACCTGCTGTGTCGGGGCGACGTTGTAGCTCGGGGCAATATCCACAGCTGCGTCGTCGAATTGAAACTCCTCGGCCAGCCTGCCCGCCGGGGTAGAAAGCGTATACCTGCCGCACATACTTATCACCTCTCCCTGGGTCGGAAAACCTGCGCTAATTGTACCTGGCAGACGCCCATCTCCAACCGGGAGTATGGTGCTAAGGGCTCCCTGTTGGTCGCCGCCCGCTCCCGGCCTTTTCGAGTAGTTCTACGACCTCAGCATCCGAGGTCTGCTCGAAGTCTTTGTACCAGAAGCCGATGGCCCCGAGGTCAGAGGGAGAGGCGAGGCAGACGAGGTCGTCGACCTGGGGCCTGAAGACCTCAGCCGTCTGGGCGGCGCACACGGGCGCGGCCAGGATCAGGCGTCTCGGCCCCCTCAGGCGCAGGGCCTCCACCGCGGCGCGGGCCGTTACGCCTGTCGCGAGGCCGTCGTCGACCAGGATCGCGGTCCGCCCACCGACTTCCGGCTCGGGCCTTTCGCCCCTGAAGTAGCGCAGTCTCCGGTTTACCTCCGCAACTTCGCGGGCCGTGATACGCTCGACGTACTCGTCGGGGATGCCGAGGCGTCTGATCACATCCCGGTTGAGGACGCGGACCCCGCCGACGGCGACGGCCCCGATACCGAACTCCGGCTGGTCCGGCGCCCCTAGCTTGCGCGAGACGAAGACGTCAAGCGGCGCCCCGAGGGCGCGTGAGACCTCATACGCTACTGGCACCCCACCCCTCGGTAGGGCGAAGACCACAGGCCTCGCGTCCTTGAAACCCAGAAGCTTGCCGGCGAGCCTGCGGCCCGCGTCCCTGCGGTCCTCGAACGGCGGAGGGCGGAAGATCCTCACGACGGATCAGCCGAGGCCCCGCCAGAACGGCGCGAGAACCTCACGGCTCTTCTCGACCTGCCTTACCCCGCCCTTATACTCCCAGCCTGGGACCTCTTCCCCTACTCCCCGCATGGTCGCAGCGAGGCTCTCGGTGAGGGCGCCGAGGTTGTAGCCGCCCTCCAGGACGAACGCGGGTGGCGCGGCCCCGACCTCGTGGGAGAGGTCCGTGACCAGAGCGGCGAAGCGCCCGAAAGAGTCGCTCCCGAGCGCCATGCCCCCGAGCAGGTCGTCCGCGTGGGCGTCGAAGCCGGCTGAGACCAGGATCAACCCGGGCCCGAACTCCCGCAGCACGGGCAGAAATATTCCGGCAAAGGCCGCGGCGTAGAGGTCCTCCCCCGAGCCCGCGGGGAGCGGCACGTTGGCCGTGAGGCCGAGGCCCTCTCCCTCCCCCACCTCGCCGGCCCCGCCCGTCCCCGGGTAGAAGGGACTCTGGTGCACAGAGAGGTAGAGCACCCGACCGTCCCGGTAGAAGATGTCCTGGGTGCCGTTGCCGTGGTGCACGTCCCAGTCGAGGAGGGCGACCCTCTCCAGCCCCCTCGAAAGGGCGTGCCCGGCGGCGACGGCCGCGTGGTTCGTGATACAGAACCCCATCCCGTAATCCCTCCCCGCGTGGTGGCCTGGAGGGCGGGCGACGGCGAGGGCCGGCTCGCCCGCGAGGGCGCTCTCGACGGCCGAGCAGGCGGCCCCGCTCGCGAGCGAGGCCGCCTCCCACGAACCGGCGCCGACGGCGGTATCCAGGCTGAGGTAGCCCCCTCCAGCCCCGCACATCTCCCTCACACCGTCCAGGTAAGCCGGGGCGTGGACGGAGGTGAGGGCTTGCTCGTCCGCGGGATCGCACTTGCGCCACTCAACGGGCACGCCGCTTTGCTCCGCCTCTTCGACTCCAGCGAGGGCCGCCGGGAACCTCTCAGGGGACTCCACGCCGGCGAGGTCGTTTACGTGGCGTTCCGAGGCCGGATCACTGTAGACGTGCAAACCTTTCACGCTCCCTCATCGAGAGTTATATCAGGCCGATTTGTTCTCCTGTGTACTCGCCCACTATGCTACTATGCCCGCATCTCGGGTGGGACCTCTGGGGAAGGAAGGTTGCCATGGAAAGAGGGCCATCGCGCCGATAGCACCCGGTGCTATAATTGGACGGCGATTGGTCCGAAGTGACGGATGGCGATCCGAGAGATATTGACAATGATTTCCGGTAACCCTGTAATGTCCGGCGAGCGTGGTTCTCCGGAACACGGTGACTGGCCTTGGGTATCTGCCGGACTCTGGAGCGTATGACAGCGTTGGGGATAGTGGAGGATCACAACAGGCTACTTCATTCCACTGACTGTGAGAGTGGTCTGGAGAATGATGCCATGTGGGACCGTGGCGTTGTGGCCGTGATCTGTCTTCTGGTCGCGCTTGGCTCGTTGTTGTGCGTTGGTAAAGTATCCCTGGCGAAACAGCCACTCAAGGCACCAGAACCCGGCGGCCGGGCGACCCCTCAGCGGTCGACCAGCCAGGGGCAGGTTGGCGCGCGTAACGCCGACAATCGAGCGCCTGCGGCGCGGCCGGAACCTGCGACGAGTAGTCCCGCATCACCGCCTACCGGCCGGCGGCCTGCGGGTCACAGCCCCGCTGGCGCGTCCAGCGCCGGCCACCCGGCGCCTGCGGCACAACAGGGACCGGCGCAGTCGAGGCCTGTGGACCGGGGGGCTCCGGCGCGGCCTGCCCATGAGCGGCCAATCGATCGGGGCGCTCCTGGCCGGGGAAGACCCGCGGAACCACCGGGCAGACGCGTCTCCCTTCTCAAGAGGCCCGCGCACGAGCCGCCGGTCTCGCGGGAGCACGGTAAGGGTCTCGGTCCCCAGAGGCCCGTCGAACCGGATACCGTTCATCCTCAGCCGAAGCCGGTGGACGGCGATTCTGTGTCGCATCCGGATCACCAGCGGCCCACACCACGGCCGACATCGGGGCACGAGCAGGGCAACGAGAGTACGGGCCGGCCTGAAGGCGCGGGGTCCCAGGGACAGCACGGTGAACCGGTAAGTCCCCCAGGGCGGGAGATTACCCATTCAGGAGGAAGCGGTTCTGGAGAACCGCCGCAGCAAACGGGACAACCTCCAGGGTATGGCGCCTCCGCGGTTCCGAAAGCACATCACGAAGGAGTCGGCAATCCGGCAGGCACCGGGAAGGCGCCTGAGGGGAATAGCCCTGTCTACACTGGCCAGCCCGCGAACGCGCCTGACGGCGGGCAGCCAGGCATGGAGGCGAACCAGCCTCCCGCCCCCCGTACGCACGCGCAGACGCAGGCCGGGAGCGAGGGTGGTCCGGGCACCCGTGACGGGGCGGAACCGGTTTACCGGCCGGCCACTAACAGGGACGGCGCCCCAGGTCCCCGCTCCTCGTCTGTCCAGAGTGAGGAGCCTGAAGCATTCTCCGTCCATCCGCCTGACAAGCAGGCCGTGATCGAGGCTTCTGTTCCCGCCACGCAACCTGATGGGAAGCAACTCCCGGCTGGACATCAGGCACAGTCAGCGTCGGAAACGCTCCTCTGGTCGACGACGTTCTTGCTCGACCCTCTCTGGGTCAGCAGTGGTTCTGTGGTCCAACAAGCTAAGGAGCTGCTCCGTTCGTTGCGGGACGGTACCCGCGACCTTGCAGCCGGTAAGCTCTACGACGGGAAGAGCCTCATGCAGCGGTGGTGGCCGCCGGAGATACCAACGCCCTTCTCAGTCTTCGGTCCGATGATAGGAGGCTCCGCTACCGGGTCTACATCTTCCAGCGGCGGCAGCGCTCCGCTTCTCGCCGTTATCGTCTCCTGCCTCTTCGCCCTCCTGTGCCTGGGCCGGTCCCGCGCCCACAATCCTTTCCTCCGGCCAGGAACGGTCCCGCGCCTGGCACTCGAACGCCCCGGCTGATCCTCCTTGCTCAGGGGGCGCTCTGTGCGCTCCCGAGGTCTTACGTTGTCCTGGCGTACAGCAGAGCGAGGAGAAAACATGAACGCGTGGCTGAGGCGCAACGAAACATCCCACGACGATAACGGCGTAGGTCGGTACGCGTACCCTTCGGGCTTCTCGAGGAGTTCTTCCCTACCCGGTCCGTCCCTTGACCTTTCCAGTGCTGTAGCCTCACGCTCTGGTGTCGGCTTGAAGACGGTGAGTACCGTGCTCTACGTGGTGTCCGCTCTGGCCATGCTGTTGTTCATCCACGGCGGATGGTTCGAGTTCACCAGGGAGGAGGTGGGAGGCCTCGACAGGGTGGTGTTAGCGGGCGGGGTCCTGGTGGGGTCCGTCTGGTTCTTCCCCTGGGGTCGTTTCGAACGGCACGTCTTGCTCGTCCCCGCGTCAGCCGCCCTTGGCCTCATTACCCTGGCCGTATACTTCTCAGGCGGCTGGCAAAGCCCGCTCACCATCTTCTACCTCTTTGTGGTGGTCTCCTGCGCTATCTACTTCGCCTCGGGCGTCGCCGCGCTCTGCGTGGCGGCCACGCTGCTCGCCAGCCTGAGCCCGCAACTCTACGCCCCCGATCAGGTCAGGCTGGTCGAGTATTTGATCGTCCAGGCCCCCGCCTACGCCGGGGTTGTTCTGGCGTGCAGGTACGCCTTGTGGGAACGCACGAGCCTGCAGCAAGAGCGCGACTCCGCGAGGATCAGAGACCTCGAGGAGCGTCTCTGGCACGAGGCGTCGCTCGACCCGCTCACGGGCCTCTATAACAGAGGTCGTTTCGAGACCAGGCTCAAGGAGGAGTTCGAGAGGGCGAGGCGCACGGGTGAGCGGTTCATGGTGCTCTTCGTGGACGTCGACGATTTCAAGAACGTCAACGACACCCACGGGCACCGCACGGGAGACGAAGCCTTGAAGCTGGTCGCAGGTATCCTAAGGTCCTGCTCGAGACGCGTAGACGTGGTCGCCCGTCACGGGGGCGACGAGTTCCTGGTGATGTTGCCAGAAGCCTCGCTCCCCGAAGCCCACCGTTTCTTCGAGCGGATGAGGGATGAGGTAGTCGAAGGCTCCAGGAGTACGCTTGGCCTGGACCTTCGCCTCAGCGCAGGGGCCGTGCAGTGCCCCGGTCGCTCAACGGACCCCACGGCGCTACTCGATGCCGCCGACGAGGCTATGTACAGGGCCAAGCGGCTCGGCAAGAACCGCATGTTCGCCGCCCTCTTGCTGGCCTCCGGGGCGCACCGGCGGGTGTCCCGAACGGAGGAGTAAGGATGCGCATCTTGCTTGCGAACGAACCACGCTCGTACCGTCAGGTCTTCGCCGGTGCACTCCGCGCGCTCCGTCCCCACGTTGAGGTGATCACGGTCGAACCCAACGCGGTGGAGGAAGAGGCGCCGCGGCTACGCCCTGACGCGGTGGTGTGCAGCCGCACCACGCCAGCGCTACGGTCAGCGGTCGGTGTGTGGATGGAGGTCCGCCTGGAGGACGGAACGCTGCTCGTAAGCACAAGCGACACGGGCCGGTCCAAGGACCCCAACCCCGGACTGGAGACCCTGCTCGATTTCGTAGACAGGAGCGAAGTAGCCCGAAAAGCGGGGCGAACGAAGTTCGAGAGCACCCTGGAGACTCACTAATGTCCTGGAGGTCGAGGATGCGGGAAATAGATAAGAGTTACGCGCCCGGGGCCGAGAGACCGGGCATAGGCCACATGCTGGAGCGCGAAAGGCGGAGGCGGGGCGTGTCGCTGGAGGAAGCCGAACAGGCGACCAGGATCCGCAAAGATTACCTGCAGAGGCTCGAAAGCGACGATCACTCCGCGATGCCTGAGCCCATCTACGTGCGGGGGTTCGTCAGGGTGTACGCCAACTATCTGGGCCTCGACGGGGACAGGTTCGCCGCACAGGTCAGGTTCTGGCAGGAGAGACGAAGAAGAACGAGACGCGGTCCACTGTGGGATGTGTGAGCTGCGCCCTTCGGGCAGCTCGCTTCGGGCCCAAAGGCCCTCGCTTTCAGGTTGTTGTTTTCGCTAATGGGTGATCGCATGCCTTGCAGAAGGGCGTGGAATTGCTGAGGATTGGTTGAAGGGAAGGCGTCCCTCAAACCGTTAGCATCTCCTTCCAGTGTGGTCCGTCCCTGACCCGGTGTTTCTTGAAACCTTGTTGTTCTCTGATAGTATCCGTCGCCGTAAGCAACACAATTTGGAGGGGGATAATTCGTGCGGCAAATCGCTGCAATCATGTTTTCTTGCGCCGTTTTTTCGGCCGTTCTACTTGCGGGCCCGATTTCCGGGGCGAACGCCCAGGGCGGTGATTACTCTGGACAGGCGGTCGTGGATGACGCCCAGGCCTACATAGGCACGCCCTACGGCACATCCGGCATGGACTGCTCTGGCTTCACCTCGGCGGTGTTCACGGATCTCGGCGTGTACCTGCCCGACTCCCCGGACGCCCAGTACGCCTACGGTACGCCCTCGGACGCGAAGGCGGGCGACCTGGTGTTCTTCGACGAGTCCGGCTACGGTATCTCGCATGTCGGCATAGCCACGGGATACGGGACGGTAATACACGCCTCTACCTACTACGGGGCCGTCGTCGAGACACCCATCGAATACATCCCCGGCTACGTCGGCGCCGTCGACGCGTATTAGAGGCTTTTGCAAAGAGGGGGGAAACCCCCCTCTTTGCAAGCTATCAGTGGTCAGCCTTCAGCTCTCAGCTCTTGTTGTTGCTGGTTGCGTGATTCGCAGAGGGGTTGAAGTCTCGGATGGTTTCTTGGTTCCTGTCTCACCCGGCTGCGCGCGAGGAACCGTCGTAAGCAGCGGTAGGGTTTGACGCTCGTGGCGGCACTCCGAGACGACCTCCTGACAAGGCTCCGACCTGAGGGGGAAGGCGTGCTGACAAGCGGGCAGAGGGAGCGTGCTGCGTAGCCCGAAGGGCGAAACATCACAGGCGTTCGATGATCGTACCGTTGGCCTGTCCTCCGCCCTCGCACATCGCCTGCAGGCCGTAGCGCCCGCCTGTGCGTTCCAACTCGTTCAAGAGGACGGTCATCAGGCGGGCCCCTGTGGAGCCGACGGGATGGCCGATGGCCACGGAACCGCCGTTCACGTTTGTCTTTTTCATGTCAGCCCCTGTCTCGCGCTGCCACATGAGGGGTATGCACGCGAAGGCCTCGTTGACCTCGAAGAGGTCAACGTCCTCGAGGGCCAGTCCTGCGCGTTCTAGAGCCTTGTGGGTCGCAGGGACAGGCCCTGTCAGCATGTAGATCGGGTCTACACCGGCGAGGGCGAAGGAGACGAAGCGCGCCCTTGGCCTGAGGCCCAGACGCTCGGCGAGGCCGCGCTCCATGATCAAGAGCGCGGCTGCGGCGTCGCTTATCTGCGAGGAGTTCCCGGCCGTGATGACGCCATCAGGGTCGAAGACGGGCTCGAGCGAGGCCATCTTCTCTGGGTCGAGGTTCTTCCTTATCCCCTCGTCGCGCGTCATCTCAACGACCGAGCCGTCCTCAGTGCGAACAGGAACAGGCAAGATCTGGCCGTCGAACCTGCCCTCCTCCGTGGCCTGGTCGGCCCGCCGGTGGCTCTCGACGCTGAACTCATCGAGCTCCTCGCGGCTCAGCTTCCACTTCTTCGCGATCATCTCGGCCGAGGTTCCCTGGTTGACGAGCCCTGAGTCGTACCTGCTCGTCGTGTACCCTCCGTACCACGGCCCCATCGGGCCGCCGATTTCGAACGCCTCGCCGAGCGGGACCCGGCTCATGGACTCCACGCCGCACGCAACCGCGACCTCGTAGGACCCGCTCATGATCCCCTGTGCGGCGAAGTGGGCGGCCTGCTGGCTCGAGCCGCACTGGCGGTCGATGGTGGTCGCAGGGACCGTCTCGGGGAAGCCAGCCCCGAGCACCGCGTTTCGCGCGATGTTCATGCTCTGCTCGCCAACCTGACGAACGCATCCGGCGATGACGTCGTCTACCATCCCGGGGTCGATGCCGGTTCTCTCTAACAGCGCCGACAGGGTGTGCGCTAGGAGGTCGGTCGGATGCCAGTCCCCGAGCGCCTTGCCGCGCTTGCCGACAGGGGTGCGTACGGCATCTACTATCACGGGCTCTTTCATCTCAGTCATCAATCTCTCCTCTCATAGCGAATTCTGTCCTTCCGCGCCTTCACTGACTCCAGGTAGCCAGGCACGTCGACAGGCCGCCGTCGACCGGGATCACGGCACCTGTCACGTAAGATGCCGCCCGTGACGCCAGGTAGATCGACGCTCCGGCCATGTCCTCGTCGCTGCCGATCCGGCGCATCGGCGCCCGCCCTGCGATCTGCTCTCCCTTGGCCTCGAGGGTGGATGCCATCATGCGCGACTCGAATGGCCCAGGGGCGATCGCGTTGACGGTGATCCTGGGCGACAGTTCCCAGGCGAGGTGACGGGTCAGGTGATGCACCCCTGCCTTGGACGCCGTGTAGCTGTAGGTCTCCATCCCAGGCACCCTGAGCCCGTCGATGGAGCCGACGTTGATCACCCTTGCAGGGTCATCATGCGGGGGCTCACCGGTCACGGATGCGTCGAGCAGCGGGCGCAGGAACCGGGTGAGATGGAAAACCCCTTGCAGGTTGAGGCTGAGCACCCGGTCCCACGCCGCGGCATCGTGTTCGGCCAGCGGCGCCCCCCAGACTGCCCCGGCATTGTTCACCAGCACGTCGAGCGCGTCCCAGCGCTCCCCCACCGCGTCGGCCAACCGCCGGCATCCGTCCTCGCTAGCGAGGTTTTCGGGGACCGCGTCGCATTCGCCGACACCGGACAACTCCTCAGCCACCGAGGCGCACGCCTCGGCCTTGCGGCTGCTGATCAAGACAGAAGCACCGTTCTCCACGAACGCCCGCGCGATCATCAACCCGATACCGGAGGTCCCCCCTGTGACGACCACGCGCTTGCCCCGCACCGAAAACAACTCGCTAATAACCATCCCCATCCTCCACTAATCCCGTCGCTGCTGTCAGCCTTGAATTACACCATCTCCAGGCCCGGCCGCGCATTCGCGAAGCCGCCCCCCTACTCCCCGCCTTCAGCAGCGAAGCGACTCCGCAACTCGCGTTTGAGGATCTTGCCGGCTGCGTTTCGCGGCAGGTCCTCCACGAAGAAGATGTGCTTGGGGCGCTTGAAGTCCGCAAGCTTACCCCTGGCGTGTTCTTCGAGCTCCTCGCGCAGGTTCTCCGCTTCGGCGTCGTCTTTGAGTACTACAACGGCGCTTACGGCTTCGATCCACTTCTCGTCGGGAAGACCTATGACGGCTACCTCGGAGACCGCCTCGTGGTCGAAGAGGGCGTCCTCGACCTCGCTCCCGGAGACCTGCATGCCGCCTGTGTTTATAACGTCCTTGACCCGGTCCACGACGTAGAGGTAGCCCTCCTCGTCGAAAAGGCCGAGGTCCCCTGAATGGAACCAGCCGCCCTCGAAGGCCTCTTCGGTCTCCTCCGGCTTCTCCCAGTAGCTGATCATGAGGTGCGGGGAGCGGTGGACGATCTCGCCGCGCTCGCCTGGCGGGACGTCGTTCATCTCAGGATCGACGACCCTGGTCTCGACGAACAGGCAGGGACGCCCGACGGAGGCCAACCTCTCCTCGGTAAGCTCGTCGGGCCTCAAGACCGTGGCAAGGGGTGAGATCTCACTCTGTCCGTAGCAGTTGTAGAAACGGGGGTTGGGCAGCCTCTCGCGCAGCTCCCTGAGCACTGGCACAGGCATGATCGAGGCTCCGTACTGCACCTTCTCGAGGCTTACGAGGTCGTACTCCTCGAAGGCGGGGTGCCGAAGGAAAGAGATCCAGACAGTCGGCGGGGCGAACATGGAGTTGATCCCCTCGCGTTCGATCAGACGGCAGCACTCCTGTGGGTCCGGCTTGACGAGCACGAAGTTGGTGGCCCCGAGGAGCAGATAAGGCATGATGAAGACGTGCATCTGGGCCGAGTGGTAGAGCGGGAGCGAGTGGAGCGCACGGTCGTCGCGGCGAAACTCCAACGCCTCGATGCAGCTCACGTACTCGGCCATGAGCGCCCTGTGCGTCAGCACTGCACCCTTGGGGGCTGAGGTCGTCCCCGAAGTGTACAGGATCTGGGCCACGTCCTCCTCGTCCAGGTCGGCTTCGGGCTCTGAGGCGTCGTTTTCGCTACGCGCCAGGCTTACAACGTCGAAGTCATCGCCGTCGCGGAGGGTACCGTGGATCTCCGCCCCGGCTCCATCCCGCACCTCATCGACGTTCGCAGCCAACCCCGGGTCGTAGAAGAGCGCCTTCGAGCCTGACTGGTTCAGGACGTAGAGGAGTTCGTCGCCTGCGAGGTGGAAATTTACGGGGACGTGGATCAAACCAGCCCTCACGCACCCGAGCCAGAGCAAAACGTAGGCGTCCGAGTTCATGCCGTAAGTGGCCACCCTGTCGCCTTTTTCGAGTCCCCGCGCAAGCAGCGCATTAGCAACCCGGTTCACCCCGTCGTCGAGCTCGGCATAACTCCAGCGCCGCCCACCGAAGACGATGGCATCCTTCTCCGGGTTGCGCCCAGCGGAGCGCCTGACGGCATCGCCGATGGTGTTGCGCCGGGCGCGAGTAATAGTGTGGTCTGCCTTCAATTCGATCCTCCTTGGTCGCTTCGCTCCTCCATCAGCTCCCTCCGTTCCCTACTCCCTATTCCCCACTCCCTACTCACAGCGGTGAGCGGGAGGTCGCGTTCGGCTGCCCACTCTTCCCACTGGTCGGCGGTCTTGGTTTCGAAGATTTGCTCCAGTTCTCGACGGTCGCCTCTCACCCCGAGTTCCCGCAACAACCGCTCCCAGAAGTGCGGCTCGAGGGCGGCCAGCGCCACGTAGCCCTCTCGTGCGCGGTACAACCCGTAGCCGGCAAAGCCCCCACCGAGGACGCCGCCTGGCGCCGTGAGCCCCCAATGCAGCGGTGCGGCGAAAGCCCGCGCCGCCTCCGAGAGGGCCACCTGCTCGTACCCAGCGCCCTGCCCAAGCTCCCTGGCGAACAGCAGCGAGAGGGCCGCGCTAACGGCCCTCTCGGCCCCCGCAAGGTCGGCCACCAGCACGGGCGGCATCTCGGGCGGCGACAGCGTGCCGAAGCGTGCCTGGTAGGTAAGATCGTGACCAGGCGCATCCTCGTCCGGAGGGGGATGCCCAACGATGGCGACCTGACACAGGCCAGGAAAACGAGCTTGCAGTTCGGGCCACGAAAGCCCGAGCCGTCCCAGCGCCGCGGGCCGGCTCGCCGTTAGAAGCAGGTCTGTTTTCCCAAGCCAGTCGTCCAGCGAAGCGCGATCGTTCTGGTCCTTCAGGTCGAGTTGCACGACCTCATGCCCGGCGCTCAGGTCCTCGTAGTAACCGGGGCACATCCTGGCCAGCGGGTCACCGCCGGGCGGCTCGACCTTGACGACGGACGCACCCATGGCGCGCAGTCGGGACGCCGCCACGGGACCAGGCAGGTTCACGGCCAGGGTGAGGACACGCACGCCCCGGAGCGGCACACGGCCGGCTTCCCATTCCGCACCCCTCATAAAGACGCATTATGGCACGCTAAGCGGTGGGTCTTCGGCCACTCAAACAGAATTCATCGAGGATTCATTGTCGTGTGCTCCAATCTTTGTTCGAGTGGCCGTCGTGCAACAGACGCCACTACGATAGGTGGCCGGGCGAATCAGGAGGTTGACGGTATGTCCGTGCGAGGAGCTTCAGCAGGCAACGAGCGGCAAAAAACCGCCGATCTGGTGTTTCAGGGTGGAGGCGTGAAGGGCATAGGCCTGGTTGGGGCCTACTCCGTTCTCGAAGAGCGCGGTTACCGGCCTGTGAACATGGCCGGGGCCTCCGCCGGGGCCATAGTGGCCGCGCTCGTGGCCGCAGGATACTCTGCCGAAGAACTGCGTGGCATAATGATGAAGATTCCCTTCCACAAGTTTATGGACGAAGCCTGGGAGGATCGCATCTGGCTCCTGGCCAGGCCGCTCAGCTTGCTCAAGGACAAGGGCGTCTACGAGGGCAAGTACTTTCACGATTGGATCAAGGAGCTTTTGAGCGAGAAGCTGGACAAGGAAGAGGTGACTTTCGGGGACCTGCGTCGGCACGATGTCCCGGAAGATGCTGACCCGGTCTTCCACTACAAGCTGCAGGTCATCGTCTCCGATGTTACCGAGCGACGAATGGTGGTTTTGCCCAGGGACTACAAGGATCTTGGCTGGGCCCATCCAGATAACGTTCCCGTGGCTCTGGCGGTCCGCATGAGCATGAGCATCCCCATCTTCTTCGAGCCAGTACCCCTCGTCAACCAGTACACCGGTCGCGAGCACACCATCGTGGACGGGGGGATGCTCTCCAACTTCCCGGTCTGGCTATTCGACGCACCGCCTGGCCAGGAAGCGAAGCGGGAGACCTTCGGACTCAAACTCATACAAAAGGACACGCGGTCTCAGCTCGTCCCACAAGATTTCGATCTGAAGTCGGAATTCATGGAAATGCTGAAGAGGTCGGAGACGCTCGGCTACTTCTGGAGCCTGGTAGAGACCATGATGGAGGCCCACGATAGGTTCTATATAGAGCAGGAGAAGTTCGACAAGACGATCGACATCGATACCAGGGGAGTAGGCACCACGGAGTTCGGCTTGTCGGGTGATCGAAAGAAA
Source organism: Rubrobacterales bacterium (assembly GCA_038199875.1). Classification (GTDB taxonomy): domain Bacteria; phylum Actinomycetota; class Rubrobacteria; order Rubrobacterales; family Rubrobacteraceae; genus Rubrobacter_D. The sequence goes on from JBBPYN010000062.1 coordinate 20,809, forward strand.
GAACTGTACGAATCCGGGCGCGAGGAGGCCAGAAAGTTCCTGGACAAGATCGAATCGGGAACCCAGTCAGCCGAAGCTCCTGCCGCGTCACAGCCCTGACGCCGACTGAGCGCTCGGGGCAGTGCACCCCGGCGCCTTGCTACGTCACCCTGAAACACGTGCGTTCCCTGGCTGCCGGACCTGGATTCGAACCAGGACTAAGTGATTCAGAGTCACCCAACGGCCTCCGCCGTCGGCCGCCGCGGACCGCCGTAGACCGTGGTAAAGCCGAAACGCCCGCGCTCCCGGTGAGCGCGGGCGTCGTTGATCGTCGCCGATTGTTGCGCGGTCTTGGTCAGGATCTTGGTCAGCGAAAAGGACCCCACCGGTACCCGGGATCGCCGGAAGAACGCATGAGACGGAGTGGCATAGCTCGCGGGTATCGGCACTCCGTCGCGATCCGAACAGATCTCGGCGACCTGGTCGCCTCCGTCAAGAATGCCGCGCCCGCTCCCTGGTTAGTCCGGGTGCCTCCCGTCCTCCGCGGAGGCGTCGGGCCGCTTCCCGGACACCGCCGGCCTCCTTCTTCGCGGCCACGGCTAGCTCGTCGGCCCGGTCGTTCCCGGCCCTGTGCGGACCCACGCCCTTCTGGTGCCCCTTGACCTTCTTCCACCGCACCTCCCTGTGACGCCGGGTCGCCTGCAGCAGCCTCTCCCACAGGTCCCTGTTGGCCACGGGCCCATTTAATACGCAATCCGGATGTATACTTCCAAGCATGATCGAGAAACGAGATTTACGGGAGACGGAGTCCTCGCGGTTGGAGGGTCTCTACCGCAAGGCGAGCGACCC
>JBBPYN010000063.1:0-5515 GCA_038199875.1 Rubrobacterales bacterium
ACCCAGCGAGGTCAGGTACCGGGGCGGAGCGCATGAGACCTCGCCAACGCACACAAACGGCGACGAAGAGCGAGGGAGGCGTAGGATGACTCAGGACATAGGACCCGTTCAGCTTGTGGCGGTCGGCTTTACCCCGGAAGCGGAGTTCGAGGGCAAAATCTTGGACGAACTCGAAAGGCTCGAGCGCCACGAGACGATCCGCATCCTGGACCTACTCTTCGTGGGTAAGGATGCCGAGACGGGGGACCTCCTCGCCCTCGACTACCAGGGCGAAGAGCTGGGCGCGATCCTCGGGGCGCTGCTTGGCTTCGAGTTCGAGGACGACGACTGGCAACCGGGCGGAACAACGGAAGGTATTCAAGGACACGCTTTCGGGCTCTCTAGAAACGAGATCCAGGACATAGCGGCCTCGCTGCACCCTGGGGACTCCGCCGGCTTCCTCCTCATCGAGCACGTGTGGGCGCGCGATCTGAAGGGCGCGATCCGCGACGCGGGCGGCTTCCCGCTCGGGGAGGGTTTCCTAACCCCCGAAGCCATCGCCGGAGTCGCTACCGAGCTCGTCGCCATATCCGATGCCATCGGGGAACTCGAGGCCGAAGAGGCGGGCGCCGGGGCTTGAAAATTATCAAGGAAGTAGACCCAACGGAGGAAGGAGAAGGTAGATGGGACTAGTCGCGGCACGAGCCGCCGGCCGGATGCAGGCGCGGCAGAACTACAGGACCATGTCGCGCATGCAGCGGCGCCGCTCGTACATCCAGAGCAAGACGGGTATGAGGGAGGACTTTAGCAGCCGCGAGGAGCCGGCCGAGGCTGCAGCGCCTGCCCCGGCTGCAGCACCCGAACCCGAGTACGTGGGTGAGCTGGAGCGGCTCGCCCAACTACGGGATCAGGGCATCATCAGCGACGAGGAGTTCGAGGCCAAGAAGAAGCAGATCCTCGGCATCTGAACGGCGCGTTCGTAGCCGACGCTAACGTCCCCGGGTCGATCGACCCAGGAATGTTAGCCCGCCGGAGTTTGTCCCACGAAAGGAGCAAGAGATGTGCCGCTGGCTCGCCTATTCGGGCTCGCCCGTCCTCATCGAGGAGCTGCTCTACAAACCGGAGCACTCCCTCATCGACCAGAGCCGCCACGCCCGCATGGGCGTCGATACCACAAACGGCGACGGCTTTGGCGTCGGATGGTACGGCCCCGATACCCAGACCCCCGCCGTGTTCCGCTCCATCGAGCCGGCCTGGAACGACCGTAACCTCAGGGAGGTCGCAGGCTACGTCGAGTCGCCGCTGTTCCTCGCCCACATCCGGGCCTCCACAGGCACGGCCGTCCAGCAGACCAACTGCCATCCTTTCCGCCACGGCAAATGGCTTTGGGTCCACAACGGCCTCGTGCGCGACTTCCATCGCATAAAGCGCGATCTCGCACTCGCCGTAGACGATTCGCTGTATCCGGATATGGAGGGATCGGCCGATTCGGAGATGCTTTTCTACCTGGCGCTCACGTTCGGCCTGGAAGAAGACCCCCCTGGGGCCGTCGAGAGGATGGTCGGCTTCGTCGAGGAGGTTGGGCATCACCACGGCACGGAGCACCCGATCCAGATGACCATAGGGACGAGCGATGGGAAGAGCCTGTGGGCATTCAGGTACTCCAGCGAGGGCAAGTCGCGCTCGCTGTTCTTCAGCACCGACCTGCGCACGGTGCGGCAACTGTACCCGGACCGTCCTCGCCTGCAAGAGGTCTCGGACGAGACGCGGATCATCGTCTCAGAGCCGCTCGTCGACCTCCCCGGGGCGTGGAACGAGGTGCCGGAATCCAGCTACGGCGTCGTGCAGGACGGGGATGACGAGATGTGCCCGTTCCGACCCGTCTATTCTCGAAATGGTGGCTGAAATAACTAACACGTCAGCGTCTGATCGCCTCTAACCACACGGCCCCGCTCTCCTCCAGGTAGGGGCCGAGCCGGACATTGCCAAACGGCTTTAGAATATAGGGATGTACCGGGTAAACATAGAGGGCATCTACGAACGGCCGGTGGCCGAATGCACCGCAGCCGGGGTCGCGGACGCCCTCACGAGGTCCTTCGAGGGCTACGTGATGCCGCGATCGTCGTACCTCGCGGCTACCGGCGCCACGGTTGGTGCACACGCCTGATGCTAGCCCTCTTCACCGTGTTTCGGGACCATGCGTGGTTCATCCCGCAAATAGTCCCTGAAGAGCTTGCCCCTGAGTTCTTCGCGCGGTGCGGCTGGGAGCTTCAGGACACGAACCAGCTGGAGATGGTCCTCGACCTGTCGCAGACGTCAGGAGAATATGCAAATGGCTGAGATCTCGTTCTTGCTCCATGACCTCGACGCCGCCGTCACGCCGGCCGGGACAGGACCACTGCGGGGAGAGGAGTTCGGGGAACTACGCGTCCACTCCCCCGCCTCCATAGCAGTGTCGGGGGACCGCATCACCGCGGTCGGACCGCCTGAGGAAGTCTTGCGGGAGATTCCGTCCGGCGACGATTACGAGACCGTAGACGGACGTGGCAGGGTGGCGTTGCCTGGCCTCATCGATTGCCACACACACCCGGCCTTCCTGGGAGACAGGGCGGCCGAGTTCGAGTTGCGCTCCTCGGGGGCTGCCTACGAGGAGATCCACGCCTCCGGGGGCGGTATCCGTTCGACGGTGGCTGCGACGCGGGCCGGCACCGAGGAGGACCTCAGGTCGGCCGTGGAGCGTCACCTCGGCTGGATGCTGGAACACGGGACAATGACCGCTGAGGCGAAGTCGGGCTACGGGCTCGACCGCGAGACGGAGATGAAGTCGCTGCGGGCGATCCAGGCCGCAGGCCAGGGCAGCCCCGTGGACGTATACCCTACCTTCCTCGGGGCGCACACGGTCCCTCCCGAGTTCGACGGCGCGGCGGAGTACGTGGAGTTCGTGATCCACGAGGTGCTGCCAGAAGCGGCCCCCCTGGCCCGATCAGCCGACGTCTTCCTGGAACGCGGCTCTTTCGAGGCGCCAGAGGCGAAACGCTATCTGGAGGCGTGCAGAGAGTACGGGCTCGCGCTGCGGTTGCACGCCGACCAGTTTTCGGAGCGGGGTGCGATCCCACTAGCCATAGAACTCGGCGCCCGCAGCGTCGACCACCTCGAAGCCACTGGCGAACACGGCGCCCGCCTGCTGGCGAAGAGCGACGTCGCGGCGGTGCTCCTTCCCGCCTGCGGCCTCTTCCTAGATCTTCCTCTCCCGCCGGCCCGCCTGCTTGCCGACGAGGGTGCGATCGTCGCGCTGGCAACGGACTTCAACCCGGGTAGCTCCTTCTGCGAGTCGCTACCGCTCGTGATGAACCTGGCCTGTACCCGCCTCGGCCTCTCCCCCGCCGAGGCCCTATGCGCCTGCACGGCCAACGCGGCTCACGTCCTCGGCCTCGATGACGTTGGCAGGCTCGCGCCTGGCTACCGTGCCGACGCACTCCTCCTCGATGACCCTGACTGGCGCCACCTCGCCTACCACCTCAGCGGGGACAGGTTCGCAGCAAAGATAAAGTCAGGGCAGCTAGTATAGAGTTGATCCGCCCGCAGGCCCGAGTATTTCCAAAGACCTGAAGCCTGTAACCTGATGCCTGATGCCTACTGTTAAACTACGCCAATGCCGACGACAGTACGCATAAAACCCGAGGTCATAACAGCCCACAGGCTCAGGATCGAGATGTTCGGCCTCGAGGACGAGGACATAGAGAACACCATCCGCATGAAAGGCTGGGCCTGGGTCCTCGCCCGCCACGGGTGGGTATACGCAGGCGAACCCGACTTCATCTACCGTCAGATCCGCGAAGTTATCATCGCCATGCCTGGTATCGCATTCGAGCCCGACGCCATCGAGGAATCCGTCAAGACAGTTCTGGACAAGGCCCGCTCGGACGAAGAACGCGAGGAGGGTCGCCAGCTCCTGCGACGGGCCTTCGAGAAGACCGGCCAGCTCGCCAGGGCTGAGAAATTTCTTTAGGCAGCTGATCTCACTCTCTCGGGTCGGATCAGGAGTCTGCATTCCGGGGAAGCAGTTGTTCCTTTAGCGTCTCGCCCAACCAGGCCTCGTACTCGTCCGGCGACCATCCCGACTCATCGACCAGCTCCCTATAGACCTCCGCCCGGCACAGGGCCCGCAAGATGGCGGCGGCACGGTCCACGCTCATGCCGGGGCGCAGCGCCGCCTCCATCCCTTTGACGACTCTATCCAAAGCCGCCCTTCTGCCCCGTAGCGCCTCTTCCCGCTCCGCGGCCGCCTCCCGGTCGGCCGCCGCCGCACCCTGGTAGATGGCGACCATCGCACCTCCAAACTCCCACTGGCGGCGGTTCGCATTTGCCACCATCGCAAGCCTTCGCCCGGGGTCGGGCCGCTCGGCGGCCTCTTCGTTGATCTCCCGCGCCCGCGTCTGTTCGTGCCATGCCATCCTGATCTCCCTCAGGACGGCACGCTTGTTCCTAAAGACCGCATATACGGTGCTCACCGCCACACCGGCCTCCGTGGCTATGGCATCCATCGTCGTGGCGGCATAGCCCCTATCCAGAAAGAGTTCCCCGGCGGCATCCACGATCACGCGCCGCGTCTGAAGCGCCTGCCTCTGGCGGTGGGTCAGCCCCGCTTCTTCACCTACTTGTGCCGATTCACTCAAACTTCTTCCTTCCTCCCTTGACTTTGCTAGCAGCTTTATTGTAGTATGACTATATTGAATATAGCATAACTACAAATGAGGAAAAAGGGAAGCCGGCCTGATGGGAACCGCATCACAACGAGGTAAGCACGTGATCAACGGGACGGCGTGACTAGAAGGAGGGGCGAAGAGAAGCCCCGCCTCCTCGAACAAACGGCGAACCTTGACTACAAGGAGGCAATAGTGAGCATACGGAGCGACGTTGAGGGACGCGGACGGCATTCCATCGCCGGCGCGCGGCGTTTCGAGACGGTGATCATCGGCGGCGGTCAGGCCGGGCTCTCGGTTGGGTATCATCTGGCGAAGCGGGGCAGGCCGTTCGTGATCCTGGAGGCGAACGAGCGGATCGGCGACTCGTGGCGCAACCGCTGGGACTCGCTCAGGCTGTTCACCCCCGCCTGCTACGATGGGCTCGAGGACTTGCCCTTCCCTGCGGACGACTGGTCGTTTCCGACGAAGGACGAGATGGCCGACTACCTTGAGGCCTACGCGGCGCACTTCGGGCTGCCGGTTCGAACGGGCGTCAGGGTGGAGAGGCTCTACAAAGACGGTGAGCGGTTCGTGGTCGCGGCTGACGGTGAACTCTTCGAGGCCGAAAACGTCGTTGTGGCGATGGCGGACTTCCAACGCCCCAGGATGCCTGCCTTCGCCGGGGAACTGAACCCGAGTATTGTTCAGGTCCATTCCTACGACTACAAGAATCCCCAGCAGTTGCGTGATGGCGGCGTCCTCATCGTGGGGGCCGGCAACTCGGGGGCCGAGATCTCCCTCGAATTGTCCAGCACCCATCTCACGTGGTTGTCGGGGAGGGAGACCGGTCA
>JBBPYN010000064.1:0-3587 GCA_038199875.1 Rubrobacterales bacterium
GGGCTCTATGTAGTTCCATTCGGCGTCGGAGAGATCCGTCGGGTAAGGTTTTCTCATACCTGCTAGAGTAGCGAAATACCTTCCGAGGACCACTTTTCACCCAACCGCGTAGAAGGTGTGTTCTCCGAAGTTCGAAGTGCTATATCCCGATCGGGATCTACTCTGGTCTGGCGACGTCAGCCGTGCAGCGCACCATGCCTACCATGAGCTCGATCGCTTGCTCGTCGCTCATACCCTGCGTGCGCACCATCGCACGCCACGCCTGGAAGTCCAGGGCGAAACCTATGGCACCGAGCAGTAACTGAGGAATCCCCTCGGACGGCCCCCAGCCGGCGGCGATGGTCTCCTTCATCTCTTCCCAGTGCAAGAGGATCGGCCCCATTATCTCGGCGTCCGCCTCTAAGGCCTCCGGGTCGTCGTTGGAGTACAACAGTTCCTGGTCGCGTAGGACGTTGGCCCACAACTGTTCCCTGCGGCGGAAGTAGGAGTAGAGGTCGGTCAGTGCCGACCTCAGGCGCTCCTCGAGGTCGGAGATCTCCTCCCACCGGCCCGGATCCGGCAGCGGGTTCTCGGAGAGGTCGAGCGACGAGCAGGCCTTGCCCAAGGAGAGGTCGTCGGGGAAGTGGCTGTAGACGGTGGGCCGCGTCACGCCCGCCCTCTCCGCTATGGCGCTCCTGGTCGTCAGCGCCGGCCCGACGGTCTCGTGCAGCTCCAGCGTCGCCCGGGCGATGCGCAGCCGGGTCTGCTCCTGGCGCTCGGCTCGCTTCTTGAGCTCGTACTTCCCGCGCTTCATGCCCTAATTCTAAGGCTTGCCTCTACCAACTTCGGGGTCCCCCTTGACAGCCGTGCCCACAAGGTGCATCATGCCGCCAAATCATTTTACAGCATCGTAAAGTGATTGGCGGGCGTCGAGGAAAGGAGAAAGACACGATGTCGTCGGGAGAAGGTCAACTCCAGTCGGAGGCCATGGTCAACGGAGCACAAGAAGAAGCCACGAGCCGGATCTTCGCGCTCGACCCGGGAGAAGGCGAGGCGTTGTGGTGGATGGGCGGGTTGGCCACCATCAAAGCCACGAAGGAGCAGACCGGCGGGCAGTATACCCTGGTGGAGATACTCGTTCCGGAGTTCCCTATGGAGGAGAGTTTGCTGCACGTCCATCATTTTGAGGACGAAGGCTTCTACATCCTGGAAGGAGAGATGACCTTCTACGTGGGCGAGCAGACGATAAAGGCACGCCCCGGCTCGTACCTCTTCGGGCCCAAGGACATCCCCCACGCCTTCTCGGTCGACTCGGGGCCCGCGAGGCTGTTGTTCATCCTCTCGCCCGCTGGCATGGAGGGTCTCATCAGGGAGATGGGAGAGCCGGCGAGGGAGCTGAGCATACCGCCCCCTCCGGAGGAGCCGCCCGACGAGGCCGAGATGGGGCGGCTCATGGCCATCGCCACCAAATACGGGGGCGAGATGCTGGGGCCCCCGCCGAGTCGGTAGGACCGCTTCGCCAACTCGAGTAGGGTCCGGTAAGGGCCGGGACATTGAGTCTCGGCCTTCTTCTTGCCCCTATTCACCGGAGTGCGTGGAAGGTTAATTCTGCGAAATCTGGAAGCCCTATAGGCTCGAATCTTATGCACCACCATGGATCTTTATGCACCGCCACAACATGTAGTCTTCACCCGTGTGGCGTGATGGGCTCTGAGAGCGATCCTCGCGGCTGTATGGCGGCTTTTTATGCAGGATCTTGGATCTGAACTTCGGAGAATTTGCCTTCTACGAGGTTGGGTGAATAAGGGGGGGGGAAAGGGCCCTCGGTGTGAAAATTTCTCGCTGCCGCGGGTCCCGGCGGGCCGTCGCAGCCGGGTAGCGGAGTACAATCGAGGTTAGCGTCCTTTGAAAGGAGAAGCCCGATGAGCGATCAGGAACAACGAGGGAGAAAGGCCACAACTACAGACGCCGGCATCCCGGCTCCAAGCGACGAGTTCTCCCTGACCATAGGACCAGACGGTCCGATAGCCCTTCAGGACCACTACCTGATTCAGAAGATGGCCCAGTTCAACCGCGAGCGCGTCCCCGAGCGCGTGGTTCATGCCAAGGGCGCAGGCGCTTTCGGCTACTTCGAGGCCACAGGGGAAGCCGAGCAGTTCTGTAGGGCGGACTTTCTGAAGAAAGGCAAGAAGACGGAGATGCTGGCCCGGTTCTCGACGGTGGCCGGTGAACAGGGCTACGCCGACACCGTGCGCGACCCGAGGGGCTTCGCCCTGAAGTTCTACACCGATGAGGGCAACTACGACATGGTCGGCAACAACACGCCGGTCTTCTTCGTGCGCGACCCGCAGAAGTTCCAGGACTTCATCCACTCCCAGAAGCGTCGTCCCGACACCGGGCGCCGCTCGAACAACATGCAGTGGGACTTCTGGACACTTTCTCCGGAGTCGGCGCACCAGGTAACGTGGCTTATGGGCGACCGGGGACTTCCCAAGACGTGGCGCAACATGAACGGCTATTCGAGCCACACTTACCTGTGGGAGAACGCGGGCGGCGAGAAGTTCTGGGTCAAGTACCACTTCAAGACCGACCAGGGCGTCGAGCACTTCACCGAAGAGCAGGGCAAGATGATGGCCGCCGAGGACCCCGACTTCCACCGCAAAGACCTGTGGGTCTCCATAGAAGATGGCGATTACCCTTCCTGGACCCTCAACATGCAGATCATGCCGTTCGAGGACGCGGATAACTACCGCTTCAACCCGTTCGACTTGACGAAGGTGTGGCCCCATGCAGACTACCCGCTGATCCCGGTCGGGCGTATGGTGCTGGATCGGACTCCGGACAACTTCTTCGCGCAGATCGAGCAGGCCGCTTTCGAGCCTGCCAACATGGTCCCAGGCATCGGCCCCTCCCCAGACAAGATGCTACTTGGGCGTCTGTTCTCCTATCCTGACACTCACCGCCACCGCATCGGCCCTAACTACCTCCAGCTCCCTGTAAACCAGCCCAAAGTAGAGGTGAACAGCTACAACTTCGACGGTCCGATGCGCTACCGTCACTCCGGCGACCAGCCGACCTACGCGCCCAACAGCTACGGCGGGCCGCAGGCTCAGCCGGAGGGCAACCAGGACGTGGCGTGGGGCTCCGAGGCAGGGGAGATCGCGCGCTACGCCTACGTCAAGCACGCGGAGGACGACGACTTCGGGCAGGCTGGGGTGATGTACCGCAAGGCCATGGACGATGGGGCCAGGGAGCGCCTGGCTTCCAACATCGTGGGGCACGCCAGCGAGGAGGACGTAGAGCCGCAGATGAAGGAGCGCGTCGTCGAGTACTGGACCAATGTGGATCCCGAGCTCGGGGTCCGCGTCGCAGAGGGTCTAGGAGTCAAAGCTGCCGCAGTAACGTAAGCGCCAATATAATCCGTTGCCAAGGCGCGGTTCTCCAGGGTCGGAGGCCGCGCTCTTTTTGGCCTGACACTTGCGAAGCTGGCCCACGGGGCAAAGTATTGCCCAAGCCAAGACCAGTTACGAGTCCACCCCCCGTTATCGGAAGCCGATTTCGACGGCTAACGTCACTGGATCTGCGCATTATCAGAAATACAACAGAGA
>JBBPYN010000065.1:0-23211 GCA_038199875.1 Rubrobacterales bacterium
GAGGACGAACCGCAGCAATCCCCGGGTAGTCAAACGCAAGATGTCCAAGTTCAGGGTCAAAACCCCCGACCATCGGCACTGGCCTCAGCCGACCAAACCCTTCCGAGAAGCTGTTGTTCTCCTTAACTAAACCGTATTGCCTCTAACTCCCGTATTTGCAGGCGGTTTTGCTGCAGCTCCGACTTCAGGTTCGCCAACTCATCCGGGTTTGACGGGAGCCTGACGGGAGTAGGGTCCAACGCGGGCCCGTCCGAAATCCCGAAAAGCAGCTCTCTGAGGGCTTCTGCGGCCTGCTTCTGGAGGTCTGCGGGGACACCTTCCCTGCACTCCGTCAAGTCCTGAGCGGGCGAGAGGAGATCCTGCCCCCACGCGTACCAGACGTGGGCGTCGTCGGAGACTACGCGAAGAACTGCCGACGTCACATGGTGCCCATTAGAGCTGTCCGGCATCTTCGCCAGCGCCGTGTCTGGTCCTCGTCTACTGCAGTATACTCTGTCTACTAACGCAAACAAACGACGTAGTGAAACGTTAGTACGAAGGTGAGGACTGGCGATGGAGCTGACCGAGAAGGAGTTGCGTGACAGGGGCATCAGGAGGACCCGCGAGGAGATCGAGGACGACGCGCGGCGTTTCGCCTTTCGGGTCGTCGCCTCCCTGCCCACCGGTCGGTGGGTGGCGGAGCCAGCCAGGGAGTTTTCGCCGGAGGAGGCCGCGGTGCTCGAGGAAGGGGGTCTGGAACTTTCTCCGCCCGCTGCTAAGGAGCCTGATCCCCTGGCGCGCACCGCAGCCAAATACGCGGCTCTGCTCGCCACCGCCCTCACCACCAGGGAGGCCTCAGGATTGCTCGGTACCGGCGATAGCCGCGTCCGCCAGAGACTGAAGGAGAAGACCCTCTACGGCGTAAAGGCGGGTAGGGAGAACAGGCTCCCGGCCCTCCAGTTCGAGGGCGGCAAGGAGGTGCCCGGCATCGGCGAGGTCTTGAGACACGTGGACAGGTCCATGCACCCGGTCGCGCTGTCGAATTGGTTCACGCTGCCCAACCCGACCCTCTACCTGGACGAGCAAGAGGAGAGGGCCGTCTCACCAAGGGAATGGCTGCTTTCGGGCGGGGACCCGCAGGTTCTCGTACCCCTCGCCGAAGAGCTCTAGGGGGCTGATGGCCAAGCTCCCGGAGCCCCCGACCGTCGCCGTGTTGCGGGGCATACCCCCTGACGTAGAGACGCTCCCGGCGGGCACTAGACTCTACCGGATCTACTTCCGGGGCGGCAGGCACCCTGGCGGATGGGACCGCTTCAGGGACTTCGGGCCGCTCCCAAACGCACGCTTCGATCACCACTCCGAGCCTCCGACAGCTCAAGATCGCGCGATACTGTACGCCGCGGCCGGGGAGGAGGCCGTCGCCACCTGCCTCGCGGAGGCGTTCCAAGAGACACGGCTTGTGGACACGCGCCTGCGCGACCCCCAGCTTGCCTGCTTTTCCCTCGCAGAAGAGGTGCCGCTCTTGAGCCTGAGGTGCAGGTGGCCGACGAGGGCAGGGGCCTCCGCCAACATAAACTCGGGTCCCCGACCGAAGTGCCGACGGTGGTCGAGGACGATCTACGAGGCCTACCCCGGCGTCAGTGGTCTCCTCTACGCCTCCTCGATGAACGGGAACAGGCCGGCCGTGACCCTCTATGAGCGTGCTGCTCGCGCGCTACCGGAAGCCCCGGACTTCAACAGGCCGCTCGTCGACGCTGCCCTGCTCGTCCCGCTCGAAAGGATTGCCTCTGGCCTCGGGTACGATCTCGCCTGATCCCTGCGCGGGTAACTGAGGCGGGAGCTCGTCTCCGGGAACCTCGACGTGTCTCGCTCGTGGTGGACCGACAACGAGGCCTACCGCGAGCGGGCCGAGGCCAGGTTGGAGAAGCTGGGAGCGGTCTTCGCCATCGTCAGGGAGTGGTGCGGGCAAGAGGCCACGGAGGAGTTCCGTGAGGTGGTCGCGCTGCGCCAGATGGTAGATCGCTTGCAGGGCATCGTCAAGGACTTGGCCAGATGGTTGAAGGATGCGGGCCATCCCCAGAAGGCTGCCCTGGTACTCAGGCAACCAGGCAGGACCGACGAGAAAGAGTGATCCTGGCGCAGCACGTTAGGGTCGGAGACTGTCGCACGCGAGCTCTTATGGCCTCGCTCCTCGGCTGGTAAGCGAAGACCTTGTAGGATCGCGAGCGGCACTCAGAGAAGTGATGGGATCCCGCATTCACGCTTTCGCCGTATCACTCTTCGCCGATCGGTCCTTGGAGGACCCGCACGATCTCCTGGGCCGCGTACACCCGGTTACGACGCCGCCCGGTGATTTCTTCGAGGACGCCTTCCCCCTCAAGGCGGTTCACCAGCCTGCGTGCCGCCTCGAAAGAGATGTCCAGGGAGTACTCGAGCTCGCGGATGTCTGTCACGGGCCGGCCGAAGAGGTGCTCCACGACGGCGAGCAGGTTGGCGCTACCTCCCTCCTTGCGGAACCGCTCCCTGTAGGCTTCGCGCAAGTCAAAGAGCGTCCTCGCCCGGTGGGCCGCGTCGCGCGCCTCGGTGAGGACGCCCCTCAGAAAGAACAGCAGCCAGCCCTCCCAATCCCCTTTCTGGCTGACCCTTAGCAGGTGTTCGTAGTAGGCATCGCGATGGCGCTCGAAGTAGGCGCTGAGGTACAGGAGCGGCTCGGGGAGCAGGTCGCGTTCGACGAGCATTAGCGTGATGAGCAGGCGGCCTATGCGGCCGTTGCCGTCGAGAAAGGGGTGGATAGCTTCGAACTGGTAGTGGACAAAGGCTATGTCCACTAGCGGTGGTAGGCCGGTGTCCTCGTGGACGTATCTTTCGAGGGGCCCCAAAGCCTCAGGAATCTCGCCGGGCGCGGCGGGGGCACGAAGGGGGCCCCCGCCGCGTCTGCGCCCGGAGGACCGATCCAGTTCTGCACGCGGCGGAACTCTCCCGGGTCGCGCTGCGCAGCACGCACCCCCTCCATGAGAACGGCGTGCATCTCCCTGAGGAGGCGCTGGGAGATCGGCAGCTCACTCAAGCGCTCCAGGCCGTGCTCCAGGGCCCGTACGTAGTTCTGCACCTCCCTCACATCGCTCCCGCGCTCGGGCTCGCCAAAAAGCGGGGGCTCGGCCTCGAAGGCGTACAGGTCCACCAGCGATGCCCGGGTACCCTCGATCCTGGAGGAGAGGACGGCCTCGCGCCTCGAGAAGGGCCGGGTGAGCAGGTAGGGGTTCGGCAGTGTGCGCCCGAGCCCGGCCAGTTCACCGAGTGACCTGTCTGCCTCCGAAAGCACCAGTACCAGGCGGGGGCCGAAGTCCAGGGTCGGGGGGAGGGGGTCAGGCACGAAGGCCTTCCCCACGCCACCAACGGATACCAGCCTTCCCGGCTTCCCGGACGAGAAATCTTCCTCGCGCATCGCGCTGCTTATTCTACATTATCGCCGTCAAATTGAATAACTCCGCCGCTGTTCAACGCCGGTTGCGCAAGAATCCGCGCGACGGCACGTCTGGGCTTACGCGGCGGAAAACTGATCCTCGAGAACGAGGGCCGCGTCGAGACTTCTGCCCAGGTCTACGAATCAGAAGGTCGCAGGTTCGAGTCTTGCCAAGCGCGCCATCGAAAGTCTTGCAAGGACGGGTCCTTCTACTTTATGAGATGAACAATAGGGCCCGAGGCTTGTGTGCCCCGGGCCCATATGGCCGTTCTCCGTTTGCCCCTTGCCCGCCCTCGCCCGGTCTTCGGATGGTCCTACGCCTGGTGGTTACGCTGCGCGATGCCCTGTGCCCGTGTTACTGATGCTGGGCTCGTAGGTGAGTATGGGGATTCGAACCCCCACGGTGCCGCCCCGGCACCGCCCGGGTAGTTGGTTTCTGAGACCAAACCGTGATGCGTCTATGTTTAGAGAGCCGACGCCGCTCCTGGCGTTCGCCACCACCCGCGAAGACGTGGGTTACCTGCTGGAGAACTAGCCCTCGGTGAGATCTGTCGCCCAGTTGGCCTGCTGGACTGCGGTGTCGAGCTCGCGCCTCTCGCGGGCCAGCTCGTCCATCCTGCGCCGCAGGGGTCCTACCTCGACCGCGGAGAGAATACGGATCTCCGCCCTTCCGTAACGGGGCACCCTGTCGGATGCCGTGCTCACAAGGGTCTTGAGGTTCCCGTAGCGCAGCGTCATGGCGTCACGACGCGCCAGGGCGTCCGTGAGCGTCATCTCGCCGCCTGAGAGCGTCGCGGAGAGGTTCGTCCTGTTGATGCGCCGCACGTACCCTTCGAGCTCGGAGATCATCCTCTCCATCTCCTCGAGGAGCTCCTCAGGCTCCTCGGGAGGGCTCTCGCCCTCCTGCACGAGGGCGCTCTTCTGCAGCCTCCCCCGCATCTGCTCGATCCGCCTCTGCAAGTCCGCCCTGTTGGCCAGGGCCTCCGCCAGCTTCATGTTCATTCACCTCCTTCTCAGAGTGTCGCTGCCAAACGAGAACTATTCTACACGTATTAGACTTTATGTCAACATAAATTAGACAATTAATTGACTGAAATTATTCTCGCAGTTAACCAGGTCTGGGCGTATAATAGTCATGTAGGCGCATTAGGGCGTTGGCGAGAGACGAGAGGATTTTGCACGGATGACGGTTGTAGAGTTCGGAAGATGGAGGCGCAGAAGCGCCGAAAGGAAGGGCACGCGCATGCACGGAATCGTCGAGGGCGACCTGGGTTTCGAGGGTGGGAGCAATGGCCGAACACGAGATAGTGATAACGGCCGATCTAGTACGCTCGACCCTGAGATGACGGCGCGGGCTGAGGCTCTTGCGTGTTGGATCAGGGAGCACAGGGAAGCGTTCGCGTGTAGCCAGCAAGAGTTCGCCGAAGAGAGCGGCGTTAGCCGGGCGACGTTATCCAAGATAGAGCAAGGCCACATCTATCCGTCCAGGCAGGTCCGCAAGAAACTCGCAAGGGCTCTTGGCGTGGGGCCGCAGGAGCTATGGAATTTGCGGCCGGAACACCTTACGGACGTGGGCGAAAAGCAAGCATCTTAGAGGACCTCTCGCAGAAGATTCGGAGGGTCGTTCTTCTAGGTTCCATCGTAACACCGTACGTCGTCCGAGCACCCCTGTCTGGCAGATCGTTGTGTGCCAGGCGGGACTAGGTTATTCGTCGGACTCTTGTTCCTCTACCAGGATCGCGGCGACCGGACACTGTTCCTCCGCCTCTCGCACATCTTCTATGCCCGCCGCTGTAGGATCGACGACCTCAGCCTTCTCTTCTTCGTTGAGCTCGAAGACGCCCCTGGCCACTTCCACGCAGTTGCCAGATCCCACGCACAACTCCTGGTCGACTTCTATCCTTGGTTTCCCCATGCTCCGATCTTCTCCTTTGCCAATCGCTTGCCTTCCCTACGACCAATATAGCATTCGCGTGCTACCTCACCGCGGCCATCTTGTCCCCTGGTTCGGCGCTGCCGAACCAGGGGCTTGACCCAAACGCGGGGCTCCTGTAGAAAACATCCAGGGTTGCAGCGTTAGTTACGTTGTGGAGGAGAAGGTGCGGACTATGGGATCGGCCGGGATGGAGCGGCGTAGCCTCGAAGAGGTCAAGGCTCTTGGCCAGGAAGAGGCCGTGGAGCTCATGCGCCAGGCCGGCATCCTAGGCGCGGGGGGTGGCGGTTTCCCTACGTACTTCAAGTACAGGGATCCCCAGCCGCACCTGATCGTCAACGCCAACGAGAGCGAGCCCGGCTACTGGGCCGACAAGGTGATGCATAAGGAGCACTTCGATGCGTTCTTGCAGGTCTACGAAGCGCTGAAGGCCATCTTCGGTTTCGAGCAGGTGACCATGTACATCCACGAGAAGGATCTGGAGTGGTACGCCGACTACGATAAGCACTCGGGCGAAGGCCTCTATGACGTTCGCTATGTGCCTGACAAGTACGCCCTTGGCGAGGAGAAGGCCCTAATAAGGGAGATCACCGAGACCAGGGTGCCACGGAAGGTTGAGACGTCAGACGGTTCCGAGCGTCAGGGGATGCCGCTCGACGTCGGGATCATCGTCAACAATTCGGAGACCCTGTTCAACGTCTACAACGCGCTCTTCCTGGGCAAGCCCGTCACCACGAAGATCCTGTCGGTCTACGGTGAAGACGTGGAGGACCTGAAGGTCTACGAGGTTCCTATCGGCGCCTCGATGACCGAGGTCTTGCGCGTGGCTGGGATGGATGTCGAGAACTCCTCGCACCTCTCGGTCATCGACGGCGGGCCTTATCTGAACGAGATCGGAATCGAGGAACTCGGGAACGAAGACGGCTACGTCAGGCAGACGACGAACGCCCTCTTGCTCATACCAAAGGGCACGAAGAGCAAGGACTACGCCGACGTAGAGACCGAGCCACCCGAGGAGGGCATCGTCTCCCTGGTTGGCGAGGTCTCGGGCGCGCGCATACCCCTTGGCGGCCGTTATCTTGAGCCGGCCGAGGCGCTCGTCTCGGTTGGAGATAAGGTCGAGTACGGGCAGAAAATAGGCGAGCCCACGGACGAGGGCTTCTCGATAGGCGTGTGGGCTAGCGTGGGCGGCACGCTCTCCTCGATAGAGGACGACATCGTGGCCATCGAGGGCGGCGGACCAAGCCAGCAGGAGGCCGAAGCCGAGGCTGAGGCCGAAGCGTCCCGGTAGTCCGCCGAACGGACGGTCCCCGCTACTTCAGGTAAAGGACACCGAAAGCGGGGGCTGTCCGTGGGCTTCGATCACGAACTCGTCGCCCACCTTGACAGGGACCGCCCTGCCCAGAGAGCCGGAGAGCACCACGTCTCCAGGCTCCAAGCTGGTCCCGAACGAGGCCAGCTTATCGGCGAGCCAGGCGACCGCCTTTGCCGGGTGTCCCAGGGAAGCGGCTCCAAGCCCTTCGGCCACCTGGGAGTCATCCTTACTGATCAGCATCCCCACCGTACGCAGGTCGATCTCTCTCAAGGACTCGCTCCACGGACCTACCGCGAACCCGCCGTAGGAGGCGTTGTCGGCTATGGTGTCTGGCAGCTTGATGTTCCAGTCTTCGATGCGGCTGTCCACCACCTCGACGGCTACCGCCAGGGCCTCGGTCGCCGCCAGAATTTCCTCAGGCGTCGCGTTCTCGCCGACGCGCTCCCCGATAAGGAAGGCGATCTCACCCTCAAGGAAAGGCTGAAGGAAGGGTTCTGCCGGTATCTCTACCCTGCCTTCTGTTACGTGGAAGTGCCTGGAGCTCCAGAGGCTGCCGTAGTCCGGTTCGCTAACGCCCAGTTGCTCCTGCATGGCGAAGCTGGTCAGTCCGATCTTGCGTCCGACGATCCGCTCCCCCCTGCTCTGGCGAAGCTCGCTCCACCGGGTCTGCACCTCGTATGCCTGCCCCAGGTCCTCGAGGCCCTCACTATCGCTCAGAGGCGCGATGGGCTCGCGGTTCTCCCAGGCCTCATCCAGGCGCCTGGCACGAGATTCGGCGTCTACCGTAGTGTCCGATGTCCAGTCGGTCATGCCTACGCCTCGTAGCCTTTCAGGAAGTCCGAGAGCAGCTCGTTAAAGGCGGCGGCGTACTCGATCATGATCCAGTGCCTGCACCTGCCGAAGACGTGCAACTGCGGCCTCTGAAGCTTCTGGAGAAGGTCAAGGCTCGTCTGGAGGGGAATTATGACGTCGTCGCGGCCGTGAACCAGGAGGGTCTCGTGCTCGAGCCCCTCTATGGCCGCGTCGTCCAGCGCGAGGGCGTCCACGGACCCCTGGCGCGCTGACCCCTGGCGTGTGATCGGGAACATCGAGGCGAAGCTGCGGCTGATCTCCTCGCGGGTCGCCGCGCCGTAGCGGTCGTCGGCTATCGCCTTGAGATCGCCGCCGACCACGTCAGGGTCGTAGACGAACCATCCGATCACCTCTGCCATCCTCTCGGGTGAAGGGTCGTCGTAGAAGCCCCAGAGGTCATTGAGTTCCTGGGTAATCTGAAACGGCACGCCCATCGTGCCCATCAGGACGGCTTTGCCTATCCGATCGGGGTGACGGTTCATGAGGTGCAACGCGAGCGCCCCGCCCATCGAGTTGCCGACCACGTGAACCTTCTCCAGACCAAGCTCATCGAGGAGGTTCTCGATCTGGCCGACCCAGGTCTCGAGCCAATCGGAAGCATCCTCGGGCGGGTCTTCGGGGTGCACGCTCTGACCGTAGCCGATCAGATCCGGCGCCAGGCAGTCGAAGCTGTCGCCGAGGGCTGGCAGGGCAAACTGCCAGTTGGACCACGCCGTCGCCCCAGGCCCTGAGCCGTGCAGAAAGAGGACCTTCTCCTCGTTTCCCTCCCCCGCGCGGTTCAGGTAGGTCTCGTAGGACCCTGTAGTGACCTTCTTGTCTATGGTCTCTGTCATGCTCTCCCCTTCCAGAGTAGTTAAGAGGCCGCGCCTTGCTTCTGTTTGGCGAGCTCCATGGCCACGTCTATGATCCAATCCTCCTGTCCTGCCACCGCCTGCCGCCTCCCGAGCTCGACCAGGATCTCACGCTGGTCCATCTCATGCCTCCTGGCCGCCTCCTTGGCGTGCAGGAGAAACGTAGAGTACACGCCTGCGTAGCCGATGGTGATGGAGTCGCGGTCTGGGAACGGCTGGAAGGGCATCATCGGCGCTATCGTGTACTCTGCGGCGTCCATGAGCGCGAAGACGTCCAGGCCCGTCTCGACCCCCTTCTTGTCGAGGACCGCGGCCAGAAGCTCGGTCGGGGCGTTACCGGCCCCTGCCCCCAGGCCGCGCAGGGAGCCGTCGATCTGGTCTGCGCCCGCTTCGAGCGCAGCCAGGTTGTTGCCTATCGCCACCCCGAGGTTGTTGTGAGCGTGGTACCCGACCTGACACTCGAGGTTCTGCTTGAAGACCCCGACCTTCTCCCCCGCCTCGTCGGGCAGCATAGCCCCTGCTGAGTCCACGATGTAAACGCAATCAGCGCCGTATGACTGCATGAGCTTCGCCTGCTCTAGAAGCTCCCCTGGCGGGCGCATGTGGGCCATCATCAGGAAGCCTACGGTCTCGAGGCCCATCTCCCCGGCCACCTCGAAGTGCTCCTGGGAGATATCCGCCTCGGTGCAGTGGGTGGCGATGCGCAGGATGCCGACTCCCCGCTTCACGGCCTCCTTGAGCCTTGGAACTGTTCCTATGCCCGGGATGAGGAGCGCGGCTATCTTCGCCTGGTCGCAGGCTTCGGCGGCGGCGGAGATCAGGTCCATTTCAGACTGTCTGGAGAAGCCGTACTGGATGGATGAGCCGGCCAGCCCGTCCCCGTGCGTCACCTCGATGACGGGGACGCCTGCCTCGTCGAGGGCGCCTGCCACCTCGCGCACCTGCTCGGCTGTGAACTGGTGGCTCATCGCGTGGGAGCCGTCTCGCAGAGACGTGTCCGTGATCCTGACCTTCATGCCACCACCTCTTCCTCTACCCCGAGCCTGTGCCTTGCTATCGCCTCGCCGACCTTCCTGGCTGAGGCGGTCATTATGTCCAGGTTGCCCGAGTACTTGGGCAGGAAATCGCCAGCCCCCTCTACCTCGAGGAACATCATCACGACGGGCCTCTCGCCCCAGGGCGTACTGCGCACGTCGAAGGTCGGGCCGTTCTTGAGCTGGTAGCCCGGCACGGTCTTCTGTACTTCGGCAACGACCTCATGCACCGAGTCGGAGATCGCGCCTTCGTCGATCTCCTCGCTCTCGGGTACGGCGTAGACGGTGTTGCGCATGATCAGGGGCGGGTCGGCGGGGTTGAGGATGATGATCGCCTTGCCCTCTCTGGCCCCTCCTATCTGCTCGAGCCCCTGGGAGGTGGTGAAGGTGAACTCGTCGATGTTCTGCCTCGTACCAGGTCCTGCGGAGAGGCTAGATATGGTCGAGACCATCTCGGCGTAGCGCAGGGGGGCCACCTGCGACACCGCGTGGGCCATTGGCACGGTGGCCTGGGCCCCGCAGGTCATGAGGTTGACGTTGTCCTTGTCCAGGTGCTCCGTGAGGTTGGCCGTGGGGACGACATAGGGGCCTCTCGCCGCCGGCGTCAGGTCCACGGCGACCTTGCCTGCCTCCTTGAGCATCCTGGCGTGCCTGACGTGGGCCTTGGCGCTCGTGGCGTCGAAGACTATCTCTATCTCCTCGTCTCCCAGTATCTTCTCGATGCCCTCGTGCGTGGCCCCTACACCCTCGCCCCTGGCCCGCTTTAGGCCCTCGGAATCAGGGTCTATGCCGGCCAACATCTTGAGCTCCATGTGGCCTGGCTCCTTGAGCAGCTTGTACATCAGGTCGGTACCAATGTTGCCTGACCCGATGATTGCCACTTTCACCTTGTTCTCGTCGCCCACCTGTCCCTTGCCTCCTCTACCTGTCTACCCAGCCAGCCGGGGACTCCATTCGTCCCACGCCTCCTTCGCTTCGTCGCCGGGGTACTCCTCCAAGATCGATGACTCTTCGAGCTTTTCTAATGGATCTGGATATCCTACGCCCCTACCAGGCACCTCTTCCAACGGCTTCGTCACTATAGGCTCCTTGAAGGTTCCGAACAAGCAGTATGTTCGGTGTTACCGAACGTAAGGGTTGACCGGTACATGCAGGGAAGTAGACTGTTATGGGCGAAGGAACTCGTCGAGAAGGAGTAGGGGCAGTGATAGAAGAAACCCGTGCGCAGGAGACCTACGAGGTCCTGCGGGAGGCCAAACGAGCGCTCGATGAGGAAAGCAAGCTCCTCGCCAAGGTGTACAACGAACCAGCCATCTTCGAGATGGAGGCACAGAAGATCTTCCAGAAGACCTGGGTCTTTCTGGCGCATGAGTCCGAGATCCCCTGGCCTGGCGACTACGTGCTGCGCCGCATCATAGACGACAGCTTCATAGTCGCCAGGGACGAGGACGGGCAGATCCACGTCCTGTTCAACATGTGCCGCCACCGCGGGATGCAGCTGTGCCGCTCTGACGCGGGTAACGCCAGCCACTTCCGCTGCCCCTATCATGGCTACACCTACAAGAATACCGGCAAGCTCAACGGGGTCCCTTTCCAGAAGGAGGCATACGGCCCAGAGGGGCTGGACAAGGACGAATGGGCCATGACGCCAGCGCCGAAGGTTGGCATCTACGAGGGCATGATCTTCGCGAGCCTCGACGGCGACGTCCAGCCGCTGGAGGAGCACATCGGGGACATGGGCTGGTATCTGGACTTCTACCTAAAGAAGAGCTCCGCCGGCATGGAGGTCGTCGGTCCCCCCCAGCGGTGGGTGATGCACGCCGACTGGAAGCTCGCCTCCGAGAACTTTATCGGAGACGGGTACCATACGCAGTCGACGCACATGAGCACGATCAAGGCCGGCATCATGCGTGTCAAGAGCCCTGCCTACCTCAAGGACGGCGTGCAGATCCTCGCCGGGTCGCACGGGTGCCTGTTTATGGGCTTCAAACCGGGCAGCTACTTCAATTACCCCCAGAGCATCGTTGACTCGATGAAGGAGAGCCTGAACGAGGACCAGGTCGCCCTCATCGAGGAGAACTCGGTGCTCCCCTTGAACGCAACGATCTTCCCGAACACGAGCCTGCTCCACTCCTCGATGTCTATAGAGCCAGGCGGCAGGTCGGTCCCCTACGTCACGCTGCGCGTCTGGCAACCGATGGGGCCTGGCAAGATGGAGGTGTGGTCGTGGTGCCTCGTGGAGAAGGACGCGCCAGAAGACTTCAAGAGGGCCTCAAACCGCTCGTACCTCTCGACCTTCGGGGCGTCTGGCACCCTGGAACAGGACGACGCGGAGAACTGGAGCGGCACGACCCGCGTCGCCGCAGGGGCGATGTCTGGCTCGCACTACCTCAACTACTCGGCCGGTGCCGGACAGGTAGATCCCATTCCAGAAGATGAGTGGGCAGGGCCAGGCACGGCCTACCCCAAGAACTACATAGACTTCGCCCAGCGCCACTTCTGGCAAACGTACTTCGACCACCTGATGGCATAGGGGGCTGGCGATGATGATCGAAACGTCGCTGGAGACGTACTGGGAGGTCTACTCGTTCCTGATGCGCGAGGCCGAGCTACTCGACGAGCGTTGCGAGCGGGAGTGGCTTGAGTCGTGCATTACAGAGGACGTGGAGTACCTGATGCCTGTGCGCGAGAACCGCGAGCGTGGTGAGGGAACGGGCTTCAGCGACGAGTCCTTCTACTTCCAGGAGACACACGGGAGCCTCGAGCTACGTGTGAGGCGGCTCGAGACCGAGTACGCGTGGGCCGAAGACCCGCCATCACGCACCCGCCACTTCGTGACCAACGTCAGGGTCGCCGGGGGCGATGAGGATGGTGAGGTGGCCGTGAAGTCCAACTTGCTCCTCTACCGCTCGCGGGGCAGCGACCCGACCGCCGACCTGCTCTCAGCCGAGCGCAGAGACGTGTTGCGCAGGGAAGAAGACGGGTTGAGGCTCAGACGGCGTGAGATCCTGCTCGACCACTCCGTCGTGATGACTCACAACCTCTCGGTATTTTTCTAGACTGAAGCCGCCGACCGTAGGGAGGCAAATGGACGCGTACACTGAGATCAGCAACGAGGCCGCGATCGCGCGGGTGCGCAAGGTCCGCACGGGGAACGGGGTGCGGCTGGAGATCCACGCGCCTGAGAAAGACCGCCGTGTGTACCTGGATCCCCTGAACATAGAGAGCCTGTCCTGGCAGACTCCGCAGACGTTCACAGATACGCTCGAGGACCCGCCCGAGACCGCGAACGCCCAGAGCACAGAAGGCGCTGAGGTCGAGTCGGAGGCCGAGTACACCGAGTTCGCCAACGAGTTCGCTTACACGCTCGTTCGAAAGGTCCGCGTGAGGGGTGGGGCGCGGTTGGAGGTATTCGCGCCCAGGCTGGGTTACCAGATCCTGCTCGACCCGCCCCTGCTCGAGAGCCTGACCTGGCAGACTCCTGACACCCTCTCGAAGCTCATCGAAGAGCCCTACGGGCCGCGGGGCTCGCACTAGTGGCCCTCGAAGGGAAGGTCGCGCTTGTAACGGGCGGCGGCTCCGGGATAGGCCTGGCCGTGGTAGAGGCTTTCGCCGCTGCAGGCGCCAAAGTCGGCGTGCTCGACATCTCGCCAGAGAAGGTCGAGGAACTCAACGGTCTGGGCGAGAACGTCGTGGCCGTTCGCGGCGACGCGACCAGCCTGGAGGCAAACGAGGCCGTGTTCGGAGAGACCGTCGAGGCGTTCGGCGGGCTTGACGCGCTCGTGTGCTGCGTGGGGCTCTGGGACAACCAGGCCAAGATGAAGCGACTGCCGAAGGATAAGATAGACGCCGCGTTCGAGGAGATCTTCGCGGTCAACGTCAAGAGCTACGTGCTCGCCACGAAGGTGAGCATGGACGCGCTCGTGGAGTCCGGGGGCAACATCGTCTACACGCTCTCGAACTCCGCGTTCTACCCGGACGGGGGAGGGCCGCTGTACATGGCCTCCAAGTTCGCCGTGCGCGGCCTACTCGTCGAGATGGCCTACGAGCTCGCGCCGAAGGTAAGGGTCAACGGCGTGGCGCCTGGCGGAACCGCAACCCCTATAGGGGGCCTCGAGAGCCTGGAGCAGAGACCAATGCTAGGCACCGAGGAGATGAGGGAAGGGCTGAAATCCATCAACCCCCTCCAGCTAGATTTTGCCGCGGAAGACCACGTGGGCGCCTACCTCTACCTGGCGGACGAGAGCCACTCCCGCGGCGTGACAGGTGGGATCATCAACTCAGACGGCGGCCTGGGCTCGCGCGGCTTCTCCAAGATCGCCGGCCTGCTTTGAGTACGGACGACGCTACAAGGCTGCGCGCCAGGCCAACCTCAGGGGAGCGGCGGCGCCTTATGCGGGTGGCGCTCGGGGAGGAGAAGGCGGATCTCTTCGTGCGTGGCGGCACGGTGGTCAACGTCTACTCAGGGGAACTCATCGAGGCGAACGTCGCCATCCTGGGTGACCGCATAGCCTACGTCGGCCCTTCCGAGGAGGCCGTAGGACCCCAGACCGGGGTGCTTGACGCGCGGGGACTCTACGTCTCTCCCGGTTGGATCGAACCGCACACCCACGCCTACCTTTACTACAACCCCGCGAGCCTGGCCGAGGCCATCCTGCCTGGCGGCACCACAACCATCGTCTCCGACGACCTGGTCTTCTCCTTGCACGGAGGCGCGAAGACGAGCCGGGCCGTCATGGACGCTTGCGCCAGGCTCCCTTTGCGCATCCTGTGGTACGCCCGACCTGAACCGGCGTCGCCGATCCCGGTTAGCGACGAGGACTACTTCGACGCCGGGCGGCTCGGCGAGGTTCTCGACCACCCGCTTGTCATGGGGGTCGGCGAGGCACCTGCCTGGGCCCGTTTCCTGGGGAGCGAGGGAGCTCCTCTGGGGGCGGCGATTACCGAGGCCCACCGCAGGGGGCTAATCGCCGACGGGCACACGACAGGCGCGCGGGGCGCGAAGCTGGCCGCCCTCACAGCCGCCGGTCTGAGGTCCTGCCACGAGGCAACCACCGCAGATGAGGCCATCGAGCGCATCCGGCTCGGCCTCTGGACGCCCCTGCGGCACAGCTCTTTGAGGCCGGACCTGCCCGAGCTCTTGCGTGTCATCACGGAGGAGAAGATCGACACTAGCCGCGTCCTCTTCACCGCCGACGGGGCATCGCCAGACGCCATCGCTGAGCATGGCTACTTCGACGGTCTCCTCAGGCTCGCCGTCGAAGCTGGCGTGCCCGCGATACAGGCCATTCGGATGGCCACCCTGAACGCCGCGACCTACCTGCAATTCGACGACCATCTCGGCGGCGTGGCCCCTGGCCGCCTCGCCGACCTCGTGCTCCTCCCCGACCTCTCCTCGTTCAGGCCGCAGACGGTCGTGGCCGGGGGAAGGGTGGCCGCCCGTGATGGCGAGCTCGCCGGGCAGATGCCTGGCATGGACTGGGAGCCCCTCCGGCTAGGGCTGGAGTTCCGGCAGGGTAAGTGGCTCGAAGATGCCTCTCTCTACGGCGCAAGGCCTGGCGAGGCGCTCCCCGTCATAAAGTTCGTCTCAGACGTTATTACCCGCCTGGAGGAGGCTCCCCAGGCGGACAGATTGCCTGATGGGTATTTGCGCGCGGCGCATATTACCAGGGATGGATGTTGGATCTCCCGCGCCCTCGTGAGCAACTTCGCAGGCGGCCTCGAAGGCTTCGCCACGACCGCCACGTCGACCGGACATCTCCTCGTGCTCGGCCGGGACCAGGAGGATATGGCCCTCGCCGCGTCTAGAGTGCGGGGCCTTGGAGGCGGCATGTCGCTGACGAGCGGCGGACGCGTCGCCTGGGAGGCCGCCCTCCCACTGGCTGGCATCATGTCGCCAGGCCCGTTCGAGCAGGCGCTCTCTACAAACAGGGAGATGAAGGCGCGCCTCAAGCGCGCAGGTTACCCGTTCTCTGAGGCCCTTTACTCCCTGCTCTTCCTCACCGCCGACTTCCTTCCAGGCCCCCGCCTCACGTGGTCAGGCGTGCTCGACGTCCGCACAGGCAACCTGGTCAGTGAGGCCGAGTCCATCGACGGATGAATGCGTCGGGTTCGCGCCGGGAGAACAGGAGCGCGGTCGGCCGCGTACGGCAACTCGGGGAGATGACCTGGCAGGACGTCTACGACCTGCTACGGTTCTCGGGTTTCTGAACGGTTCGGGCGGATTGCCCATCCGTTCTCTACCCGCTAGCGCGCAAATAGGCCCAGATTCTCGTTAGGATTTCCTCGCTCACCGACTCCCAGTAGGCGAACTCTTCATCGCTCAGGGGCTCAGGGGAGCCGGCCGACGCCGCGTCGCGGTTCATCTCCGCCGAACGCTCGAGGACCCACATCCTCGCGGCGGCTGTCCCGACGTCAGCGCCTACCGTGACGGCCCCGTTACCACGCATCACGACGCCTCCAGCGTCGCCCAGGCTCCGCGCCAGCGCCTCGCCCGCCTCGCGTTCGCGTATGAGGCGGGCGTCGCCGTAGACCGGGACCTCCCGTCCGAGGAATGCTCCTTGCCCATGGAGGACGCGTATCGGCACGCCACCAGAAACCACGGCCGTCGTGACAGGGGGCTGCGCCCGGCAGATGGCTCCTACGTCGGGGCGGGCGTCGTAGATGGCACGGTGTATCCAGGCCTCCTTCGGTACCCCGTCAGGTAGACAATCTCCTGTCAGCGGAACCGCTTGCATGGGCTCGTCCGGCCTCAAGGAGCCAAGAGGCTTGGGCGGGGTAATAAGGAAGCCGCTTTGCCCTTCGCCAGAACCCGTGCGGGCGGAGACGTGGCCGAAGGCGGTCACCAGGCCAGCGGCGGCCAGAGATCGGGCCGCCGCGATTACATCGTCTCCTTGCAAGACCTTGCCTAACCGGGCGTGGAGGCCGAACGCGTGGGCACGTTGGTGAAGTGGCTCGCGGTGCCGTAGGTGAGATAGGTATCTGGCATCGCAGAGCCCCAGAACTCGTAGGCGAGTTCCGCCTTCTCCTGGGTCCATCCTATGGGCTCCCAGTCAGGGGCGAAGATCAGGAACCCGCCGGTCCAGACCTCTATGCGGTTGCCGGAAGGCTCGAAGCAGTACAGGAACAGCGCCCCGCTCGTGCCGTGGTTGCCAGGCCCCCACTCCACCTCGATATCGTTGTCGGCCAGAATAGTGGCAGCCCGCAGCAACTGGTCGGGCGAGTCGAGGTAGTAGGCCGCGTGGTGCAGGAGCGCGCCGTTCTGGTTACGGTTGCGTTGCACCGCGACCTCGTGCGAGATGCTCGTCCGCGAGAGCCAGGAGGCGAGCCTGTCCCCGCCTTCGCTCTGCACGTAGTAGCGGTGGTGGATGCCGAGCTCCCGCGTCATCCACTCCTGCTCTTCGCCAGGCTTATCTACGAGGAAGTTCATGTGGTCGAAGCGCCTGGGAGCCACGCCCCTGGAAGCGAACTTCTGCGGGTGGCTCGGCAGCCTGGAGGCGAGGGGGCTCCCTTCGGGCTCGGCGTAGGCTTCGCGCTCCCAGTACAGCTCGAAAGGCATCCCGCCAGGCGTCATGAAGCGCAGGCCGTCGCCCTGTCCGGCTTCCTCTCCGCCCTCGGTCCAATGGTAGTCGAGCCCCAACTCTCTGAGGCGTTTCTCGTGCATCCCGAGATCCTCAGGCTTCTCCACCCGCCAGCCGACGTGCTCGACGCCTGGGTGGTCACTCCTGGTGAGGATCAGAGTGTGATGATCCCAGTCCTGCCACGCCCTGAGGTAGACCTTCTCTTCGGTCTCCTCACTGACGTAGAGGCCGAGGACCTCGGTGAAGAACCACCGCGACCGCTCCATGTCGGTTACCCTCAACTCCGCGTGCCCCAGATGTGCGACCGTCACGACAGCCCTACCTCCTCTTTTCCCACAGCAGATCGAATGCTATGAAGACCTCGACCAATATTAGGACCGCGCCGACCCAGTCGCAAGGACCCGGTTCGGTAATGCCGACCCCCGCGGTTGACCGGGGACACGTGCGACAGTAGCATCCGTTACGCATGCCCGTGGGCGGGCAAAGGGAATGCGGAACAGAAGACATTTGATCGTCGTGCGGGGACGCCTGTAATTGGGCGCTCTATCGAGGAGGAGTGAGGACCATGATCACGGTACCCGAGTGGTACAACGCTAGCGTCGTCGTGGACCAGAACCTGGAGGCTGGCAGGGCCGGGAAGGTGGCCATCTACTTCGGCGAAGACGAGGTGACCTACGGCGAGCTCGCCGGCCGCATAGCGCGGTTCGGCCACGCCCTCAAAACGGAGTTGGGCGTGGGGCAGGAGGACAGGGTCCTGCTGGTGCTGAACGACACGCCCTCCTTCCCCGTCGCTTTTTTCGCCGCGATGCGCATCGGGGCCGTCCCCATTCCCGTCAACACGTTGCTCGGGGCTGGCGACTACCGTTTCTTCGCCGAGAACAGCCGCGCCAGGGTCGTGATCGCCGAAGAGATGTACCACAAGCACATCAGTGAGGCGACGGGAGACCTCGGGGAGCCGGTGCGGATCGTATACGCGAACGGCCGGGTGGATGGGGCGCTCGCTTTCGATGACCTGCTCGAAGGAGGAGATGACGAACTCTCCCCAGCGGCGACGCACAGAGACGACCCGGCGTTCTGGCTCTACAGCTCGGGCTCAACGGGCAGGCCGAAGGGCGCGGTCCATCTACACCACGACATGAACTACACGTGTGAGACCTACGCGCGGCACGTGCTCGAGGTCACCGAGTCAGACAGGTGCTTCTCGGCGTCGAAGCTCTTCCACGCCTACGGGCTAGGCAACGGCATCTCCTTCCCTTACTGGGCAGGGGCCTCGACGGTGTTGTACCCGGGCAAGCCGACGCCTGAGGTGATCCTGGAGACCGCCCAGCGCTACGAACCGACGCTGTTCTTCTCGGTGCCCACGCTCTATAACGCGATGGTCAACTATCCTGGGGCAGGGGATTACGACCTCTCCTCGATCCGGCTGTGCGCCTCGGCGGCTGAGGCGTTGCCGGCGCGCGTCTGGCGCCGCTGGAAAGAGACGTTCGGCTCCGTCATCCTTGACGGCGTAGGCTCCACCGAGATGCTGCACATCTTCGTGTCGAACACGCCCGAGTCGCTCAAGCCGGGATCTTCTGGCAAACCAGTGCCAGGTTATGAGGCGAAGATCCTCGACGAGGAAGAACATCCAGTGGAGCCAGGCGGGGCCGGGTACCTCTCCGTGAAAGGCGACTCGGCGGCGGCGTACTACTGGCGCAACCATGAGAAGACCAAGGCGACGATGCAGGGCGAGTGGTTGTTCGCCGGTGACTGGTACAGGGTAGACGAGGACGGGTTCTACTGGTACGAGGGACGCTCGGACGACATGATCAAGGTCGGCGGCCTTTGGGTCTCCCCGGTAGAGGTGGAAGACACGCTTGGTAATCACGAGGCCGTGATCGAGGCCGCCGCAGTAGGCGTCCCCGTGGACGACCTGACCCGCGTGAAGGCGTTCGTGGTACTGCGCGATGGATACGAGGGCACCGGGGAGCTAACAGAGGAGTTGCAGACCTGGTGCAAGGAGAACCTCAAACGGTACCAGTACCCGCACATAGTCGAGTTTATCGAGGAGCTACCGAAGACGGTGACGGGTAAGATCCAACGCTACAAGCTCCGCGGGCAGGAGACGGCGGAAGACATGCCCAAGAGCGACGACGGGATACCCCAGGAGAGGGGCGAGGTGCCCAGGCAAGAAGACGAACTTGTTTGAGAAGGTCGTTCCGCTCCGCCGCGAGGAGTCGCGAGCCCGCCAAGGGTAACCGGCCGCGGGTCAAGGTGCCCGGCACCACACGCAATGCGGGGTACAGAAGGCTTATCCTCTGGCCGCAGACGGCAAGACCCAGCTGCGGGCACTCTACGGCGAGGCCCTGACCAGTTCGTAAAGGAGAAAGTCGTGATCGAAGACATCCCTCTCGTAGACGCCCACGTTCACGCGGCGCGTTTGCCCACTTTGAAGGACTCGTGGCGGGAGTGGGCGGCCCGCTACGGGTCGCCCTCCCTGCTCGAGCTCTACGATGAGGATGGGACGATCGTCCCCGGGCGCTTCGACGAATATATGGACGGCGAGGGCGTGGACGTGGCTATCTTGTTCTGCGAGTACAGCCCGAAGTCGACAGGCATACAGCCCGTCGAGGACCTGGTCCCGATCCTCGAGTACAACCCCGACCGCTTCCGCCTGATGGCGAACCTGAACCCGCACCTGCACTACCCGCTCGTCGACGAGCTGAGGCGGCAAATCTCGCTAGGGGCCGTCGGGCTGAAGCTTCACCCCGTCCACGGCTCCTTCAGCCCGAACGACCGGATGCTCTACCCGGCTTACGCCTTCTGCGAGGCTGAGAGCTTCCCCGTCGTCTTCCACTGCGGCACTAGCGTATTCCCAGGCTCGACCAACCGGTACGCCGATCCCGCCCTTATAGAGGACATCGTGCGCGACTTCCCCGACCTCACCGTGGTCCTCGCCCACGGCGGGCGCGGCTGGTGGTACGACGCGGCCGCGTTCATCACGCTCATGCGCCCGAACGTCTGGATCGAGGTCTCAGGCCTTCCCCCGAAAAAGCTCCCCGACTACTACAAGAACTACGACTTCGAGAAGCTCGCCCGCAACATGATCTTCGGCACCGACTGGCCTGGCGTCCCTGGGATCGAGGCAAACGCCTTATCCCTCATGGACCTCGGCCTCGAGAGAGAGACGATCGAGCTGATCCTGCACCGCAACGCCGAGCGGGTCTACCGGCTGGATTAAAGCCGCGGCGCCGGACTTCAGTCGTCCAGGACCGAGAGATCGAGCCTGCTCAGGCGCGCTGGGTCGGCGAGGATGTAGATCGCGACGATCTTTCCGTTCCTGACCGTGAAGCCCCCGACCGAGAACGGCTCTCCGTCGCGCATCGAGAGGTACCCGGCGACGCCGTTGATGAGCGCCGGTTGCATGCGCAGGTCGAGCCGCGAGTAAGTAAGTGCCTGGCCGGCGACCACCTCCGCCCCGCGAACCTCCCTCGAGCCGTCCGCAGGCAGGGGACCGAGATCCACGCGCAGCACGACGTCAGGGTCAAGCACCGCCAGTAGCGCCTCGAAGTCGCCGTCGCGCGCAGCGGCGAGGAAGGCGTCGGCGACCTCCCTCTGGCGGGCGAGATCGGCGTCAGGAACATCCGTCGCTCCCCGCACCCGGCGGCGTGCGCGGCTCGCGAGCTGCCGTGAGGCGACCGGGGAGCGACCCACGATGGGAGCGATCTCATCAAAAGGCACGCCGAAGGTGTCGTGCAGCACGAAAGCGAGCCGCTCTGCGGGGGTCAGCGTTTCGAGTACCACGAGCAGCGCGAGGCCCACCGAGTCGGCCAGAAGCGCCTCTTGCTCGGGGTCGATCCCACCTTCTCGGCTCACGATCGGCTCGGGCAGGCGCAGGTCCCCCTCGCGCCTCGACTTGCGCGAGCGTAGCATGTCCAGGCACACCCTCCCGACTACGGTCGTAAGCCAACCGCCCAGGTTCTGGACGCCGCTTGTGTCCGAGCGGCTTAGCCGGAGCCAGGCTTCCTGGACGGCGTCGTCCGCCTCGCTCATTGAGCCGAGCATCCGGTAGGCCACTGCCCTGAGGTGGGTCCGGTTGGCCTCGAATTGCTCAGCCATCAAGTCGCGTTCTTGCATCTGTCACACTCTCTCGTCGTTATCCGTCATTGTAGTAGTGACGGACGAAACATTGCCAACGTGACGAGAAGGTCGGGATCCAAACCCGTACGTTGAGCGTCACGATCCAGTGAAGGCACCTCGAGACCCCTACAAGGGAGCGATCATGTCAGGAGGAACCATGACAGACCCCATCCTGATCACCGGCGGCACAGGTACGCTCGGACGGCTCGTCGTCAGGCGTCTGCGGAACGCCGGCTGCGACGTACGGGTGCTCACCCGCCACAGCCATGAGGAGGAGGAAGGCGTCGAGTTCATGACCGGCGATCTGGCCACCGGTGAGGGAATCGGGGCCGTGGTGGAGGGGGTTGAGACCATCGTGCACCTCGCAGGCAGCGCCAAGGGCGACGAGGATAAGACAAGAAAGTTGGTGCTTGCTGCGTCGCGGGCAGATGCGCCGCACCTGGTGTACATCTCGGTCGTCGGCGCCGACCGGATCCCGGTCGTCAGCGGGGTCGACCGCGCCATGTTCGGCTACTTCGCGTCCAAGTGGGCCGCTGAGAGGGTAGTCGAAGACTCGGGACTGCCGTGGACGACGTTGCGCGCCACCCAGTTCCACGACCTGATGCTGACGGTGGCACAGCAGATGGCGAAGCTGCCGGTCGTACCACTCCCTGCCGGCTTCCGGGTCCAACCGGTCGAGGCCGACGAGGTGGCTGCCCGTCTCGTCGGGCTCACGTTCGGGAAGCCTGCTGGCCTGGTGCCAGACATGGGTGGGCCGCGGGTGTACGGCGCGGCCGAGCTGCTCCGCGGCTACCTTCGGGCCGCTCAGCGGCGCAGGCCGATCGTGCCTGTCTGGCTGCCTGGCAAGGCCGCCCGCGAGTTCCGGGCCGGCGGTAACCTGGCTCCCGAGCAGGACGCTGGACACCGGACCTGGGAGGAGTTCCTCGCGGACCGGGTGGGCTAGCAGGGACGGTGCCCCAGGGCACGAGAACATGCGTCCTCGAACGTACTCGGCATCGCCGAGCAGGACTTCATTTCCGCCGCCGTCCGCGCATAGATGGACTTCCCCCGCGCATCTCTAGTGCCTCCTTCAGTACAGACAATCCGCGGCCTTCGCCCAACCCGAGGAAAATCCCTCCGAACCGGAGCTCCTCAGCCGAAAACGTGGTTGCAAGAAAACCCTTTGGGCTTCCTCCGGGCGCCCGTACAATAAACATATCGGGCCGCCGGATGGACCTCATCGACCGGGGACCGGGGGAGCACAAACATGAGCATCCTCTACGAGCAGAGATCGTCAGAGTCGCCCTACGTGGAAAGTATCACGCACGGGCGGACCGCGCGCGACGGTTCTGCCATCCGTCCTGCCGAGAGTCGCTGGCACATGGTCGTCACGAGGCAGGATGGCAACGCGCGGATGTTGGTCGTCGGACCGTGGACGACGTCCGGCGTCGCGTCCTGGACCGAAGGCGCCGAGATACTCTGGGTCAGGTTCGGCCTCGGCACGTTTATGCCCCACCTGCCCGCGATGAACTTCCTTGACACAGAGACGGTCCTGCCTGGCGCGGCCGATCGGTCCTTCTGGCTCGGGGGCTCTGCGTGGCAATTCCCCGACCACGAGAACGTGGATACGTTCGTGGAGAGGCTCGTTCGCGACGGCGTGCTGGTTCGGGATCCGATCGTGAACGCCGCGTTGGAAGGGAGGCCGCAAGGTCTGTCGCCCCGGACGCTGCGGCATCGGTTCTTGCGGGCAACGGGGTTGTCGCAAAGCCGCATCCGTGGTATCGAACGCGCCGGGAGAGCGGCTGCACTCCTGCGGCGTGGCGTTTCGATCCCAGACGCCGTCCACGAGGAAGGATACTTCGATCAACCGCACCTGACCAGATCGCTGAAGCGATGGGTGGGACAAACGCCAGCCCAGATCACAACCGCGAGCAAGCCTTAAAGCGTTCCACCAGAAGGATGAGCCGCGGTTCGCAAGGTGCGCTGTAGGGGGGGGTGGCGTACCGCCCGCAAACGAACCGCGCTGGTGGGGTGGCGTTTCGTAGAAGACGGCGGCCGTGGGGGGGGGTATCGTGCGAGCGTTGGAGGAGAAACGATCGCAATGAC
>JBBPYN010000066.1:0-11935 GCA_038199875.1 Rubrobacterales bacterium
CCTTCAGCCGGATTCGGTATGACCCACCCATTCCTGGTTAGTACCGGGTTCTACGACGTCGCGCCGCTTTGGGCCACCGGCCTTATGTTCTGGTTGAGGCGGAACAGGTTGTTTGGGTCGTACTTGTTCTTCAGCGCGATCAGCCGCTCGTACTTGCCGTCCCGCCCGAAGAAGTCCTTGACCCTATCCTGTCCCTGGTCGCTGGTGAAGTTTAGGGATACGCCAGGGGTAGTGAAGGGGTCCATCGCCTCCATGAGCCCGCGCGTCCAGGTGATGTGGGTGTCGTCCTCTGAGGGGTTCTCCCACATCGAGAAGGCGTATAGGGTGTGGGCCGCGTCTCTACCTCCAATGGCGGTCTCGTTCTCTCCGACCTGGCTTATCGCATGACCCTTGGGTTCTATGAGGAAGTTGCGCCGCCCCGGGGGGTTGGCGGGATCTATTAAAGTCTGGACCACCGTGTAGGGCATCGGCTGGACGAGATCCACCTCGGGTGGGCCAAACTCCTTGAGGGGACGGATCGCCTCTTCTCCCTCCTGAGGGGAACCGGCATAGCAGACTATGAGGCCGGCGGCCAATTGGCCTTTCATGTGCTCCGGCACGAACGGTGCTGGCGGCGCAGTGAGGATCGCGGGGCTGACGGAGATTTCATCGGGGGCTTCTTCTATGTAGTCGCGCCAGAAACGCAGGAGCTCTTCGGCCCTGGAGAAGGGGTGCAGGAGCATGCCACCCAGCACGATTGGTCCGACGGGGCGCAGCCGGAACTCGAAGGAGGTGACGATGCCGAAGTTGCCGCCACCGCCCTTAAGGCCCCAGAAGAGGTCCTCGTTCTCCTTCTCACTCGCCTTTAGGAACTCACCGTTGGCGGTGACCACTTCTGCAGACAGCAGGTTGTCGCAGGTTAGCCCGTACTTCCTTTCGAGCCAACCACTGCCGCTGCCGAGGGTTTGGCCTGCGATACCAGTATGGGTGACCCGACCACCAGTAACCGCGAGCCCGAAGTGCTGAGTCTCGCGGTCGAACTCGCCCCAGGTGAGACCGGCCTGGGCGCGGGCGGTACGCGCCTCCGGCTCCACCCATATACCTTTAATCGGCGAGAGGTCTATGACGATGCCCCCGTCGCACGTCGCGTAGCCGGGCACGGAGTGGCCGCCGCCGCGTACCGCCACCACCAGTTCGTTCTCGCGGGCGAAGTTCACCGCGGCGGTAACATCTGCAACGGCTGTGCAGTGGGCGATCAGAGCCGGTCGGCGGTCTAGTCATCCTTTCCCTAGCTCGTTACGATGACGCTAGTATGCTGCGGCGAGCACGCCCGCGCACCCCCCGATGGGGGATTCTGGATAGATTTCCGATGGGGGCGAGTGACGCGTCTGACCTGGAGTCACTACAGTATGAATGTACTTCCGGTATGTGGGCAGGCTGCAGAACCCGTTCATGACCAGGTTCTTGTGGCAGCGGATGAAGGGGCAGGCGCGCCCGCGGTCAACCTTTGTAAGGATCGTGCGTGGCGTAGTCCTTCATGACCCCGGCCAGCATCTCCTTCTCCGACTCTACGTAGTCCCGGATCGCAAGCCGGCAGCCGGGATCCCGAATATCGTGCGCGCTGTACGTGAGGGAAGGCAAGAACCCGCGCGCCAGCTTGTGCTCGCCCTGCGCGCCGGCCTCGAGGAGCCCGAAACCCCGCTCGATGGCGAACTCGATGGCCTGATAGTAGCAGAGCTCGAAGTGCAGGTTACGCCGCTCCTGGGCTGCCCCCCAATAGCGCCCGAACAGCGAACGGTCCTTGAAGAAGAAGAGCGCGCCTGCCACAGGACTGCCGTCTGCGTCACGCGCGAGCACGAGCAAAATCCTTTCCCTCATGGTCCTGAAGACCTCATCGAAAAACGCCCCGTTGAGGTAAGGAACGCCCCACTTGCCGTCCAGCGTCGCGAGGTAGAACCGGTGCATCAGCGCGGCGTGCCCGGGAAGTAGGGCCTCCCCCGTGAGGTGTTCGATCTCCAACTCCCCGTCCAGCTGGCGGCGCTCGCGGAGGATCTGACGCCTCCGCTTGCCCGAGAGCGCGCCGAGATAGTCCTCGAAATCTTCGTAGCCGCGGTTGTGCCAGTGAAACTGCAGGGAATGGCGCACCATGAAGCCCCGTCCCTCGAAATCGCCGAGCTCCGCCTCAGGTACAAACAGCGCATGCGAGGAGCTCACGCCGTAGTGGTCTCCCAGCTCCTCCGCCGCGTCGAGGAGCGCCCCCTTTACTCTCTCGCGCGTACCATCGTCCACACCGTGGCGGACGAGCAACTTGGGCCCAGTCGCCGGCGTGAATGGCACGGCGGCGACCAATTTCGGATAATACGAGAGCCCGTACTGCTGGTACGCCCGTGCCCATTCCCAATCGAATATGTACTCCCCGTATGAGTCACTCTTCGAATACAGACACAGCGCGCCGAGGACCTGTCGCCCTTCGCTACAAACCAGATAAGCGGGTGACCACCCGCTGCGCCTGCCGACGCTCCCTGACCGCTCCAGCGCACGCAAGAACTCGAAGTCGAAGAAAGGAAATCCAGGCGGCTCGAGCGTACGCCACGTCTCACTTCCCAAGTCCCCGATGCCACCAAGCCGCTCCACCCGCATCAAACCGCGCCAGACCTCATTCCAATCTTCATCGACAAGATCCAATAATTGTATCCTGCCTACCCTTCCTGAGTCCCACGCATAATACTCCAAAGCACAAACAAGACGATCTTATCGCCAGGCATTCTGGCTGGGAGACCCTTGAGTCCGTTCGCAACAATGAAGGGTAACTATACCTGGAGACCTGCTCAGGGGCCTTGAGCAGATAAGAGGACGAAGCCAGCCGACTACGTGTACATCTCTAAGTACGCGTAGTCGGCGTCGCCGTTATACGACGTGCCTGCAGTTCCTCGGGACGATCCCCAGGAACAGGCTAGTGCCCCTATTTCAGGACGAACTTCGCATAACGGGAATTCTCGGAAGTTGGTAAATGGGGGGATCATGGGGGCGCCGGTGCTCACTGTGGGGGTATTTACAGGAGGGCGTATCTGAGGAAGAGCTCGTCGGTGTCCAGGTACGCCGAGAGGAGTCGGAGGTCGCGTGGTTCCCTCAGAGCGCCGCCCGTAATGGGTGGTGTATTCGGGGTGTTTGCGCTGAGGAGTGTCGGTGCGATGGTCAGAAACAGTTCGTCGGCGAGGTTGGAGGAGATCATGGCGTCGTTAAGAGTTGGTCCTCCTTCGACCAGCAGACGCTCGACATTGTAATCGGACTTCAGTGTCTCCAGTGCTTTTGCGAGGTCGATGGCCCCAGAGGCGTAAGCCGATACTCGCCTGACTTCAGCGATATCTCTAAAGCGCCGCTCTGCGCCCTTATCTGCACCCTCCGCAAGCAGAACGAGCACATGCTGGCGTTCGTCCCTGACGAGGTTGCTCTGCAGGGGAACGTCGCCGGTGTTGGTCAATACGACCGCGAGGGGCGTGCGTCTTGGGTCTTCAGCGTCTAGTCCAAGCGAGAGCTTCTCGGCCCTTAGCGTCCCACCACCGATCATTACGGCGTCAGCCTTGGATCGCAGGGTTCGCATCACCCGCCTGTCCGCGCTGTTACCAATACCGTAAACCTTCCCCTCTAAGGCAATGCTCCCATCTACCGTGCAGACCATGTTTATGAACACGTAAGGCCGCCCCGTATCCCCGCCCGCATGCGATGGCAACCACAGGTCAGTGTAGATTTCCTGTTTCTCTGACCTCTCCGACCGCACTGCGTCCTGAGGCGGGTATAGTCTCAGTGTCGTCTGGTCCTCTGCCTTCTTTAAGGGGTATTATCAGGAGTTATGTATGGAGTGTATCGTGTCTTGGCTGAGCGTGGGAGGCTCACGTCCATCCGGACGCCGGATGGAGTGTTTTGTTGGGCGTGGATCTCTGCGAGGCCGTAGAGGTGGGCAACGGCGGCGTACTCGGAGTGAGGGATCAACAGGGACATCCTGGTCCTTTCTGAGGCGATGGAGGCGTAGATCTCGGCCAGAAGATCCTCACACCCTGAGAGGGCGCTTATCATCACAGCGTCAGGGAACTCCCCGCGCAACGTTCGGAGACGCTCCCCGCCCAGGAGGTCAACCTTATTCAAACAAAGTATGGTCGTCCCTGATAACCCGTTCTGCTTCGCGGGCGTCTCAGAGAGCGTGTGGCTGACGGTCGAGATCTCCTCCTCTAGGTCCTCGCTTGCGGCGTCTGCGCACAGCACCCTGACGTCGGCCTCGTGGGCGGACTCCAGAGTGGAGGCGAACGAGTGGACCAACTGGGTTGGAAGCTTCCTTATAAAGCCAACCGTGTCCGTTACGACGAAGTCGGGCCGCGCGGCGCCGCTGTTCCCATCCGCGGCACTTCCTTCGACGAGGCGCGTCGTGGTCTCGAGCGTCTCGAAGAGCCTGTCTTTCGTGGATCTCCCAGCACCGCTGAGGGCGTTCAGGATTGTGGTCTTGCCCGCGTTCGTGTATCCCACGAGCGCGACGGTGGGCGGTCCCGCCTCCCTCAGCCTGGCTCCACGGACGGCCCTTCCGGCCTTCTCTTCCGTGAGCTTGCGGTTTATGGTCGCCATGCGCTCACGGATGACGCGCCTGTCGTACTCGAGCTGCTGCTCGCCAGGACCCCTCGTCGTGACGCCACCGCCCCCGAGGCGGCTAAGCTCCGGGTTCTTGCCCTTGACCCTCCGCAGACGATACTCCAGGTCAGCAAGCTCGACCTCGAGGCGGCTCGCGGCGTCCCTCGCATGCGCCTCGAAGATGCGGATGATCAACTCCGTCCTGTCTACAACGGAGACACCGCACGCCTTCTCAAGTACCCTCGCCTGCGAAGCGGTAAGCTCATCGTCGGCTACCACGAAGCGCGCATCCGCTTCCTCCACAAGCTCCCTTAACTCCTCACGCTTGCCACGCCCGAGGTAGCCCGTACCGTCCCTGCGGTTCTGCTCCAATACACAGGACACCTCAATACCAAGGGTGCCGGCAAGACGCCCCAACTCCGCCATGTGACGCGTCTCCCCCGCGCCTACTAATACCGCCCTCTCCTCGTTCATGACCAGATTATACCATGCATATTATGCAAACTAGCCAGCTGGTGCCCGTCCTCTACGACGGTAATTTTTGCGCGGCCTTCGAGTGTTCGCGCCAGCTTATCGAACCAGCGCATCTGGCGTCGGGCAAAACGTCTGGTACGTGTAGCGACGCGGTCTTCTGCCTGCTCCAGCGTCAGAGTTCCCGCGAGGTACTGGGTGAGCTCGCGCACCCCGACGGAGTCCATGACCTGGGGGCTTATCTCTACCCCTTCTTCGATCATCTCCCTTAGTAGGCCGGCTTCCTGGTGGCCTTCGCTGGTTATCTTCCTGGAGCGTTCAGCGATTGAGGCGTCGATCTCGGGCCTCCCTGGACGGAGGTAGAGGATGGCCGTCTCGTAGCGTAGCTCTCCCTCCCAGATCGAGCCTCGTGCGCCGGCCCCTGAGAGCTGGAGTTCCCTGTTACGCGCCGCCCTGCGGGGGTTTGGCTCACCCGCGGCCTGCGCCTGCGCCAGTTTGCGAAGCTCGGGGGAGACCCTGGGTGCGAGCGGAAAGTCGAGCAGGAGGGCGTTGAGGTACATGCCGGTCCCCGCGTCGAGGACAAAGTGCGTCGTCGTCTCTGACCCTGTTATGCCGTCCACACGGGCCCTGTGGCTGGCCACGCTCCACTCCTCGGTCACGGAGACGATGCCGACGAGCTCTGCCGGCCGCCTGCGTGCCTGGTTCGTGATCACGGGCAGTTCCCTGTAGACCTGCATCGAATCGACGACGAGCGTCGGAACGTGGCGGCCCCTGGCCTCAGTAAGCCTATCGGCCAGGGCGTCCGAGAGTTCACTCTTGCCGCTCGCCGTCGGGCCACACACTACAAGCGCGGTTTTATCGGGCATCCCCGGCGTAGAGCACGTGGGGTCCTGCTGACTCTATCTCAGCCTCTACGTAGCTACCGGGAGCAGCGTCGGTGTTCACATGGACGGCGTGGCCGCTCCACGTCTCGCCGATTGCTTTGCCGTCCCCTGTGCTGCCGTGACGGATGTAGATATCCTCTATACCCCCAACCTTGCGCTGGTTTCTCGCGAAGGAGTTCTTTTCGACCTGCCTGAGCACCTCGAGAAAGCGGCGCCCGACAACGGCGTCTGGCACGGTTCCCGGGAGGTCAGCCGCCTCAGTGCCCCGTCTCGGGGAGAACTTGAAGATGTAGGCCGAGTCGAAGGCGCAGTCCTCGACGAGCTTCAGCGTCTGCTCGTGGTCCTCCTCCGTCTCGCCTGGATGGCCGACGATAATGTCCGTGCTGAGGGTGCCCTCGGGCGCCGCCTCCCTGAACACTTCGATCTTTCGCCTGTACCTCTCCGCTTTGTATCCGCGGTGCATGAGCTTCAGCATCCTGTCAGAGCCAGACTGCACAGGTAGATGAAGCCGCTTGACAATAGTATCCCTCTCGCCTATCGTCCTGAGCGTCCGGTCCTCCATGTTTGACGGATGGCTGGTCGTAAACCACACGCGCGGCGCATTCTCCGAGACGGCCTCCAGAAGGTCGCAGAACCTCTTGCCTTCGTACCTCCAGGCGTCCACGGTCTGGCCCAGGAGCGTCACGTAGCTGGTGCCGCCCTCGACGAGCCTCTCGACCTCCCCGATCACACTCCCCATGGGCCGGCACACCATACGTCCCCTTACTGTCGGCACTATGCAATAACTGCACTGGTAGTTGCACCCGGTCATGATCGTGACGAAAGCGTTGTGCTCCCCATCCGTCCCTGGTAGCTCAGGCGTGTACGTCTCCCGCATCGTCGGTAACCCCACAAACTCGGCCAATTCATAGGTATTATGCGTGCCTAGGACGAGGTCTATATTGTAGGTTTTTTGCAGGCTTGCGGACTCTTCGGCGGCACCGATGCAGCCTGTGAGGGCAACTTTTTTGACGCGGCCCTCGCGTCGCAGGCGGGTGAGTTCCCCGAGATGGCCCCTAACGCGGTCAACGGCGTTCTCGCGGACGTAGCAGGTGTTGAGTATCACGAGGTCGGCGTCCTCGTAGCGCTGGACTTCTGCGTAGCCTGCGTCTTGGATCATACGCCTTATGCGGTCAGAGTCGTGTACGTTCATCTGGCACCCGAACGTCCTGATGCACGCAGTCCTGGTGCCATCCAGTGGGCCGAAAGCCGCATGCTCTGCGGGCTTTCGGGAGAGAGGTATGGGTGTTGTGGGCCCGGTTTCTGTCGTACTACTCATACTCATCCTCCGGCTCGTAGACTCGGCTTCTCAAGGAGATCTCACCCCGACGGCTCTCGACCCTGAGGTCTTCGACCTCTAGATACCCGGCCCTGGCCGCCCGCCTGAGTATATCCGCGATCCGTGCCCTGTCCTCATCCCCAAGCACGAGCACAGGCCCACCGCCATCAGACGCAGCTGCCTGCTCTCTCCCCGGCCCTCCGGCCCCCTCCACCTCCAAAACGTCCTCGAGCGGGCGAACCTCTCCCCGCACTATCCTCTGCACACTCCTCGTGGATACACCGAGGCCAAGCGCGCTAGCTTCCTCTCGTAGACGCCAGTTATCTCGACCTGAAGGTATTATGCGGTGACGTAGGAGGGTGGCAAGGATTCGGGCTGGGGGTCCGTAGTAGGCGTGGAGTCTGGGGGAGTGGGTGTTGGTGGTTTCGGTGAAGCGCTTGAGGGTTGTCCTGAGGTTTGTTTTGGAGTGTCGGGTCGCGGACTGGAGGGTGCGTTCTGGGAGGATGATTGTATCGAAAGTAGCCTGAATGGAGGTGGGGGCTGAGGTGGAGAGGACGCTGGTTTGCAGGGACCTGGCTCTGATCTGGTAGAGGGAGAGTCCAGTGCCGTGGGGGGATGAAGGGTCTTCTGGGTCGGTGACGGGGTTCAGGTGGCGGGTTGTGACGCCAGGTTCGAGGATCAGGTCCCTGTGGGACTCGGGGATGCCGTGGCCGTTGTCGATGACGGTGATGGTCCTGTAGCGGCGGTCTCTCAAGGTCGAGGCGACGTAGATGCTGGTGGCCCCTGCGTCGCGGGCGTTGCGCAAGAGCTCGAGGAGGGCGTCTTCGACATGGGTGATGCGGGAGGGGCCGCGGCGGGCGCCTTCGATGCCTGTAAGGCGGGCGAAGCCGGCGCCCAGGTCCCTGTAGGGGCCCTCCATTAGCGCTGTTTTCGGATTGGCTGAAGCATCTACGTAACCACGGTTGGTGCGTGGGCGGTTCGCCACCCGCCCCTACATGGGGCCCTGTCTCACCTTGCGACCTCGCTCACCCGGCTCTCGCGGATCACGGTCACTTTGATCTGGCCTGGGTACTCGAGGTCGGTCTCTATCTGTTTGGAGATATCGTAGGCAAGCTTGGCTGCGATGCGGTCGTCAACCTCGGAGGGCTGGACCATCACGCGTATCTCGCGGCCCGCCTGTATCGCGTAGGCCTTGTCGACGCCCCTGTGGCCGAGGGCGATGTCCTCGAGCGAGCGCAGGCGTTCGATGTAGGTCTCCGTAGTCTCGCGACGGGCGCCGGGGCGGGCGGCCGAGACCGCATCAGCGGTTGCGACGAGGACGTCCTCGGCCGTCTCCATCTCGATCTCGTGGTGGTGGGCGCTTATGGCACGCACCACGTCATCTGACTCGCCGCTCTTCTTCGCGAAGCGGCCCCCGATAAGGGCGTGGGTGCCCTCCACCTCGTGGTCTATCGCCTTGCCCACGTCGTGGAGCAGCGCCCCCCTGCGCGCTATCTTCACGTTGGCGCCGAGCTCCTGGGCCATCATGGCGCAGAGGTTGGCAACCTCGACCGAGTGGGCGAGCACGTTCTGGCCGTAGGAAGTACGGTACTTGAGGGCGCCGAGGAGTCGGATCAGGTCGTTTTGCATGCCGCCTGAGATCTTCGCGTCGTAGAGGGCCTGCCGTCCGGCGGCCTTCATCTCCTTCTCGACGTCTTTTTTGGCCTTGGCCACGATCTGCTCGATGCGCCCAGGGTGAATGCGCCCGTCCTGCACCAGCCTCCCCATCGAAACCCGCGCCACCTCGCGCCTGACGGGGTCGAAGCTTGAGATAACAACCGTCTCGGGCGTGTCATCGATTATCACGTCGACGCCGGTCGAGGCTTCGAAAGCCCTGATGTTCCTGCCCTCGCGGCCTATGACGCGGCCCTTCATGTCGTCTGAGGGCAGGGAGACGGCCTTGACCGTCGATTCCGAGGTAAGGTCAGAGGCAAGCCGCTCCATGGTGGTGGAGATAAGGCGCCGCGCCTCGATGTCGGCACGCTCCTCAGCCTCGAGGGTCCTGTCGCGCACCATCTGCCCGAGACGGCTCTCCAGCTCAGATTCCAGGTCGAAGAACAGGCGCCTCTCCGCCTCGGCCCTGGTGAGGCCAGAGATCTCCTCCAGCACCTTCAGGTGCTCGGCCTGCTTCTCCCTGAGCTCCTCTTGCTTGCGCCTTATCTCCTCTTCGGTCTCGGTCAGGCGGCGCCTGCGCTCGTCGAGTTCACCCTCGCGCCTCTCGAGGGCGGTATCCCTGTTATCCAGGCGCTCCTCTACGCGCGCGATCTCTGCCCTCCTGGTGCGAACTTCGGCTTCGGCGTCGTCCTTGATCCGGAGCGCAGCCTCTTTGGCCGCAAGGTCAGCCTCCCGGCGTTTGGTCTCGGCCTCTCGGCCGGCATCTTCCAGAATCGACCCCGCATCGGCCCTCGCCTGGGTCTGGCGGGAATCCACACGTGACTTGAAAACGAAGTATCCAAGGGCGGCGCCGACGACCAGTCCAAGGACCAGTAACAAAATACTCACAGGTTGTCCTTCCAGCGGGCCCGTCGCGGGTACGGCGGCCCGGCATCAAGCTAGCTCGACTCTCCCTGGCCCTCCGGAGGCTCCCGGTACTCCCGGGCGACCTGGGCACATACCTCCGCCGAGTAACCCCGGCGAACCAGAAAGCCGTAGACCCTCCGCGCCTCCGCGTCGGACCCAAGCCCATTATACCGCCGCGCGGCGGCGGATCGAGCCTCCCCCAGCTCGGAGCGCCCCGCGAACTCCTCCTCGACGACCTCCCTCGCCAACTCCTCCCCAATGCCGCTCTTCCTGAGCTCCACAGAGACCCGCCTCGGCCCGTACCTGCGCGCCTTCTCGCGGGCCTTGAGCCGCGCGAACTCCGCATCGTCCAGATAGCCCAACTCCTCGAGGCGAGAGACCACGCGCGCTATGGTCTCCTCCACATAACCGTAACCCCGTAACCTCTCGCGCATCTCGGCCCTTGACCTCGCCCTGTACCCCAGCAGGTTGAGCGCGCGTCCCATCGCAAGCGGCCTCTCCCCCGCAACCCTCACCCCGTCCAACTCCTCAGACGAAAAAACAGCCCCCTCCCGGAGACCGTATTCGATCGCCACGCCGGCATCCAGCTCAGCCCAGAACTCCCCTTCGACGAAGACCCTGGCCTTGCCACGCCGCTCGCGAACATCAGTTATCTCAGGCATCGACGCTCCAACTGCAGAAATCCACATCCGCCCCGCAACTACCACTCGCCCTTCAGCGAAAACAACAACCTGACAAGCGAGGCCGAAGCGTGCTGACAAGCGGAGCCCGAAGGGCGCAGCGTGCCTTAAAACACCTGCCCGGCGGGTTGCTCGGCGACCTCGTCAGCGACCTCTTCGACCGGTTCGTTGAAGCCTAGCTTCTCGTATACCTCGTCGAGGATGCGCTCGCGGACGTCGTAATTCTCCTTGAGGAACAGCTTGGCGTTCTCGCGTCCCTGCCCGAGGCGCTCGTCGCCGTAGGCGAACCAGGCCCCGCTCTTCTGGACCACGTCGTTCTCGATGCCCACGTCGATAATGCTGCCCTCGCGCGAGATGCCCTCCCCGTACATCACGTCGAACTCGACGGTCTTGAAAGGCGGCGCCACCTTGTTCTTTACTACCTTGACCCTGGTCTGGTTGCCGACAGCGTCGTTGCCGACCTTGAGCGCCCCGATGCGCCTGATGTCCAGACGCACGCTTGAATAGAACTTCAGCGCCCGCCCTCCAGGCGTCGTCTCGGGAGAACCGAACATGACCCCTATCTTCTCCCTGAGCTGGTTGATGAATATGGCCGTCGTCCCTGAACGGTTGAGTGAGCCAGAGAGCTTCCGCAATG
This sequence comes from Rubrobacterales bacterium, assembly GCA_038199875.1. Classification (GTDB taxonomy): domain Bacteria; phylum Actinomycetota; class Rubrobacteria; order Rubrobacterales; family Rubrobacteraceae; genus Rubrobacter_D. The sequence continues at coordinate 11,146 of JBBPYN010000066.1, forward strand.
CCTGGCTCATGAGACGGGCTTGAAGTCCCACGTGAGAGTCGCCCATCTCTCCCTCGATCTCAGCGCGAGGCACGAGCGCCGCGACCGAGTCGATGACGACGACGTCGAGGGCGCCGGAGCGAACGAGGGTGTCTGCTATCTCGAGGGCTTGCTCGCCGTTGTCCGGCTGGGAGAAGTAGAGGTTTTCGAGGTCAACGCCGATGGCCTGGGCGTAGGTCGGGTCGAGGGCGTGCTCGGCGTCGATAAAGGCCGCCAGCCCGCCTGCCTTCTGGGCCTCTGAGATTATGTGCAGGGCGAGGGTCGTCTTGCCGCTCGACTCGGGACCGAAGATCTCGACGATGCGGCCCCTTGGGACGCCGCCCACGCCGAGGGCGAGGTCGAGGGAGAGGGCGCCAGTCGGGATGCAGGCGATCTTCTGCCGCTCCTCGTCGCCCATGCGCATGATCGAACCCTTCCCGAACTGCCGCTCTATCTGGGAGACGGCGGCGTCTATGGCTTTGCTCTTATCCAATGCATCCTCCAAAAGCGCGTGTGCCAACACCTAACGTAATCGGCATTTACTGGGCTAGATTATACTGTAGCGGCCCATAGCTCCCAAGACCTTTCACTGACAAGCGAGGCCTGATACCGAATCCGGGTGAAGGGTCGCTAGTGCACAATCAGGCGACCTCCTGGGGAACGGATAGGTGAGGCTCATGAGTACAGCCGAAGACCTCGCAGACTCTATCCGCAAGCTCGTGTGCCGTGAGCACCACATCGTCGGGCTCTACAACCTTGCGCTTGCCGTGGA
>JBBPYN010000067.1:0-7083 GCA_038199875.1 Rubrobacterales bacterium
GAGGACAAACCGCCTACCAGGGCGAGACAGATCCACGACACGGTGAGTACGACAGACAACTCCGTCATGATAGACAGGATGACCTCTGTACGCTCGCCGGAGAGGTCGAGCAAGGCCACAGCGTAGAACATCGCCGCCACGAACACGAGGTTGCATGCCGCGAATACATTGAACTTGGTCCTTCCAGGCGAAAGCACAAAGCAAATGCCAAAGACGAAAGCTACAAAGCTGACGTTGCCGAGCACAAGAGCCTGGTGTTGGGCGGCACTCATAGCACGCTGTACATAGCGTAGGCGTATGGACTGTCGTCACCCAAACAGCCAGCGAAAAGGGCATACGAAGCTCTAAGGTTAGCCTCGCGTTCCCGGAGTGCCTCCTGTGCAAACGGGGAGCCCCGCGCAAGCTTCTTACCTTTTCTGGTGGAAGAGGTCGCAAACTTCGTCCCCTCGACATGCTCACGGGTAGGCCCGCCGGCTTCCTCGGAAGGCCCGATCAGGAGATCACCTGCGGCCAGATGCCCGAGCTCGTGAAGGATCGTCAATGTCAGAACCAAAGGCGGCAGACTCCCTGACACAAATATAGCGGCCAAGGTCAATTGCTCCGAATAGCGTAATTCCCCAAGGCGTCCCGAGATCGCCAGGCGACGCGACAGTTCAGGGCACCAGTCGTCGGGGATTATATGGATAGCGATGGAGATATCCATATAATCCCCGAGGGCATCAGCATAGTCTTTGGGACCAAACCTCTTTCCCGACAGTCCCAGAATAGCCAATTCCTCCTGAAACTCTGAGGCGGCAAGCAATGACCTCGATCCGTGGTTTTGTGAGCGCGCACCGCCTATGTCTCGCAAAAGCCGCCAGAAGGCTTCTATCCCTCCCCAAAGCATGTTGACCGGGCCACGTTTCGGCACGTTAGCCTCCATCACTTGCCCCTTGCGTGTCTTCGAACTGCTGGATGATATTGAGGATCATCTGTCTCTCGCGCCCAGGCAGGTGCAGACTCTTGTGGGCTATCGCGCTAACCGTCTCGTCTTGAAAGATACGCATCGCCTCTTCATCAAGCAAGGGCGGCTTCCTGCCCGCATCGAGGAAATACGATGGGTGCACCCCGAAGACGTCTGCCAGGGCGACTACCTGGTTCATAGATGGGTTGGTGAGTGTCCCAGACCTGATCCGTTCGACGTTCTCCTCACTCAGGTCCCCAAGGCTCATGCGTGCTACTTCGGCGTTGGTAAAAGGCGTACCCGTTCTTTCGTTCCTGACGGCGTCAAACAAGCGATTTGTCTTGCCGGCGATACTGCTACCGCCGGGGAGGGATTCTGTAGAGATCTCCGTAGAAGAGTCGGGCATCTCCTCGAACCAGAGCTCAGGCGGGAAGTCCATGACTTTTGCAATGGCCCTAAGCTTCTCGAACCCAGGGTTTTCGATCCTTCCCTTCCGCAAGTTGGTGACGTAAGAGCGGGTGACGATACCGCCCGTCGCCTCGTCGATCTCTTGACCGCTCCAACTGCGCCCGTCCGGATGAAGATACACCTCCAACAGGCGCTCGAACTTCCGCGCGATGTGCATCCGGGACTTCACCCTCCATCCTGGTAAAATTCTGGTTGAATATACGATACCATATTATTTTACGTTTAATCAGTTCAACAGCACCGCCCTGCTACTCCCACGATTGGCCACAGGCTGCGGGGGACTCAAGATGTGCTGACACGATTGCGAGTGCTCGACCTCTGGAAGCCCCTGCAGGGACGGCCCTTCCGACGGTTGTGGGCTGGGGCGAGACTTTCGATGCTCGCGGATCAGGTGTTCTTGGTTGCTCCGAGCCTGTCACCAGCCTGGTGGGTCTGAGAGCAAAGCGTTGCAAGATTGTTAAGATTCTTGCGGCTTCTATGTGGCGGTGTTAAAGTGCGACCTGTCACAGTTGAGGTCCCGCGTTGCCAGGACTTGTTGGTGGTAGAGGGTTTGGATCTCCTTGATTTCAGGCAGAGGGAGAAGAAGTAGGGGAGGCGCGATGAGGGGATGGTTCGGGGTCAGCCGTGGGAGGCTCGGTCTTTATGTGCTTGGCGTCGTTGCGCTACTCGCCATCGGCGTACTCGGCATGGCGGCTGCCACTGGAATGCTCTCAGGGGCCGGCGCTGACCCTGCCGAGAGGGCCATCAAGCCCGTTGGGGCCGAGAAGGCCACGCCTGAGCCCGTCGACAAGGATGCGGCAGAGACGGCGGACAAGAGTGAGCCTGAGGAGAAGGCGGATCAGATAGAGCGGGCCGTCAAAGAGCCCGAGCCGGTGCCGAAGGACGACGCTTCTACCTCCGCGTCTGCATCTGCTTCAGCGTCTGCTTCGGCTTCTGAGTCCGCCGCCGCGTCTGCCCCCGCGGACAGCACCATGACGTTGAGCGTCCCCGCGATGGGCATCTCGGACATCCCTGTGGTCGAGGGGACGACCGAGGCAAGCCTCTCCCAGGGAGCAGGGCACTACGTCGGCTCAGGCTACCCGTGGGTAGCCGGCTCCAACACCTACATAGCCGGGCACCGGCTCGGTTATCCAGGCACCCCGAGCGACCACGTGTTCTGGAATTTGCCCAACCTGGTTGTGGGGGATGAGATCTACCTGACCGACACCAACGGCCACACCTACACCTACGCCGTGAGCGACATCCTCGAGGTCCCGATCAACGACCTCTCGGTCACAGGACCCACTGGCGCCGACACGGTCTCCCTCCAGACCTGCATCGAGGACTACGGCGACTACTGGACGCCAGGCCCGAACTGGAACGTCCGCTACGTCGTCAGGGGGACGATGGTGTGAGAGTCGGGCGGGTTTGAAACCCGCCCCTACATACTTCGGGCGTCAGGATATTTCCTGACAGGGACGTCTATTTCGGCTTGGCTTGTTGTGGCTCATCTGGGTCGAGCGATACGTCGCCTAGCAGGTGCTGGACGATGAGAAGGCCGCAGATTCCTAGCAGGGTGGCGAACCAGAGGGTTGCCAGTCTTATGAGCAGCGTCAGGGCGCCGGCGACTCCGGTCGAGAGGTTCGCCACGGTGACGAACTGGCCGTAGAGACCGGCCTCGACGGCCCCTATGCCACCTGGCAGCAGGCTCACGACGCCGAGGAGCGAGCTTACAGCGAACACGAAGACGATGAGCAGGAAAGGCCTGTCGACACCTAGCCCGACGGCGCAGAGGTAGACGCCGGTACACTCAAGACCCCAGGAAAGAAACGAGATGGCGGTCCCCACGACCAGTGGTTTCGTCGCGAGGAGCTCGTTCGACGCGCCGGTGAAGTCCCTGAGATGTGGGGCGAAACGGTTTACAAGCGGCAGCTTCGCGAGGATGCGCTCCGCGGCGAGCGAGAGTCGTCTGGAGCGCAGGACGGCGATGCCGAAGACGGCGACAGCGAGGAACAGCAGCATCGTCCACGGGGGCAAATTCAGGGCGAAGGCGCCGAGGAAGCCCCACAGGACCATGCCAGTACCATCTGTGGCCCGTTCGGCGATGACGGCTGGGGCCGTGCGGGCTATCGGGGCGCCGGAGACCCTGCGGACGAAAACGCTCTTCAAGACCTCCCCGAGCTTGCCTGGTGAGATCGCCATGGAGAGGCCAGACGCGAAGATCGCCGCGTTGATCCCCGTCGGGACCGAGACCTTAAGGACCCTGAGGTAGTACGTCCAGCGGAAAAAGCGTCCAACGTAGGAGAGCGTGACGAGGCCGAGGATGGCTGGTATCAGGGCGTAGTCGAAGCTTTCGAGGGCAGCGGCGAGCTTGTCGAGGTTTGAGAAGATCGCCAGGACGACGTAGACGGCCGCGCCGAGGGCCAGGGCGAGGACTAGGTTTCGTCTCAGGCGTTCCAATAGGGCACCACGTAGATGACCGCGCCGATGACGAGGAGCCAGAGGAACAGCGCGATCTGGAGCGGCCTGTCAGAGAGGAGCAGCGTGTCAGGGTTGCCGCCGCCGTCGCGGTGGACGAGCAGCATGTAGCGGAACACCCCGTAGATCACGAACGGTATGCTCCCCATCATGAAGATCTGATCCTGCCTCTCGTAGACCGTGAAGGTGTAGAGGGTGTAGGCGATGATGGTGGCCGAGATCATGATGTTCATCATCTCGTCGAGCATCGGGACGGAGTAGTCCTGAAGGTTCCTCCTGTGGACGACGGCGCCTTCTCCGAGGGTTGCGATCTCATGGCGGCGTTTGGAGAAGCCGAGGAAGAGCGTAAGGAGCCCCGTACACACGATGAGCCAGGGTGAGATCGGGCTGCTCACAGCGGCGACGCCGGCGAGTGCCCTTATGACGAATCCGCCCGATATGCTCATCACGTCGAGGATCGCCATGTGTTTGAGGGCGGTGGTGTAGAGGACCTGCAACGCGAGGTAGGCGATACCAGCGATCCCGACGCCGTAAGGGAGCAAGGTGAAGCTCACGACGAGTGCGCCGGCCGCGAGCACGGCGGCGAAAGTGAGGGCGGCCCGCGCCGAGATCTCACCGCTCGCAACGGGTCTGAACCTCTTGAGCGGGTGCTTGCGGTCCTCCTCGACGTCGAGCACGTCGTTGGCCGCGTAAACGGCGCCCGAGAGGGCGCAGAAGACCACGAAGGCGAGGAGCGCGTGCGCTACGGCCGTCGTCGAGAAAGCCTTCTCCGCGAAGACCACCCCGGCCAGCACGAACCCGTTCTTGGTCCACTGTCTGGGCCGGACCAGCTTCAGATAAGAGCTTGCAAGTCCCCTGGAACGGTCGGCTTCCACGACTGCCGTTTGTACCACAGTAGCTTTCGGCTTTCAGCAAAGAGTTGGCGGCTGATGGCTCAAAACCGTGAACAGAACGATTGCAAATGCAAGCGACTCTCTCCACAATTGCCCGAATGACGAACCCGACGCGTCGGCAGGTTTTCAACGAATGGTTCCGCCTTGCCAGGCCTTTCAGCCTGACGGCGGCGGCCGTGCCTGTGCTCTTCGGGACGGCGCTGGCGTTCAAGGACGGCGCTTTCGCCTGGGGACCTCTCCTCGCCATGTTCTTCGGCAGCATCCTCATACAGGCGGCGACCAACATGTTCAACGAGTTCTACGACGAGCGGCGCGGCCTCGACGTGGCTGGGGCGGTCGGGATCGCCGGTTCGATAGTCGGTGGCCGGGTAAGTGCGCGGCGCGTCCTTGCGGGCGCGCTCCTTTGTTATACCGTCGCGCTCTTTCTCGGCATCTACCTGATCGCGGTTGGCGGCTGGCCCATACTCGTGCTCGGGTGCCTCTCGGCGCTCGGGGGTTACCTCTACTCGGCGGGGCCGCGTCCCATCGCCTATACGCCAGCGAGCGAGGCAGCGGTCTTCGTCTTCATGGGGGTCCTGATCGTCGTGATAGCCTACGCCGTGCAGGCAGACAGGTTCCCCCTGTACGTGCCGCTGGCGGCGCTGCCTATCGGGGGGCCTGTCGCCGCGATCCTGCTCGCCAACAACATCAGGGACCTGGTCTCCGACCGCAGGGGCGGGCGGCGGACGTTGCCCATAGTCTTCGGCAGGGAGGTGGCTATCCTCGTCTACCGCGGCCTCCTGCTCGAAGCTTACGTAGCCGTCGCCGTCCTGATGGCATTCCGGATCGTCCCCCCAGAGTGCGCCCTCGTATTCCCGAGCGTGTTCGCCGCCTTCAGGCTCTGGCGCGACATTGCGGCATACTCGACGCCGAGGCGCCTCGACCCCGTCGTCAAACGGACGGCCGGGCTCCACCTCGTCTTCGGGCTGCTCTACACGGTTGGGGTCCTCATCGGTGGTGCCTGAGGAACACAGGCCCTTCAGGGCGAGCTACCTGGTCTCCGGTATCGAAGCGGAGAGGATCTTCGCTGCCCTCCTCGACGTGAGGCGTTTTCCCGAGTGGGCGGCGGGCCTCAAGCACTCCCGCGCGCTTGACGAAGGAGTCGAGACGGTAGATCTGCGCCCAGGTGTCAGGCTGGAGTTTACCCTCAGCGCGGCAGGCCTCACGCACGAGGTCGCGAGCACCGTCACGGTGGTCGGGCCGCCGCGCCGGCTGGAGTGGGATTACGTGGAGGGCGCCACGGGAGGCGGCGGCTGGCTTATAGAGGAGGAAGGTCTTCAGGCCGTCAGGATGACGCTATGGACAGACTACAGGATCAAACCAGGTTGGCTCGACAACATAGCCCACAGGCCCTTCTTCCGCAGGCTGGTGGAGGACCTGATCCGACGTTCCATGCGCCGCTTCGAGGCGCGATTGAGGGAGGGCTAGGGCGGTTCGCAAAGGGACCTTTGCGAACTACCCTACAGGTCGCGCTCATGCCCGTTCTCAGAAGGGTCGTCGGTGTCTTCGAACCCGCTGGTCTCGGGCTCGTCGTCCTCTTCTTCTGCGGTCGCTTCGTCCTCGTCCTGATCGTCGTCTTCATCGTCCCTGGCCAGCTCGTGGGCCGTGACCTCTGTCGTCGGGTTGACGTAGCGGGCGATGAGAATCGAGATTTCGTACATCACGATCATCGGGACGGCCATGAGCAGCATGCTGTAAGGGTCCTGACCAGGGGTCAGGGCAGCGGCGAGGATGGTGTTCGCGACGATGGCGTGTTTCCTGTACTTCTTGAGCAGCGGCGCGTCGACGAGCTCCAGCTTCGCGGCTACGTAGGTCGCCGCCGGGAACTCGAAGACTATTCCGAAGGCCAGGAGAAACCTCGTCACGAAAGAAAGGTAGAATTGCGAGGTGATGATGGTTTCGTACCGGTCAGGGGCCCAGTTGAGCAGGAACTGGGTGCCGATAGGCAGCACGACGAAATACCCAAAGGCGACCCCGGCGATGAACAGGGCCGAGGCCAACGAGATGATGGTGTACGTAAAGGCCCGGCCCATGTCTCCGACAGCGGGGGCAACGAACGCCCACAGCTGATACAGAAGTATGGGGATCGTGAGTAAGAAGCCCACGTAGAGCGCCAGCTTCATGTCGGTGAACAGCTGCTCGGTGACCGAGGTCACGTTGAGTTTGCCGTCCAGGGCGTCTCCTGCGGGGGCAAGTATCCACTCGAAGATCCGCTCCCGGAAAAACCAGGCGATGATGGAGACGCCGAAGAACGCGATACCGATCTTGATGAGCCTCGACCGA
>JBBPYN010000068.1:0-22119 GCA_038199875.1 Rubrobacterales bacterium
CGCAACGTCGATGAACCACTTCGCCCTGCGTGCCCGTCTGCGTCTCAAAGCCGTTCAAGCAGCTTTGCAGGAGTTGCAGGATTTGCGGCTACCTCAAGTTAGTGCGTAAGGTGAGTTCTGTAAATTGGTGAGCCGCTAGAAAGAAGGGCCATCGTCCTCCAAGATGGTTGGTGTTCGAAGTCAACCGATCGAAAAGGAGTAAGACGATGACCCGAGATCATCGTAAGGTGGACACACAGCTGGCGCAAGGGATCTTGCTGGACGATCCCTCCTTCCTCAAGGAGATCGTAGAGCGGGTGCTACAGGAGTTGTTGGAGGCCGAGATGAGCGAGCGTGTGGGAGCCGCTCCCTACGAGCGCACCACCGAACGCACCGGGCAGCGCAACGGCTACAAGCCGAGGACCTTAAGGACCAGGGTGGGCACCCTGAATCTGCTAGTGCCTCAGGATAGGGAAGGTACATTCTCCACCCGCCTCTTCTCCCGCTACCAGAGAAACGAAAAGGCGCTCGTTTTGGCGCTTATGGAGATGTACGTGGAGGGCGTCTCGACCCGCAAGGTTACGGAGGTCACCGAAGCGTTGTGCGGCACCTCGTTTTCCAAGAGTCTCGTCTCACAGCTGGCCGGCCGCCTCGACTCGGAGCTTGAGGCGTGGAGGAACCGAAGGCTTGAGGCCGAGGCTTACCCTTACCTGTTTGTAGATGCCCGCTACGAGAAGGTGAGGGTAGATGGGCGGGTGGTAAGCCAGGGAGTACTGGTCGTCTCGGCAGTGCGCGACGACGGCTTCAGGGAGATCCTCGGGGTGGAGGTTGCGGACACCGAGAGCGAGGCGACCTACCAGGATTTGTTCCGCTCGCTCAAGGCGCGAGGTCTGCGGGGTGTCGAGTTGGTTGTCTGCGATGACCATGAGGGCCTAAAAGCGGCAGTCTCGCGCCACTTCCAGGGGGCAAGCCGGCAGCGGTGCCAGGTCCACTACAGTAGGAACCTCCTCGGGATGGTGAGCTACGCCAAGCGTAAGGAGCTTGCGGCAGACCTCAGAGCCATCTTCGCCGCATCGGACAGGCGCTCCGCCTTCGAGCTCGCCTCCTCGGTGGCCGAGGGGTGGCGCCAGAAGGGCAACGAGAAGGTCGCCTGCCACCTCGAAGAGCACGTCGAGGAGTGCCTGGCTTGCCTGGCTTTCCCGGAATCTCACCGCCGACGCATCCGCACCACAAACAGCCTTGAGCGCCTTAACCAGGAGATAAAGCGCCGCACGAGGGTGGTGAGGATCTTCCCCAACACGGAGGCGTGCCTGCGGATGATTACGGCTCTGGCCGTGGAGTTCTCCGAGGAGTGGGTTACGGGCAGACGCTACCTGGACATGCGGGAGCTTAAGGAGCACCGTCGAGAGGAGCGGCAAGCACAGGAGGTAGCGCTCATGGAGCGGTAGAGTAGGGACTGTGCTTGGAGGAAATTACAGAAAATTCGGGACTTGACCACAGAGATTTTGGGTATGGGCTTTATTCACCGAAGTGGGTGGAAGGGGTTTCTCAGAAATTGAGCTTCCGCTGTACGGGTTTTTGGGAAGTTGCAGAAAATTCATCGCCGATTCATCGACCTATGCTTTCGTGCTACGTTACGTACCGTTCAGCGATGACGAAAGGGGAACACAGATGCATCGGCAGTTAGGCCATCGTCACTCGATCTTCTGCATCTTGCCGCCGCATATCCTGCGCGAAATAGCGCGAAATGGGACTGAGGAGCAGCGCCAGGCCGCGCTGGACACGTTGGCCGCGGACTCTACCTTCCGTACCCTACGTGCCATTCGTCAGGCGGCGCCAGTGGCCACGGCATCACCGGTTACGGTAAGCCCGGCCGCCGCAGCGGGGACGGGCGCCGCAAAGCAGCTACAACGCACGATCTTCGACTGCCACAACACACAGCGCCTTCCCGGTGACCCGGCACGTACCGAGGGAGCGGCGGCTACGGGCGAACCCGCCGTGGACGAAGCCTACGATGGCCTCGGCGCCACCTACGACTTCTACTGGGAGACATTGCACCGCAACTCGATCGATGATCAGGGCATGCCGCTGAATGGTCACGTCCATTTCGGCAACAGGTTCAACAACGCCTTCTGGGATGGGCAGCGCATGATCTTCGGAGACGGCGACGGGGTGCTGTTCAACCGCTTCACCATCGCGATAGACGTAATGGGCCACGAGCTTACCCACGGCGTCACGGAGAAGGAAGCGCAGCTCATCTACCAGGACCAATCGGGCGCGCTCAACGAGTCGGTCTCCGACGTGTACGGCTCCCTAGTCAAGCAGTATCACAACGGCAAACAAGCAGCCGCGGACGCCGACTGGCTGATCGGTGCGGGCATCTGGGCGGATCCGGACAGGGGGAAAGCGCTACGCTCTATGAAGGACCCCGGGACAGCCTTCGAGGGAGATTCGCAACCGGCGCACATGGACAACTACGTCAACACCTGGGACGACAACGGCGGTGTGCACATCAACTCAGGCATCCCCAACCGGGCCTTCTACCTCGCTGCCACGGGGATGGGCGGGTACGCAGGGACAAAGGCGGCCCACATATGGTACGCGTCGTTGCGCGACCCGCGGCTGAAACCCGACGCTTCGTTCGTGCAGTTTGCCAGGCTAACCGTCATCAATGCGGAGATCCTGTTCCCGGAAGGTCAGGAACGGCAGATCGTTCAAGACGCCTGGAGCGAAGTGGGCGTCGTCATACAAATCTGAGCCGCAAAAGCTCGGGGGTTCATCGCGTAGTGGTTAGGAGGCCACCTATGTAGTAGTCTCCCGACCACCATGCGCGTTCGATTCGAAATAGATGGCGGATTTGTCTACTTACCCGCTCGAAGCGAGCCGGTGATCATAGACACGAACGACTTGCCGGCGGAAGAGGCCGACGAACTCGAACGCTTGATCGCGGCCGCGGGTTTCTTCGAGCTTCCGGAGACCACCCCACCCCCTCGCGGGGCTGCGGACTATCTCCGGTACACCGTCTCGGTGACGAACCCCGATCACAGCCACACGGTGCACCTGACCGATCCTATCGAGGGGCCTGGCGTCCAGGCCCTGGTGGAGTACCTGGAGGCAAAGGCCAGATAGGCGAGGCCTACGCAACGAGCCCACGAGGTGCCCCTGCTATCTGTAGTAACCAGGGAGTACATTACCCCCCCATCCTGTAAGTTTTGAGGTTTTCAGAGATCCCCGAACTTCCGAGAGATCACCTTCTGGGCGACTGAGGTGAATAATCTACGGTGGCACCCCTCCAAATTCATCGGGAATTCATCGCCGAGAGCTATCCTGCCCCCGCATGAAAGGAGCTTGAGAGGAAGAAAGAAGGTGGCATGATGGCCGGAGAAGAAGGGACACGTAGAGAGGATCAAGGAGAGCAGAAGACGGGATCAACCGGAGTGTGGTCATACTTCCTGGTTCGGAATGCTATTTTCAGTGTAACCGTAGCATTTGTATTCGTTATGGGGCTATTTGCTTTCCTTGACGTATTCGATTCGGAGAATGCTGCTAACATTACTGCAGCGTTGGGTTCTCTTTTCGGAGTAGTTGGAACTCTAGTTGGTGCGTACTTTGGCATTAAGGCAAGCAGCGATGCGCAAGACAGCAGTGCGGCCACAGCCAAGCAAGCCGTGCAGGATCAGAAAGAAACTGCCCAACGCTCAGTGCAGACCCAGCAAGAAACGTCCACGCAAGCTGGAGAAAAAATACTCTCTGCAGCTCAAGCATCCACGCAATCGAATCCAACAACGGCAGCGTCACATGCTCCGGGGCCAACCCTAATGTCGTGGGCGCTAGCGATGCTCATCTCAGTAGTCGGGGGCGCTAGCCTGTTAGTCTTACGAAACTATCTCAGGCGAATGCAGGAAGCTGCGTAAGCACCTGGGACGCCCTTGTCGCTTCTTCCTCATAATACTTTTAGGGAGGACCTGGCATCTCTGCGGCATCCTTTGCCCATAGGGTCGGCGCTGCGCCAGGTTCAAGAAGAGTTGTCTCGCCGACCGGCCTGCTTCTTGGGTCACCCGCGAGCATCGTACGGGTCCGCTTCGTCTGTCGTTGTGATGCGATAGCGTTTCCCCGTAGGTGACGTAAAATCTTTCTCCGACAAAACCGACCCCTTGTTAGGCACGCAGGGGCGACCTTTGACCTCGGCAGATTCTGTTGCGCCGTTGCTCGTACGTGACGCACGAGCGTTCTTCTTATGGGCTTGAGACATGACGAGTATCCCTCATGGCTCGAAAACTATGCGCGATATGGGATGAATCTCCCATATCGTTGGCATTTGGGATCGCAGACTGGCAGGTCCGGGCCTCGAGCCGGAGCTATGACTCATATCGAAGAATAGTGAGCCTTCGACCTCGACCGGGATGGGGGGGTGGTAAAAATCGTACGAAGCCCCGGGCAGATCATCGCCGAAGAATGCCTTGTAGGCGTCGCGCGCGGCCTCCAGTCTGGAGAAGTGTTCGCTGTCTTGCGGGGGCAACCCGGACAACTCCATCGTCATATACATCGGATCACGGTCCGTAGCGCGTCCCACGATGAGGTGGTAGTCGTTGTCATCTTCCCTACTCGCGGCGTACAGGAAGGCTTGAACGCGCACATTTCGATTCTCTTCTTCCACGCGGTCCGATTCGGAGTCGGTCGTTAGGGGAGGCTCATGAGAGGTCATGTCCCCTTCGGCGGGAAGCATTTCTATGAGATCCTTGATGTCTTCGAAGGCTTCGACCTCTGCATCAGCGATGGCTAGCTTGGCTGCCTTACGCGCATTCCCTCGAAAAGCGTCATCAAACCCGGCGAACCGCTCCAGCCCGAGCGTGGCAACCTCCGCCTGCTGTAACGGGGCCTCGTACGGATCCGTCTCGCTGGTTCTGAAAATGCGGTACGTGGTGGGCTCGCTCGCCGGCTCTGCAGGAGCCCATGTACCACCTCGGTCGGGCGTGAGTGACTTTTCGGTTATGACAGCGCTTCGCTCGGGCATTCCCGGGCGAAGCGAGGTCTCTCCATCTGATGGCGACATGGTTTCTCACCCCACTTTATGAAACGGTATCCGACAGGTCTCTAAAGAGCCAGCGAGAATTTTCGGGTGCTTCTGAGCCCTCCGTTTTCCAGCAGCGACGACGTCTACTTTCCTAACGCGGCTCTGTTAACTGCCGCAGACACGAGAACCGTGGTTGCGGTCGCGGCCGCCAGCGCCAAGGCGACGTCGATTGCCAGGAAAGCCCAACTCACGAAAAGCTCCCCGCTTACGAAGCTGACGACCGCTCCAATGGCAACGCTGCCGGCAGCAAGCGCGACAAGTTTCGATCGCGGGCTCTCGAGAAGCCGAATCAGCAGGGCGAGGACCATGCCGGCTATAACGGGGAAGATCTCGTACATTGTTTGCTCTCCTCTCTTGCGATCGTCGTGGCTTTACGGTGCTTACGCAAGCTGCGCACCACCACCCGTTTGCACTCACAGTACTCTGACTCAAGCCAATGAATCGCCGATGAATTTTCCTCTCCACCCCTATTACCCTTAGTTACCCAACCTCGTAGAAGGGGGCTCCTGCGAACGTCGCCCTGATGGCTTTCTCGGAACTTCGCCTCGACCGCTCGCTCGGTGGAGAGCCCGAAAAACCGGTGTGTTCGATGCCCGTGCTGGGGTAAGAGCCGGTACCAAGGGAGTTTTTAACGCGCTGACGTGTTCTGCCAACTAGGAGAGGTTCGCCTATCGGGGCCTTCGCGGTATCCTCGTACCACCCCCTAGTAGCGCACCCCCTGAAGGAAGCCGTAAATGGTGAAGCGGTATCGCGGGTGACCCTGCGAGGCCCATGAGTAGGTCTGCTTGTCGGTATACTGGTCCGTCACGACCTCACCGGGAATGGCCTGTATGACTTTGTGCGGGCCTACGTACAACGCTATGCTCCCGTCATCCTGAGGTCCTTGGTAAGGGCGAAGTGCTATCGCCCCCCGCTCGCCCGGCGTATCCGGGTCAAAGTTGCCGGTGTTCACCAAATAATCGCCGAACGTCCCTGTACCACCAGAGTCGAGCCCCATCTCATATAGGCGATTTGCTATGAGTGCGTAATGAATTAGATCGACGCCCATCACACCGACCTGGAGGAGGTGCTGGCGGAGCTCCTTAACCCCTGTCTCATGCCCGGCATTCAGGAAAACACCCATATAGTCGCCGTCGTCTAGAAACATGGGGATGGAATTGCCAGACCGCCACGGTCGGTAGGGCGCTCCCATCAGATCGTAGGCACGCTGCACTATTTCTTGTGCGCTAACGCTAGCCATCAGTTTTCTCCCTTCCCAAGGGGTTATCTTCAGCTGGGGCCACACTAGATGGCGACGATGAATTCTGGATGAATCGTTCACCGAGGCACCGACCCCCGCCCTAATTCACCCAAATGCCCAGAAGGGGTATTCTGCGAACTTCGCTATAACGGAGTTCGCAGAAGTTCGCCTCGAACGGAAGTGTTCACCTGGCATATGTATCGTACCTTGCGAGGCTGCTAGCCCACATTCCGCAGTTTGGTGGACGTATCTCTGTGGTTTTTCGTAGAGTGGGTGTCTACGAGAAGGAGGACACCCTATGGAGACGGCACCTACTACTGCCTATGTTACGGAGCGCTTGGATCACCTGGGGATCGTGGCGGCCGTGTGCCGGGAGATCGGGCTGGCCGAGTTCCTTGACGCCCAAGCCGCGGACTCGCGCCAGAAAGTTAGCGTCGGTACGGCTACCGTGGCCATGGTGCTGAACGGCTTAGGCTTCAGTAACCGAAGGCTGTACCTGGTCCCCCAATTCTTCGAGAACAAGCCCGTCGAACGTCTGGTGGGTGTTCCGGGCATCGAGGCGGCCGACCTAAACGACGATTGCCTGGGGCGCACACTGGACTGGCTTTACGCTCACGACGTTACGCGCCTGTTCGCGGACATCGCCTTGCGCGCCCGGCGAGCGTTCGGCATCGAGCCGTCCCGAGTGCATGTGGACACGACTTCTTTCTCCGTGAACGGGAAGTACGAAGCCGCCCCCGCCACCGATGGCGGCGCCGGCGGTGACGAGGAGACGATGTTGGCCGTGACGTACGGCTACTCGCGCGAGCACCGCGCTGATCTCAAGCAGTGGATGCTCTGGCCCTGGCCACCACCCACGAGGGCGACGTGCCGCTGTTCATGCATCCCCTGGACGGCAACAGCTCGGACGCCCGCACGCTGGTTGCGGCCGTGGAAGCGCTAAGAGAGCAATTGCGGGATGAGGGAGAAGAAGAAGCCAGAGAGGCACCGAGCTTCGCTGCGGCGGCTTCCATCTACGTAGCGGACGCCGGGATCTACGGCGAGGAGAACATGAGTCGGCTCGCCCGGGCGGGGGTGGCGTGGGTGAGCCGCGTACCCGCGACGAGCACGGCGGCGCGCTTGGCTATCGACCCAGAGGAGTCGCCGGACTGGCATCACAGCGAAGACGGCCGGCTACGCTGGTACACGCACCTTGTGGAGTTGCCCCAAGGAACCGAGCGCTGGGTGGTGGTAAGTAGTGAGGAAGGCCGCGAGCGAACCGAAAAGACCTTTTGGCGCCAAGTGGCGCACCAGCAAGAGGAGTGGGAGAAGACGCTTGGGCGCTTGGGCAACCGTGCGTTCGCTTGCGAGGCGGATGCCCGCGAAGCCCTAAGAGAAGCTACCAAGCGGATGCCCGAGTGGCTCAAAGTGCAAGAAAGCACCCTCTCCTCTCGCCCGCGCTACGCGAAGGGTGGTCGTCCCGGCAAGAACGCCAGGCCCGCGAGCATCGAATGGCGAATAAAAGCCACCCTCGGGATCGACCTGGAACGCGCCGAGCACGAATGCGAGCGGCGGGCGCGCTACATCGTAGGTACCAGCGTGCTCGATCCCGCTCGACTTTCCGAGGAGGAGCTGATACGGATCTACAAAGGGCAAAGTGGCGTGGAGAGAGGATTCCGCTTCCTCAAAGATCCGCTCTTTTTGGCCTCCTCGGTGTTCGTCAAGAAACCCGAGCGCATCGTGGCTCTGAGTTTCGTGATGGTGGTGTGCCTCTTGGTGTACCGCCTGGCCGAGCACCGACTAAGGAAGCGCCTGGGCGAGAAAGGACAGAGCATCCCCGACCAAACGGGGAAGCCGAGCGCCAAACCCACGATGAGGTGGGTATTCCAGTTCTTCGAGGGCATCGATGTGCTTTACGTGCGCTCACTGACGGGGGTCGTCGGCCGACACGTGCTTCACCTCAGGCCGGTACATGAGCAAGTACTCCGCCTGCTCGGTCCCGCTTACCAAAAACTCTACGATGTCCCTTTCTGAAACTGCGGAATGTGGGTGCTAGAATGCCCTCGTTCCATGCAAGATGCTTTACGAACAAGGGAGCCACACGATGAACACCGCCGGCGCCCCCGCACAGCCTGCCCGGCGCCCTAGCGTGCTAGCTCGCCATCCGCTCGTCTCCTACTTCCTCATCGCTTTCGTCTTCTCCTGGCTCGTGTTTCTGCCGGGCCCGCTCACCTACTACGGGGTCTTGGGTCTGAGTCCCCAGCTGGTCGGCTATTTGGCCATCGCGGGTCTGCTGGGGCCGGCCTTGGCGGGCTTCGTCATGAGCGCGGCCACGGAAGGGGCGGCGGGCGTGGGCGACTTGCTGCGCAGGATGGTGCTGTGGCGGGTCGGGATAGGATGGTACCTGTTCGCCATCCTCGGCATCCCGGCCGTCATGGTGCTCGCCACGATCGTCCTCCGGCCTGGTGCCCTGGCCTCGTTCGACTTCTCGGCCCAACCGTTTGCCCTGTCCTACCTTATCGCGTTCGTCTCCATGGCCCTGATCGGGGGACCGCTGTTCGAGGAGCCCGGGTGGACCGGATTCGCGCAGCCCCGCCTGCAGCGGCTGCACGGCCCCCTTCTCGGGGGCATCATCCTGGGTGGCCTGTGGGCGCTGTGGCACCTGCCCGGGTACTTGATCCCCTCGCAGAAGCTCACCGACATCCCCCCGAGGGGCAGCGTCCTGGACTTCGTAGTGTTCGCCCTCGCCCTCGTGGGCCTCCGCCTCGTGATCGTGTGGGTCGTCAACAACGCGAGGGGCAGCGTGCTCATGGCCATCCTAACCCACGCCTCGTGGAACACCTTCTATAGCGCGGCGCTTATCGGGCTCTTCCCGGTTCGGAGCGTGCTGGGCAGCTACCTGAACCTCACCATAGCCGCGTGTGCGCTGGCGCTGGTGCTGATCGCCGTGACGCGAGGGCGGCTGGGCTACCGACCGGAGGCCTCAGAAGCGCCACGCGTGCGCTGAGTCCTACTCTCGGAGGTCGTGTGTCCGACCCGCACTCCCGCGCGGAAGGCCGGGGAATAAGCCTATAGGACCGCCGCCACGGGGTTATTCACCGGAGTGCGTGGAAGGTGAATTCTGGGAAGTTGGCATACGGGATCTTGCATGGATCGACGCCCGAGAGCCATTCGGGGTACGGTATCCGCCTCCGGGGCTTGAAGCACTAAATACTATATGTCGTGGTGTCGCATAAAAATGCGAAACCGTGCATGATATCCGGCGAGGTCTCGTACCAGAGAGAACCCAACTACAAGCAGGTTCCTGCCGAGCTAATCCCCCCTATAGGCCGCGGGGTTTGTGAGGAGGTTTGAACCCTGTGCGAATCGCCGCGGTGATATCGCCAGGTCCTCGACCAGCTCGGCGGTCGGCGCGGCAGCAGCCCGCTACGGCCACAAGCCTAGTCGCGGCTCCGTCTCCAGCAAGGGCACCCAAAAGCACGGCCCTGCGGGCCGCCCTCCGGGTTTGCTTCGCAAATCCTTTCGGGGCCCCCCTTGCTTCCGCTCCGCCGCTCCGAAAAACCGGCTCTCAGGCGGGCTGCTGCCTTTCGTTTCTCCGTCCGGGCCGCAGCTCCCCCGCGCTGGCGAGGCCCCCGCCAGCAGCTCCCCGCCCTTTTTAAGCATCGCATGCAAAATCAGAGCCACAAGGATCGCGCCTCGGCGCCCCGGTCCAGGGGTACAGCAGCCCGAGAAATCGGCTTATTTATCGGCAATTCGCCTTGCGCGCACCCCGGCAAGCTGGTATAATGCGTGTACGCGCACACGGACGATGCGCGAAGGAATGGGCCAGCGGCGTTAGCGGCGCCCCGGCCCCGGACCACGGAGGTAACCCGTGATCGAGGCAAGTGTACTGCAGGAGTTGGGGGAGCGGGCGGAGGCGGAGCTTCGGCGGGTACGGGCGGCTCGCCCGTTCCTGTTGAGCCGTTGCGAGCGGGCTGAAAGCATCCTGGTGTCTCACCTGGCCTGCGGCGGCTCGGGCGGCGTGATCCGCGTCCGGTTCCGGGGCGGGGAGCTGGTCGGCTTTCTGGTGCGGGGCTCCGGCGGTGCGGTGTATCGGGTGCAGCCGGGCTCCTGGCGGTGCTCGTGCCCGGATCATCACCGGCGGGGCAAGGCTTGCTAGCATGCGCTGGCGTGCTGGGCGCTGTGGCGGGCGGGGAGGCCCGCCACAGCCGCGGAGGCCTCGCCGGCGGAGATCCCGGCGGAGCTGGCGGCGGCGCCGCGGCGGCGGATGTCTGTTCGGCCTTCTCGCGTGCGGCGCGAGGCCGAGCTTCCGGTAGTCTCTCCGGAGCGCCTCGAGGAGCTCGCCGAGAGGCTGGGGGTCGCGTGATGGCGGCCCCCGGCGGCGAGGGGCCTTGCGCCGGCGCATCGACGAGCTGGAGGGCCGCAGGCTGCGCGCTCTCAGGCGCGGCGAGTTGGTGCGGGCGAATGGGCTGCTGCGCCGGCGGCTTCGGCTGAAGGCCGATCTCGCCCTTATCGAGAGGCCTCTCAGATAATGCTCGCCGAGCGACCCATGCGACAGACAGCAGACTACGAGCACCGCTACACCGCCTCGAACGGCTTCGAGGCAAGATCCCGCGTGCGCGTCTTCGAGCCCGAGGAGCGCTCCTCGGGCCCCGTGGTGATCGTCTCCGAGCCCGACCAGGCCGGCTACGACGGCCCCAGCGTCACGAACAACATCGAGCAGATCGCAGGCGAGGTAGTGATGCGCTACACGCTGCCCAGCTCGCAGACCGTCTTTATCGAGCACTACCCACCCGAGGCGGAGCCCGCGGTGCCGGCGAAGCCACGCGGCGAGCGCGAGACCTTCGACCTGGTCACCTTCGACCGGGAGGACCCGGAGCCGCGGCTGGTCTTGGGGCGCTGGATCCTGCAGATCGGAGAGCCGGGCTGGCAGCACATCGAGAGAGCCGACGTCGAGCTGCTGATCGGCCGCTCGACGACCCCGAGAGGAGGTGAGAGCACATGAGCAACTGCCATCATCCCGCCGTCGAGGTGGTCGAGGTAGGCCCGCTGCAGGGCTCCTACGTCGCCCACTGCCCCGACTGCGGCGCCGCTTCCGGCGAGGCCGTCACCGTCGACCACGCGCTGACCGACTTCCACGCCCGCTGGGGCGCTGACCTGCAGGAGCTCGCCGGCGGCTTCTTCGTCGTGAGCGAGAACCCGGACGACCCGGAGGGAAGGAGCTGATTAAAGCGGGAGCGCCGCGGGTCCGATGACCCCTACGCGGAGCCACCACCCACGAAGGGAGCAACAGACGAGCATGCTAAGCGCCAGCCTCGAAGGCCTCGCCTGCCAGCTGCACATCGACATCGACCGCCAGCTCCTGGCCGGCATCGAGGCCGAGGCACGCGGCGATACCGACCGGGCCGTGCGCGTCTACGCGGAGCTCTTCCTCGCCCGGCGGCTGCACGAGCCGGCCGCCGATCCCGGCCACGCGGAGCGGCCGTTGCCCCCGCTGGCGAGGCCTCCCCCGAGGTCGCCCGGCCTTCGGCCGACCTCCCATCACGGCCCGACGCGCGCCCCTTCGGGCCACGTTGCCGGGCCTACCCTCACCGAGTTATGATGGCGTGTACGCGCACACGACGACAGGAGGAAGCCGATGGAGAGGGCCGCGGACGGGGTCGAGAAGCGCCAGGCGGAGGGCTCCGAGGTGGTCGAGTACCGGCCTTACGAGGACGGAATGCTGCAGGCGGAGGTGAGGATCTACACGCGGCGCGACGGGGGCCGCTCGGAGCGAGGCCCTTACTGGTACTTCCGCTTCCACGAGGGGGGCAGGCAGAAGAAGCTCTACCTGGGGCGCACCGACGATCCGGAGGCGGTGCTCGCTGAGAAGCGGGCGCAGAGGCCTGCGAGCTAGGAGACAGGGTATTGTGGGGAAGAAGGGCACTAGCGGCGGGGGCACGGTCCGCACCCGCAAGGACGGTCTGAAGGAAGCGCGGCTGCTCGTGCCCAGGGAGTACCGGGCAGTGGTCGGAAGGACCTACCTCTACTTCTACGGAAAGACCGAACGGGAGGCCAAGAACAAGAGGTCGGCGGCGCTGAGCGACCTCATACAGCGGGGGCCGCGGGTTTTTGATGCACGCCGGATCACTTTCGGAGAGTGGCTGGAGCGCTGGATAGACTCACTCCCCGGCACGGTAGCGGAGAACACGCAAGGCTTCTACGAGCATCGCGCTCGCACCTACCTGAAGCCTACCTTGGGGAACGTCAAGCTCTCCGAGCTCACCGCCGAGCACCTCGACGGCCTCTACCGGGACCTCTCACGAGGCAAGGGCACGCCATCGGGCAGGCCGCTCGCCGCCTCGACCGTTGGTCAGGTCCATTCGACCGCGAGGGTTGCCTTGGGCCGGGCGGCGAAGAAAGGCGTTATCACCCACAACGTCGCGCGCGACGCCGACGCGCCCAGGGTAGAGAAGAAGGAGCGCCCCACCCTCGACCTCGACAGCCTGGCGGCCTTCTTCGGTGCTGCAGCTGGCGAGAGGCTCGAGGCCCTGTGGATCGTGTGGTGTCTGACCGGCCTCAGGCCCGGAGAAGTCCTTGGCCTGAAGTGGGCCGACGTCAGGTTGCCCAAGGACGGCTCCGACGGCGAGCTCCTGATTCGCCGCTCGTGGTCGGCCACGAGGACCGGGGCCGTGATGCGCGAAACCACCAAGACCGGGAAGAGCCGCCCCGTTTCGCTGTTGCCGGAAGCGACGGCTGCGATGAGCGCCCACAGGACGCGCTACCTCGAGGAACTGGTCAGGTACCGCGCCCTTTGGGAGGAGGCCTGGGCGAAGAATCCCGAGTACCGCGACCTCGTCTTTCCAAGCCGCGCCGGCACACCCCTCGACCACGGCAACGTGAACCGCCAGCAGTTCAAGAAGCTCCTCAAGAAAGCTGACCTTCCCCCGATGCGTCCCTACGACATCCGCCATTCATTCGCCACGCTTTGGATCGAGTCGGGTGAGTCCGCCGAGGTCCTCCAAAAGGTATTGGGTCACTCCTCGATCACGACAACGATCAACACTTACAGCCATCTCTCTCCCCGCTACCAGAAGGAGTCCTTCGGCCGCTTCGGCGACGCGCTCGGCGGGCCTTAGAGTAGCTGGTTGTGGTAAAAGCCGTGGTAGAGCTCGATCGAAGCGACCGATGCAGAGCCGATTGCGATGGAAATCTGGCGTAGATACGCCGATTGGGGACGTGAGCCGCCCAGGACTCGAACCTGGAACCTAGAGATTAAGAGTCTCTTGCTCTGCCAATTGAGCTAGCGGCCCGCGAGGGCGAATTATAACATCGCACGCGGGGGGGTTGGAACGAGAAGTTAAGTTTTGTTCACAGGGCTTGCGGCGGGGGCGTCCGCTCATTTATAATCTTCGTATCATCCTAGCGGACCTTTCCGGGGTCCGCTAAGGGCCGGAAAAGGGTCTCACCCTACTGTGAATACCGGCCCTTTTTTGTTGCGGCACGCTCCGGCTTCGCCTCCGCTTGTCAGCACGGCGCTTCGCGCCTTGTCAGCACGCTCAGCCCTTCGGGCTTCGCTTGTCAGCCATCAGCAAGTCGTCTCGGGGCATCGCTATGAGCGTAGAACCCAATCGCCGCAGGCAGCGGTTCCTTGTGCGCGGTCGGGCGAGGCCGGAACGGCAAAAAGCTGAAAGCGAGGCCAGGCGAAGCCGGCCGAAGCGTTGCTGACAAGCGAAGGCTTAAAGCCTGAGCGTGCCGGCCCCCCCCCGCCGGCGGCTTGGCGACTACCCTACTTCTTCGGCGATGGTGAAGAGTTCTTCGGCGTGGCGGCGCACGGACTTTGCGAGGTCGTCGTTTGATGTGGCGATGAGGACCCGGCGTAGTGGGGCGTGGTAGCGTGTTACTTCTTCTTCGGACATACCCGAGAGGTTGTGCCAGCCTACGGGGTTTCGCTCGCCGGGGAGGGGGGTGCGCCTTATGAGGCGCAGGTCTACGGGGAAGTGTCCCCTCCTTGGGAGGTCTATGAGGATGTCGAATGGGCCTGCGACGCCCTTGCGGTAGCGGGTGAGGTAGCGGGACCAGGCCTCCTCCACGCGGCGGCGCCAGGAGGCGTCGTCGCGGAGACGGATCAGTGATGAGTAGCTAGGGTGGCGCTCGTCGAACTCCAGGGCGAGATGGTAGGGCCTGCGGTCTGCGAGACGTTTCATGAGCGTGGCCGTGGAGCTCTCGGGCTCGGCCGAGTCCTCCAGCAGGACGAAAGCCCCCGCGTCGTCCTGCTCGGAGAGCTCGTCGAAGGTTACGATGCCAGCCACTATGGCGTCCTGGACGGCCCTCAGGAACATCGCGGTCGGGATCCGCAGGGTGTGGTGGCCGTAGACGTTGTAGTAGACCAGGTAGCGGGAGAAGACCAGGGATTGCAGCATGCCAGCCCCGTCTTCGTCAAGCGCCAGTATAGCCCTGTTCTCCTGGCCAACGACCCTAAGCCGCTCTATGAGGGACTCCACCTCGACCAGGCCGTAAGGGACCCTCGCTCCCCTGGCGTCGCGGATCAGAGAGTCAAGGCCGTCCACGTTCAGGGAGCCGAAGAGTATGTCCCTGAGTAGGTGTTCTGTGGGCGTCAGGCTGTGCGGCGGCTTCTCCCCGCGCGAGACCAGCCTGAAGACGTTGTGCGGTTCGAGGTCCCATTCGCTGCGTAGGATCTTCGCCACCTCGGTGTGTTCGATCCAACGCCGGCTCAACTCCTTGAGGGTTGGCGCGCCTGGGAGGTGGATCCCTTCGATGGATGCGGCATAGGGGTATCGGCCGGCGTCCAGCAGCAGAGCCGCGGCCAGGGCGCACCGCACATCGCGGTCCTCCAGGTACGCGCCAGACTCCGTGATCCGTCTGAGCGTCAATCCAGCCAGGTGGTAGACGCCGACCGCATGGTCCAGGCGCGTGTGCCGGGCCTTGGGGAAGGATCCGAAGGTGAAACCGAGCTGGCTCATGCCCTTCAGACGCTGTAGCGCACCTGTCTCGAGGAGAGCCTTTACAGCCCGGTCTACGGGGACGTCACCCCAGATATCGTCCCTGGCTCTTCTGCCGGAGCCCCCGAAGAGCTCCCCAACCGTACCGCTCAATGACGCTCCCGATCTCCTGCTTCCGGCTATTCTAACCAAAACGGACAGGCCCGAAAGGATGCCCCGGGCCGCCGACGGGTGTAACATTTTGGTTTTGGAGAGAGGAGAGACGATCCATACAGAAGAGGCGCAGGCCCTAAGTGGGCAGTCCGTGATCCTCAGGCCGCCCAGGGAGTCGGACGTGGAGGTGGTCTATTCCTGGGACAGGGACCCCGAACTCGCCGCCTGGAACGGGCGCTCACCCATCTCCATCTCCCTGTCCGCGGCGAGGCGCGACTACCTGGCCCGCTGGGAGGACCCTGGCGTGAAGACTTTCATTATCGAGGCCTCGGGGGGCCCTATCGGTATGGCGACCCTCTACGACTTCCGCCGGGACGGCTGCGAACTGGGCATAAAGATAGGACCCGGAAATCTTCGCGGCAGGGGTTATGCCTCCGAGGCCGTGACCCTGCTCGTCGACTACGTCTTCGACACCCTGGGCCTCGCAGCCGTCCGCGGCTCGACCCTGGCCCACAACGACCGTATGCAGCGGGTCTTCGAGAAGAACGGCTTCGTGCAGGTCGGCGATGGCTCCCTCCTGAGCCGCTACGATAACCGCCGCTACACCGAACTCTTCTACGAACGCCGGCGGGAAGAGGAGCGGCCGTAAGGACACACTTCTACGGGCGACCCCGGATCATCCTTCGGAGTGGGTGATGTTCTTGAGCTCGCAGTTGCGTGAGACCTCGCCGAGCCCCTCGTCGAACCAGACCGCGTCCTTGCCGCCGCCACAGTCGATGACGTCCCTACGACCGTCCACGGCCTCGATGTGGTCACCGCCCGATCCCGCCCTCACGGTGTCCGTGCCCGGGTTATTGGAGCGCGCGACGGCCGGACGGCCCATCCTAATGCGGTACTCCAAGGCGAAGATGTAGTCGGCCTTGCCGCCGCCGATGAGCACATCGGAGCCGCCGAAACCGTAGAGCATGTCGCGGCCGCCGTCGCCGTATATCCTGTCGTTCCCGTCGCGGTCGCTGTTGCCCGTTGCTCCAGGGGAGTCGCCGAAGAGGCCGCCAGCGGCGTACTCGTCCCCGTCGGAGCCAGCGTCGCCGTGCACGACGTCGGAGCCGCCGCGGCCGTCCACGAAGTCCCGGCCACCACGGGCCAGGATCGTGTCGTCCCCGTTGGTGCCCATGATACGGTCGCCCGAACCACTACCGAAGCAGGGTCTGTCATGAACACATCCAACTTTTATCGCGAACGCAGCACCCGCAGAGAATAATAAGAGCGCTACCGCCGCCGTCAGAGCCAAAGCCGCTAACCGCATGACCTTCTCCTCCCGTCATACTGCTCGGCCCCTCCAGGGTCTTGAACCACTATATGAGACCCACGTTACGAGTCGGAGACGACCGTGTAACGCTTCCCATACGTTTCGATAACACGTGACTCTCAGGTGGCGCGATGATCTCTCGGGACGTCCCCCCACGTGACCTGACGCCAGGCATCCTCTCCGACTACAATAAGGCTGATGAAGACGCAATTAGAATTGAACGTCAGGAGCAGGGGCGCGATGAGCGGGGTGCTTACGATGGGCAGCCTGGACCCGGCCTTCGCCGCCGCCACCCGCCTGAACGGGGAGCCCGTGGTGCTCGACCTGCGTACGGTCGAGTTCGTCGAGCCGGCTGGGCTCTGCGGCCTCGCCGCGTTGCTTGAGTACCTGAGCGCGCGCTGCGAGGTGGTCGACCTGGCGCTCTCCGGGCGCGACGTACCCGCCTACCTGGAGAGGATGAACTTCTTCAGGTCGTTCGGGGATCGGGTACGCACCAACGCCGACCTGGCCTCCCTGGAGGAGCGCAGGAGGCACAACCCGGGGACGCTGCAGGAGTTGATCAACTTCCACGGCGAAGAGGAGATACCCGGGATCATCGAGAGGATCTCGGAGATCCTGGAGAACCAGGGATACCGCCTGCGCGAGCGCGTCGCCATCTGCTCTACTCTCTCGGAGGTCTGCGCGAACGCCGCCGAGCACGGCGTCTCTACGTTCGGGGCCTACGCGGCCGTCCAGGCCTACCATCACATCGTAAGCGGCTCTAGGCGCCGCGGCGAGGAGGTCCTCGTGGCGATCGCCGACGGTGGTGTTGGCGTGCGCGAGACGCTTTCGCGCAACCCAGAATACGCCGAATTCACCACAACAGACAACGACGCCCTGAGGCACGCACTCGAGATGGGCGTCTCGGCCACCGGGGAGATAGGACGCGGCGGCGGCCTCGCCCTCGTCGCAGGGATCGCCGCCCGCGCCAGCGGTTCCCTCTCCCTGCGCTCCGGCTCAGGCCGCGTAACCGTGTACGAGAACCGTAAGAACTCCCGCAACGTCCCCGAATTCCCAGGCACGTTCGTCCGCGTCTCCCTGCCTCGCACCCCACAGGAAAACCCCTCCAGATGAAGGCAAAATACCGCCCAATATGCCGTTGACTTATACCCACATAGCCGGTACAATTCTCTCATATGATTTCACTGACGACAGTGAGGACAGCTCCGGTGGTTGAGGAGCGGGGGCACCGGGTCTTCGAGGTTGCCGGGGGCGACTTCGGGAGCAAGCTGATGGTGACCCGCAGGACGGGGCGTGCGGTCCGTGAGGCGCTCGAAGGGGCGCTTGAGGAGTTGCCGAAGGGTGGCATCCTTTACGTTGACACGCGCGGCGTCGAGCTCATGGACTACTCGTTCGCTGATGAGTCGTTGGGGATACTGGCGTCGAGGTCTGCGAGTGGGGAGTATGGGGAGCGGCATCTCGTGTTGGTAGAGGAGGACCGCGATCTTCTTGAGAACGTCGAGGCCTCTCTCAGGCAGCGTTCGCTGGCCATGATCCGGGTCGATGAGATCGGGGCCGAGCCGGCCATCATCGGTAAAGTTCCAGACCACCTTCTCGAGACGCTGCAGGCGATCTACGACGCTGGTTCCATCACCAACGCGGCCCTCGCCACCAGGCTCGGTCTCAACCACACCGCGTGCAACAACAGGGCGACCAGGCTCGCCAAGCTGGGCCTGATACACCGCCGAACCGAGACCGCGGCCCCAGGCGGCCGCCAGTATACCTACGAGCGAATCGCCTGATGTTTATTTTTGACCACATCCTCACTGTCGCCAGTGAAGATAGCGTTACCGATCTTTGGTCGGAGGAGGTTCAGGCATGAGGGAAGAGTACATGATCGAGCGCCAGGGCAAGAGGTTCGTGCTCTATGCCGGGCTTCTGGAGGAGGCTCACAGCCGGGGCTTGAGGAGCATCGAGACTGAGCTCTTGCAGGTCCCTGCCAAGGAGAACGGCGAGGTTGCGATCGTCAAGGCCGTCATCAGGACGGAGGAGGGCAAGTTCGGCGGCATCGGGGACGCCTCCCCGCAGAACGTCAACAGGGCCATCGCTCCGCACTTGATCCGTATGGCCGAAACCAGGGCCAAGGCGCGCGCTTTGAGGGATGCGATCAACGTCGGCGTCACCGCCTTCGAGGAGCTCGGGGGCGAGGAAGAGGTTGTCCAGTCATCCGGGACACAGGAGCATGATGGGCAGCAGCCCAGGGCGCAGCAGGAGGAAGGAAGGGGCGAATTGCCCGCGACCAGGAAGCAGCTCAACTACCTCGAGGCCCTCATCGCGGATGTGGTCGACGATGGGATCGGCCGCTTCGAGGAGATGGTAGGGAAGCCCGTCGGGGAGCTCACCCGCGATGAGGCGAGCGAGTGGATCGGGCGTCTCTCCGGAAGGGCCGCGTAGTGCGCGGTTCCGCCTGGATCGCAGCGCTTGGCGAGGAGGTCGTCTACGCGGAGGACCTCCCCGCCTGCTGCAGGCGCACCGCCAGCGACCAGGACGACTCGTTCGAGTGTCCGGTCTGCGGCGCGATGTGGCAGCAGCCGCTGCCCCTGCAGCCCGAGGAGGACGCCTTCGCGGAGCGCGAAGAGCGCAGGGGAGCGGCGTAGGCAGAGCCGGCAAACGAGGGCGGAGAGGGAGGACAGTGGTGGGCGGAGAAGCATCGCGAGGGGGACGCAAGAAGCGGAGCGCGCTCAGGCCGGACACGGCGCTCGTCCCCGTCGGCGAGCCGGAGCAGGAGATCTACGTGTGGTCGTTGCCCACGTGTTGCCTGCGCTCCCTCAAAGAGAAGTCCATGCTAGAGGCGGCCGAGCGTCGGCGCCTGGAGCTGGACTGCTCGTGCGGGCGGAGCTGGCGGATCACGTCGAGCCTCGACAACCGCATCCTGGAGCGCTTCGTGACCCACGGAGGACCAAGGGTCGGGGGATCATACCCGGCGGCATGAAATGGAAGGTCTCAGGCATCAGCCAAGACCTGAAGTCTTAAGAAGAGGGGAGACGCAATGATGGAAGCGCAGGACGTTCTCACACAGTATCTGGGCAGGGTGCGCGGCGGCAGGCTGCTCGACGCCGCCGAGGAGAAGGAACTTTCGAGGCGCGCCCGCGGGGGGGATATGAGGGCCCGTCAGAAGCTCATCGAGTGCAACCTGCGGCTGGTTATCTCCATCGCCAAGAAGTACAGGGGGCGTGGCGTCCTCTTCGAGGACCTCATCCAGGAGGGGAATGCCGGTCTGATACGGGCAGTCGAGAAGTTCGACCCTGAGATGGGCAACCGCTTCTCGACGTACGCGACGTGGTGGATCAGGCAGGCCGTAACCCGTGCCGTTGCCGACAACGCCAGGACCGTCAGGCTACCGGCGCACGTCGTCGACGCCATTTACCGCCTGCGCCGCGCCGAGAACGCCCTGAGCCTGGAGCTCGGTCGCGACGCGAGCGAGGAGGAGCTCGTCGAGAGGCTCGGCGTCAAGCCCGAAGAGGCCAGGCGGCTTCGCGAGGTCGGACAGCCAATCTCGAGCATCAACGCCAGGATCCACAGCGACGAGGGCTCAGAGGTGGGCGAGTTGCTCCCCGATGAGGTCTCAGGCGACGAGTACGCCCGCGTCGAGGCTGGCCAGTGGGAGCTGACGCTCGTCGAGGCAGTGAGGTCCCTGCCCGAGCGCGAGGCCAGGATCATCGAGATGCGCCACGGTCTCGACGGCAGCGAGACCCGTACCCTGCGCGAGGTCTCGGAAGAGCTTGGTATCTCCCAGGAGAGGGCCAGGCAGGTCGAGATCAAAGCCCTAAGGACCATCCGCACGGGCCGCTACGCCAGCACCCTGCGCAGCGCCCTCTCGGAGGCCGTGTAGAGACTCGCCAAATGGGCTAACCTGCTTCCAGGATCACGACGGTGAAGGGAGCCCATGGAGGCCACGGAGCGTAACACCGAGCGGACGCGGCAACTATTCGAGGAAATTGGCGGGACCGTCAACGACGGCTTCCCCACGATCCACTCGCCGGTGCACCATACGGAAGCCGGGACCCCCTATCTCAAGAGACCAGGCGTCGTTGTGCTCGCGAAGCCGCAGACAAACGTGGCTGGTCTCGGCGGGTTCCTCGAAGGCTTCGACCCCGACCTCCATTTCCCCGAGTACCTCGACGACCCCACCGAGTTGCCCGACTCCTCCCAACTCTGCAAGACGGCAGGACAAGCATGCTATGCATCATACGGGCCGCGCAGGACGACCAATGAGAACGCTGCCGCGTACTTCGAACGTTTGACCTCGGCGGGCCACGGCAGCGTTTTGGAGCATTCCAATTTCAGCTTCCTGCTCTACGGGATCAGCCGCAGCGTGACCCACGAGCTCGTGCGACACAGGGCCGGAGCCGCTTTTTCCCAGATTTCCCAACGCTATGTTAGCGGGGCCGTACTTCGTTTCGTCGAGCGTCCCGAGTACCAGGAAGACGGGGAGTTGCACAGGACTTTCGAGGAGCGGGCCGACAGGGCCGCGGCAGAGTACGAGGCGATGGCCGAACTCTTGCTCGAGCGCCAGGAGGGCGGAGCTAGCATGCTCACCGCCGACTACAGGACCGACGCGAGGAAGAAGGTGCAGCAGACCGCGCGCTCGCTGCTCCCGAACGAGACGGAGGCCCCTATGGTCTTCACGGGGAACGTGCGCGCCCTAAGGCATATCATCGAGATGCGGGCCGACGCGCACGCGGAGAGCGAGATCCGCAACCTAGCCCTCCGCCTCTTCCTGTGCCTGCGGACCGTTGACCCGATTCTCTTTGGGGATTACGAACTCGGGGAACTCCCTGACGGCACATACACCGTGTCGACCAAAAACCGCAAGGCGTAGGCCTGCGCGAGGAGTCCTACTAACTCACCTCACCCCTGACCGCCCTGGATAGTTGTCCCTCGGCCGCCGCTACCTCGTCGTCTTCGATCCTGCGGAACAACGGGCTCGCACCCGTGGCACGGTAGCCCTTCGGCAGCCCGTCTAGGTCAGAGACGCGGGCGATGGGACCCTCGAAGAACCCTGTGAGGCGCTCGATGGCATCTGGAACGTAAGGCGCTGCGTGGTACGCCAGGGAACCGAGCAGGACGGAGCAGATATACAGCGTGACGCGGGTCTGCTCCGGGCCCTCCTTGCGGGTCTTCCAGGGGGCTGATGCGTCGAAGAAGCGGTTGGCGCGACGACCCATCGCCATGAGCTCTCCGAGCGCTTCGCGGGGCCTTGGGGCGAGCATCTTCGCCTCGTAGCGCGCCTCCAGTGATTTGAAGTCTTCGAGGACGGTTTGGGCGTCTTCTGGTAGCTCCTCGGGGCGTGGGATCTCACCCTCGAAGTACTTCTCAGCAAAAGAGAGGACACGGTTTATGTAGTTGCCGAGGTTGCCGATCAGGTCCGAGTTCACCCTGCTCTGGAAATCTCGCCAGGAGA
>JBBPYN010000069.1:0-13832 GCA_038199875.1 Rubrobacterales bacterium
CGAAGAAGAGCCTGGGCGTGGCGTCGGCCGGCAAAAGGTCATCCTCTGCCACAAAGGCAACAAAACCCTCACAGTGGGCGCACCAGCGCTCGCTGCCCATCTCCGTCACGGCGATAGCCTCGGAGCGTGCCGATAACGAAGCTAGTAACTGGAGCTCGTTACCCGCGCCTGCTCCTTATTCACTCTAGTGTGTAGGCTTCGCCAGGTGGCGAAGCCTACGCCGATTGAGGTTGGGTTGCTCGGACGCTGTCCCGTTCTGCGGTCAGACCAGGGCTCGCTATGCGTCCCGCACTTCACAGCGTGGTTTCCACCCCCTACGTAGGTTCGACAAGGTACTGTTGACCTTCCCTGCTCGCAAGCTCTAGCGTCTCTTCGTCAACGGGGGTGCTGGCGGCGCCGTAGACACTTTCGGCTTCGGTGGCGAAGGCCTCGATGGCGTTTTGTGTTCCCGCCTCGTATCCGGCGCGGCTGAGGCTGCCGACGCTCTCGGGCCTGAAGGGCAGGCGCATGGCGCCGTAGACCATTCCGAGAACCAGTGATAGCTCCCGCTCTCCTTCGACGAGCACGATGCCCCCCACGCTCGTGGCGCGGCGTGTGATCCGCTGCGCGATCCCTACGACTTTCATGCCGCCGTCTCCGTCCCCGACCCTTATGCTGTGATCCCCTGGGCAGAACTCGTCGCGCACCTCCCCCACCTCGGCCATCACCCCGAGCCTCGAGAAGGCGCCGAGGACCAGGTTCGCGGCCTCGTCGTAGCGATCCCTGATTCCGCGTCCGACCTCCGTTTCGTCAGCGGGGCGGATGATCGAGAACCCGAAGGTACCGAGGTCCGCTGCGGTCGCGCCGCCGCCTGAGGAGCGGACGAGCACGGGGTAGCCCATCTCGGCAGCGGCCACGACGGCGTCTTCGAAGCCGGGGCGGAACGTGTCGCGGCGCGTGACCCCGACGTGGCGGGTCGAAGGTGTGACCGAAACCGTCGCAGGCCGCACGCCCGACGCGACCTGGTCGAAGATGGTCCTCACGTAGCCGTAGCCTGTGGCCGCATCCTCGAACCGGTCGGACAGGAGAAGCTCCATCAGGCAGTTTATCCTCTGTGCCCCGTGGGCTTCTTCTTGCGGCGCCGCGAGAGTTTGTAGATCAGGAACCCCACGAACAGCACCCCGACAACGGCGAGCGCCACGGAGATGGGCACGCTCTCGGATACAGCTTCAACCCATTGCTCGACGGAGAAGGCCAGGTCAGTCGCGCCGCCCGCGGCGTAGAGTCCTTCGAGGCCCGATGTGCCCTCGAAGACGATGAACAGGACGCCTATGGCGACGAACATCAGGCCCGAGATGAGGCTGGTCGTGTGGAAGCGGAACCGGCCGAGGGAGACTTCGCGGCCCCTGAGCCAGCGCCGGTGTCCGAGATCGAGGCGCTCCCAGAGGAGGGCCATCAGGAACAGGGGGGCCGCCATGCCGGCGGCGTAGGTGGCGAGGAGGCCAGCACCCCGCAGGACGGAGCCCGAGGACGCGGCGACGGTGAGGACGGCGCCGAGGATGGGACCCGAGCAGAAACCCGCGAAACCGTAGACCGCACCGAGGAGGAAGGTCGTGACGACGGAGTCGCCCGTGATCCTTCCCCGCAGGCGTTCGACCGGCCCGAGCGCGAACCCGCCTCCCAGGATCTGGACGACGCCAAGGGCGATTATTACGAGGCCCGAGACGGTTATGAGGATGCTCCTGTGCCCGTAGACTAGCGCGCTGACAGCGGAGATGCCCATCCCGAGCGGCACGAGGGTTGCACAGAGCCCGAGGTAGAACACGGCCGTTCGTCCGACGAGCTCACTGCGTGACTGGAAGGCGTAGGCGAAGAACGCAGGCAAGAGCAGCGCGCTGCACGGACTGAGCAGGGAGAGAAGGCCCCCGAGGAAAGAGGCCAGGATTGAGACCTCAACCACCCTCCGCCTCCCTCTTGGCATCCTCTATGGCGCTCTCGAAGACCCCAAGGGGCTGCAGGCCTACAAGAACCTGGTCGTTGATAAAGAACGTGGGCGTCCCGTTGACGCCTATGCTCTGGCCTCTCTGGAAGTCGGCCTGCACCAGCCCGGCGTAGCGGGCGCTCTCGTAGTCGTCCCGGAACCTCTGGGTGTCGAGGCCGACTTTCTTCGCGTAGGAGATCAGGTTCTCCTCGCTGTAGCCGGAGGCCTGGTTGTCGTAGAGCAGGTCGTGGTACTCCCAGAACTTGCCCTGGGCCTGGGCACTCCTGGCCGCGACGGCGGCGTCGACCGACTCCTGGCCCCTGTAGGGGAAGTCTCGCCATTCGATCCTAAGCGTCCCGTCCTCGACGTACTCTTTGTAGAGCTTCGGTTCCACCTCACGGGTGAACTTACCGCAGAACGGTCACTGATAGTCCGAGTACTCGGTCAGGACCACCGGCGCATCAGCGGATCCCAGGGTAGGGTGACCTGGTTCCCCTCCCGCGGTCCGCCCGGAAGAGCCCGTGTCTTCGGCCTTCTGCCCAGAGGAGCCTGCGGTCCCCGACGCCTGCTGCTCTTCGGAAGATTGGGAGGAGCCCCCGCTTCCCGCGCCGCAACCCGCGATGACCGTCGCCGCCAGCGCGGTCAGGATGAGGAGCGCCAGCGTCCCACGCGCCGTCTTGTATATGTTTGTCCTCGCGCAGATCAGCGTCGTACCTCCCAGCCTCGTATCGTCGTGCCAGTTATAAACCATACGCAGCCAGGACGCGGTTGGACCAATCGAAAGCAGCTTTTCCGGCGCTAGAGGCCCCCACGCACAACGAGTCATCAGCCTCTCAACAAACAATCAGCTGACAGGCTGACAAGCGGAGGCGTCAGCCTGAGCGTGCTGACAAGCGACCGAAGGGAGCGTGCTGAAATGCTAAAATGCGCCGTTTGCACGGACCCAGTTCGTTAGATACGAGGAGTTTCACTTCCATGGATCAGCAGAGAGTTCTCATCACCGGCGGGGCGGGATTCCTTGGGATCAACCTCGCAAGGCATTTCCTCTCCAGGGGCTACGCCGTGGCCTCCCTGGACGTGGAGGATTTCGACTACCCCGAGCGCGACCGCGTGGAGACAATCAGGGGCGACATCAGGAACAAGGCGCTGGTCGAGCGGGCCGTGGATGGCGTCGACTTCGTGGTCCACACTGCGGCGGCCCTGCCGCTCTACTCGTCCGAAGACATTTACACCACCGACGTCGAGGGCACCCGAAACATTCTCGATGCCTCGTTGCGGCAAGGCGTGGAGCGTTTCGTGCACGTCTCCTCGACGGCGGTGTACGGGATACCTGACCATCACCCACTCTATGAGACGGACAGGCTGGAGGGCGTTGGGCCTTACGGGCAGGCCAAGATCCAGGCCGAGATGCTCTGCCTGGAGTACAGGGCAAAGGGCCTGACCGTGCCGATCATCCGCCCGAAGTCTTTTATTGGTCCCGAGCGCCTGGGCGTCTTCGCGCTCCTCTACGATTGGGCCTACACGGGGCACAACTTCCCCATGATCGGCTCTGGCAACAACCGCTACCAGCTCCTCGACGTGGAGGACCTCTGCGACGCGATAGCCCTGGCCCTGACGCTCCCGGAAGAGCAGGTCAACGACACCTTCAACATCGGGGCGAGCGAGTTCACGACGATGAAGGAGGACTACCAGGCCGTCCTCGACTACGCGGGCCACGGCAAGAAGGTGGTCGGTTTTCCTGCAGCGCCGGCCATCTGGGGCCTGCGCATCCTTGACCGGCTCAGGCTCTCTCCCCTCTACAAATGGGTCTACGAGACGGCCTCCAGAGACTCCTTCGTCTCCATAGAGAAAGCCCAGAGACAGCTAGACTACGCGCCCAAGTTCTCGAACAAGGAGGCCCTGATCCGGAACTTCCGCTGGTACCTCGATAACCTGAGCCAGTTCGAAAACGCCTCTGGCGTCTCGCACAGGGTGCCGTGGAAGCAGGGCGCGGTCGGGGCCCTGAAACGGTTCTTCTAGGACGATTCGCGGGTAGGGGCGGGTTTGGAAACCCGCCCCTACGGGTGTCCGGTGTTGCGCGTCTCTATGGGAGTTCGGATGCGGCGGGCTGGTCTAGCATCCATTTGGGGCCGCCCTGGGGTTGGATGAGGCTCGCGGGGTACTCGCGGGGGTCGGCGTCGCCGCTGAGGATCTGGCCCAGCGCGTCGGCCTTGCCTTCACCGGCGACGAGGAAATACACGGCGTGTGCCGCGTTTATGACGGGGACGGTCAGCGTGATGCGGGTGGTTTCCAGCTTCAGCACGGGGTTCGCGACGACCCAGCGGTCGTGGACCTCCAGCGCCGAGGTCTCGGGGAAGAGGCTCGCGGTGTGACCGTCGCCGCCTATGCCTAGTAGGATCAGGTCGAACTCGGGAAGCTCATCAGGTCCGAAGAAGTCGCGCAACTCCTCCTCGTAGGCTTCTGCCGCCTCCTCAGGCGGGAGTTCGCCCTGCATCCTGTGGATGCTCGCGACGGGGACGTGGTCGAGGAGCGCCTCGCTGGCCATCCTGTAGTTCGAGTCCTCGTCGTCGGGCGGGACGCTACGCTCGTCGCCGAAGAAGACGTGTACCTTGCCCCAGTCTATCCGGCCGGCGTAGTCGCGGGCCAGGATCTCAAACGTTGCTCTTGGGGTCGAGCCTCCTGCGAGCACGGCGGTGAAGCGCCCGCGCTCTTCGATGGCCCCGGCGGCCCTGGTTGCGAACTCGCTGGCGGCGGCCTCTGCGAGCTCTTCGGGACTCTCGTAGACGTGGACGCTCACAGGTCGAGCACCTCGACGGCCGTACGCAGGGCGGCCTCGTATGCTTCGTCGCGCCCGCGGTAGCCCAGTTCCTCCCCGACCAGGACCCCCAGGTCGAAGGCGCCGATGTGGACCGTACGCTCGGCGAGGAGGTCTTCCCCGCGCATCACCGTCGTCCTTACGTCGGAGAGCTCGCGGTGCCGCGAGACCTGGAAGCTGTACTCCTCCGAGTAGAGCCGGATGCGCCTGAGCCTCGCGTCTGGAGAATCGGGTGAGAGATAGACGGCGATGTCGCCGGAGGGGCCGGAGAAGCTTATGTTCTGGCCTCCACCGTTACGGCTTGCGCCCTCTGGCTTCCATCCCAGGGTGGAGGCGAGCCAGCCGACGAGGAGCAGGGCCCTGTTCTCGCCGCCAGGCGCGTAGAGGACCTCCGCGCGTTCGATCTTCCCTAGCTCCTCCGCCCGCTCGGGGGCGCCGAAGGTATCTGCGAGCAGCGAGCGCCAGGGCGATAGCCCCACCCACTGCAGGTCCCCGATGGCCGGCGTCGCAGGGTCCTCGACCAGCTCTGCTAGCTCGCGCAGGCACGCCTCGTAGCCCTCAGAGGCCGCGGAGTCAAGGATAACCCGGTCGGCCAGCT
Source organism: Rubrobacterales bacterium (assembly GCA_038199875.1). Classification (GTDB taxonomy): domain Bacteria; phylum Actinomycetota; class Rubrobacteria; order Rubrobacterales; family Rubrobacteraceae; genus Rubrobacter_D. The sequence continues at coordinate 5,374 of JBBPYN010000069.1, forward strand.
CAGCCATGGCGGCGAACTCGGGCGAGCGGGGCGAAAATTCGCCCGGGTACCACAAGAAGACGGGAAGGTCGGGAATAAGGAGCGGGCTCGCGAGGCTCTCCAGGTGCACCGCCGGGGGGCCTTCCGCGTGGATCGTGATCTGCTCCGCGCACACCTGCGCTCCGCCGCCACCCCTTGCGTGGCAGAAGGCCGAGATCCCCACGTCGACGTTCGGTTCGCCCTCGGGATCGGCGATGAACACCACGGCCCGCGCCGGGTGGCGGCCGGCCAGCTTCGAGACGGAGTCCGTGACCTCGGTTGCCGACTCCTCATCCGTCACCACGATCATGTTGAGCACGCTGGAGCGCAGGGCGAGCGTCCCGTCGTCGTTCGTGCGCAGTTTGCCCAGCTCATGCTCTATCTGCCCGACGCTCATCCGCCCGCCGCCGGGGGCGTGGCGGGACTCCCCGATCACGGCCTCCTCCATTCCCTTCCGTCCTGCTCGAGGAGATCGTCGGCCGCCTTCGGTCCCCAGGTCCCCGCCGGATAGAATGACACGTTCTTCTCCTCAGACCAGTGGCGCATCACGGGGTCCAGTATCTTCCACGCGCCCTCGGCCTCGTCGGCCCGGATAAACAGCGTGGGGTCTCCTAGCATCAGGTCGAGGAGGAGCCTCTGGTAGGCGTCGGGTGCTTCCTCCAGGAAGGCCGTCCCGTAGAGCAGGTCCATGTTCACCGAGCTCACTTCGAAGCCTGACCCTGGGACCTTGGCCCCGATCTTCAGAGAGAGCCCCTCTTCCGGTTGGACGCGGACGACGAGGACGTTCGGTTCGAGGCCCTCGGTATCGTCACGGGCGAAGGGAGTGTGGGGCGAGGAGTGGAACTGAATCGCGACCTCCGTCGCCTTCTTGGGCATCCTCTTACCAGCCCTTATGTAGAAGGGCACCCCGGCCCACCGCCAGTTATCCACGAACAACTTGAGCGCGACGAAGGTCTCGGTGAAGGACTCGGGGTCTACGTTCTCCTCCTCGCGGTAGCCTGGCACCTCTTCGCCCCACACCCAGCCCCTCTCGTACTGCCCGCGTACCGCGTAGCTCTCGACCTTGTCCTCGGGGATTGGACGGACGGCCTTCAGGACCTTCACCTTCTCCTCGCGCACCGACTCAGCGTCGAAGGCGACTGGCGGCTCCATCGCCGTGAGGCAGAGAACCTGCATCACGTGGTTCTGGACGATGTCGCGCATGGCGCCGGCCTCCTCGTAGAACGCCCCGCGCGTTCCGACCCCGATGTCTTCAGCGACCGTGATCTGGACGTGGTCCACGTAGTGCTGGTTCCAGATCGGCTCGAAGATCCCGTTCGCGAACCTCAACGCCAGGATGTTCTGGACCGTCTCTTTCCCCAGATAGTGGTCGATGCGGTATATCTGGGTCTCGTCGAAGAACCGCTGAAGCTCCGTGTTGAGCTCTTGGGCGCTCTCCAGGTCTCGCCCAAACGGTTTCTCCACGACCAGCCGCGACCAGCCGCCGTCCTCACCCTCGTTCAGGCCCTTCTCCCCCAGTTGCTCCACGATGGCGGGGAAGAGCGAAGGCGAGGACGAGAGGTAGAAGGCCCTGTTCCCCTGCGTCCCCCGCTCGCTATCCAGCTTCTTCAAGAGCTCCTTGAGCTCCTCGTAGGTCTCAGCCTTCTTCGAGTCGCCCGGCATGTAGAAGATACCGTTCGAGAAAGACTCCCAGACGTCATCGGAGACCTCCCCGGAGCGCTGCTCCTCCAGGGTCTTGCGCAGCTTGTCCCTGAACTCATCGTTGCTCATCTCGGTCCGCGAGATGCCGACGACCGCGAACTCGAGCGGCAGCCTCCTCTGGGCCGCGAGGTCGTAGAGGGCAGGGACGAGCTTGCGGGAAGTAAGGTCTCCGGAAGCTCCGAAGATAACCATCACGCCTGGCTCGGGCACGCGTGGGAGCCTTTGCTCATCGCGCAGAATATTCTGTAGGACCTGCGTATCGGCCATCGTCTGGCTACTTCTCTTGCTCGGTCGCGGACTCCTGGATCGCGTGCCCGCCGAACTCGCCGCGCAGGGCTGCTATTACCTTCATTGCGAAGGAGTCGTCCTGGCGGGAGGCGAAGCGGGCGAAGAGGGACCCGGCGATGGCGTTGGCCGGGACTGACTCGTCTATGGCTTCGAGTACGGTCCAGCGTCCCTCGCCTGAGTCCTCTACGTAGCCTCTTATGCTGTCGAGGTTGGCGTCCCGCTCGAAGGCGCCCTCGGCGAGCTCGAGCAGCCAGCTTCGGACGACGCTACCCTGGTTCCACAGGCTCGACAATGCTCTGAGGTCGTAGTCGTAGCGGGACTTCTGCAGGATCTCGAACCCCTCGGCGTAAGCCTGGAGCATCCCGTACTCGACGCCGTTGTGGACCATCTTGGCGAAGTGGCCTGCGCCCGCGTCCCCGAGGAAGGCGTATCCGTTGGGGGGAGCGAGCGTCTCGAAGGCCGGCTCGGCGTGCTCGAAGGCGTCGGCGTCGCCCCCGATCATGGTGCAGTAGCCGACGTCGTAGCCCCAGACGCCCCCTGATACTCCGGCATCCAGCCACCTGAGACCTGCGTTCCTGACCTCCCTGGCCCTCGCCACGGAGTCCCTGAAGTAGGAGTTGGCCCCGTCCACGATGATGTCGCCCTCGTCACCAAGCTCCATGAACTGACGAACCATATCGTCCGTCACATCCCCCGCCGGCAGCATGGTCCACAGCACCCGCGGAGACTCCTGCATCTGCACGAACTCCTCGACGCTGTAGGCGCCAAGCGCCCCGTGCTCGACGGCCTCATCAACCTTGCCAGACGAACGGTTGCCGGCGATGACGCGATGGTCGCCCTTGTCGACGAGCCGGCGTACCATGTTGAAGCCCATCCGGCCCATACCCCAGATTCCGATATCCAAGTCGTCGCTCCCTTCGGTCGCTCTCAGCACGCTACGCCCTTGCGGGCTACGCTTGTCAGCACGCTTCGGCCTGGCGGCCTACGCTTGTCAGCATGCTACGCCCTTCGGGCTCGCTTGTCAGCACGCTTCGGCCTGGCGGCCTACGCTTGTCAGCCACAAGCAAGTCGTCCCGGGTCGTCGCCACAAGCGTCAAACCCTACCGCCACCGACAGCGATTCGCAGCACGCGGCCGGGCGAGGCCCAGAACGGAAAAAGCTGACAAGGCGCGAAGCGCCGTGCTGGTGGCCAGCTAGCTGGCCACCCGTTTGGCGACTTCGAGGACGTAGGTTGCGTCGTCGGGGGTCGTTCTGAAGTTTACGAAGCAGACGCGCAGGCACGCGTGGCCGTCTACGGAGGCGGGGGCGAGGAAGACGCGTCCGTCGCGTTGCATCTCGCGGGCGAGCCTGATGTTGTGCGCGTCTATGTCGTCTGCGCCTGGTGGTATGTGACGGAAGCAGACGGTGGAGAGCATGGGGTCGTGGAGGAGTTCGAACTCGGGGGAGTCGCGCAGTGATTCGGCGAGGAGGCGGGCGTTGGCGAGGGTGCCTTCGATCCAGGCTCTGTACTGGGCGGCGCCGTAGACGCGGAAGGCCATCCAGAGTCGCAGGGAGCGGAACGGGCGCGAGTACTCGAGCGTACGGTCCACGGGGTTGGCGACGTCGCCCTCGTGCAGCATGTAGCGCTCCTCGTGGCCGAACGCGGCCCGCAGGCGGCCAGCCTCGCGCAGCAAAACGGCGCTACAGCTCTTCTGCACGCCAAGCCACTTGTGGGCGTCTATGGTCGCCGAGTCGGCGCGTTCGAGGCCGGCGAAGAGCGGGGCCGCCGAGGGCGCCGCAGCCCCCGGAAGCCCGTACGCGCCGTCGACGTGCAACCAGACGTCGTGGCGCCCGCAGACGCCGGCTATCGCGTCGAGCGGGTCTACTGCGCCCGTGAGCGTCGTCCCAGCCGTCGCGACGACCGCGACGGGCACGACGCCTGAGGCGATGTCTCTGGTTAGCGACTCTTCGAGCGCCTCGGGCCTCATCCGGTGCGCGCTGTCTACGGGGATGCTACGCACGGCGCTGCTCCCGAGCCCACAGACCTCTACGGCGCGGACGACCGAGTGGTGCGACTCCGCGGAGCAGTACACGGCGGCGCGGCGGTCCCCGATCCCGTCGACGCGGCATCCTGGCAGCGCCCGCTCGCGCGCCGCCAGGAGCGCCGTGAGGTTCGATGTCATGCCGCCGCTCGTGAACGCGCCTTCCGCGAAGGGGAAGCCTACGAACCTGGCGACCCAGCGCAGGGTCTGCTCCTCGACCATGTCAGCGCCGCCAGCGGCGACGGCCAGGTTGGCGTCGTAGGTTGCCAGGAGCGCGGAGGCGAGGACCCCTATCTCCAACCCCGTCGAGCCTATATAGCCGAGGTAGAGCGGCCTGGAGGGAGAGATGCTGGCGTCGAGGACCCTTGCCGCGTCGGCGAGGGCCGCCTTGACGTCGCCGGCCTCCTCGGGCAGCGGCTCGTCTAGGTGTCCGATCAGCATCTCGTCCAATTGCGGCTCTGCGGTTCGCGGCGCGTCGAACGACTCCCAAGCCTCGCAGATTACGCGCTCGAGGTCGTCCAGAACCCCTTCGCGGTCGGCAAGCGCGGGGAGGTCGGCCTGCTGGTGTTGCGGTGCACTGTCCCTCTGCGAGTCCATGTCTTCGGCCTCCTCTACTCTTCGGCGCCTGCGCCGCCACCTATACGCTCGTAGATGTCCGGGCGCCTGCGCTTCTCGACGGCCGAACGCAGCGAGACGGCCTCACCAGACGTGACCCCGGCCCTCATCCCACGCTGCCGTCGAGGATCTGGAGCGTCTTAAGGTCGGAGTAGAAGTCAAGTGCGTAGTCGCCGCCCTCGCGTCCGATCCCTGAGATGCCAGCGCCCCCGAAGGGCGCCGTGAGGTCGCGGATGAGGAAGGTGTTGACCCAGACCACGCCAGCACGTACCCCCCGCCCGACGCGGTCCGCGCGGCCCATCGAGCTGGTGTACACGATCGCGGAGAGGCCGTATGGGGTGGAGTTGGCGAGGGCAACCGCCTCTTCCTCGTCGGCGAACGTCTGGAAGGTGAGGACGGGGCCGAAGACCTCGTTCTGGACCACCTCGGTGTCGTTGGAGGTTGGTTCTATGAGGGTCGGCTCGTAGAAGAGCGGTCCTGCGTCCGAGCGGCGTCCGCCGCGCACTATGTTCTGCCCGTCCTCGCGGGCCCGCTCGACGAAGCCCTCGACTCGGACGAGGTGGTCGGGGTGGATCAGGGGCGAGACCGTCGTATCGTCCTCGCGTGGATCGCCGAGGACGTGCTCGTCGACCGCGGCGTGGAAGCGTTCGAGGAAGGGTTCGCGGACGGACTCCTGCACCAGGATGCGGGTCCCCGCGAGGCAGACCTGCCCGCCGTCGTCGTACTGGCCGGCCGCTTTAGAGGCCGCGGCGTCGAGGTCCGCGTCCTCGAAGACGATGAGCGGTCCCTTGCCGCCGAGCTCGGCGGTGAAGGGGACGAGGTTCTGTGCTGCTGAGACCCCGATCAGGCGCCCCGTGGCGGGAGATCCCGTAAAGGAGACCCGCCGCAGCAGGGGATGCGAAACGAGCGCGGCCCCCGCCTCCTCCCCGAGGCCTTGAACCACATTGAAAACACCGGGGGGGAACCCGGCCTCGGAGAAGAGGTCGGCGAGGAGCGAGCACGAGAGCGGCGACCACTCGGCTGGTTTGAGGACCACGGTGCAGCCAGCGGCGAGCGCGGGTGCCGTCTTCCAGGTGGATAGCATGAAAGGGGCGTTCCACGGTGTGATCACGGCCGCAGGCCCAGCGGGCATGCGCTGCACGCGGTTCCAGGTCCCCTGCGAACGCCAGTCACGCTCTTCGTAGGCGGCGGCGAGGTCGGCGTAGGAGCGGTAGTTGCGCGCCCCGCGCGAGATGACGCGGGCGCGCAGCGAACGCAACAGCATCGCCATGTCCATGTTCTCGACGGCCGCGAGCCCGTCCACGTTCTCGACTATGAGGTCTGCGAGGCGGCGCAGGTAGGGGGCGCGGCCCGCCGGGCCCAACGCGGCCCAGTCGGGGAAGGCTTCGTGCGCGGCGCGCACGGCCCTGTCGACCTCGGCCTCGCCGGCGCGGGAGATCTCACCTATTACCTCGCCGTCGATGGGCGAGATGTCCGTAAAGCGGCGTTCGCTCGCCACGCGTTCGCCGCCGATGAAGTGGTCGGGCGAGACCTCGACGCCCGCGACCAGGATGCGGTCCGTGGCTGTGGTCATACCAGCTCCTTTACGGTCTCGAGGTCGTCGATCGTATACCCGAAGGTGAAGCGGTACCCGCAGTCTATCTCGACAGGGGCGAGCGTGTCGTGCTCCTCGCCCGGTGCCGAATGAAGAGTCAGCGTGGCCGGGCCGGACACGACCTTCGAGATCGCCCGGTCTCGGCTGACGGCGCGGACGAGCTCGTGCACCTGCGGGTCGTCGTGGCGTCCAGCGGCGAGGCGCGGGAAGTGGCGCACGTTGACTATGGGCGGGGCGTTGTGGCGCGGTCCCTCTTCGCTCTCCCCTTCTATGGTCAGCGTCATGTCGGCGATGGCCCTGCCGCGGCCTGAGCAGGTCGCGCCATGACGCCCGCCCGGACGCAGGCCAGGGTCGGCTGGGAGGTCGAGGCCGAAGGTGCGGGTCATCCAGATCGAACCAAGCTTCTTGGGGAAACCCTGGATCCATCCGCGCGCCAGCGCGAAGTCCTGGTCCACCCAGATGAACGGGCAGTTCGTCACCTCCTCCCCGTCCAAGAGCGCGTTTATGACGATGAAGAACTCGCGGTAGTGGGACCGGATCGGGTCGACGAGCTCATTTCCCCCCTCCGAGGAGGACTGCCAGTCGGCGAAGACGGCGGCGCAGCGCCCCTGGTCGGGGTGGGGTTGTAGGCCCTCGGGAAGCACGGCCCGAACTGCGTCGGGGTCGGCCCAGTAGTCGACGACGAGGAAGTCCCCTACGTAGTGCCACGGCGGCGGGGGGACTAGGCTCGCCCTTCCTGTACTGGTACGGGGGATGGAGTAGCCCTGCAAACTCATACGTTGACCTCCTCGGGGAGTGGCCGCCCGAGCATCTCGAGGCTCTCTCGCTCTGAGGCGACGGCAGCGGCGTCGAAGCGGAAGTACGATCTGGGTGGCAGAGGCCCCCACGTGTTGGAAGAGTAGCGGTCGTCGGGCCAGCGTCGCGGCTCGTGCTCGGCCTCCAGCTGCTCCATGTCGCAGTACAGCTCCACAAAGCATTCCTCCTCGACGATGCGTACGTAGGAGGCGATGTTCCCGCCGATGCCGTGGCGCGCAGGCCCCCAGCCGAGCCACCGGCCGTGCCGGCCTAGATGGTCGAGCGCCACCCGCATCTGCCCGATGTCGACGACGTCGAAGGCCAGGTGGTGGAGGTGGCTGTAGCCCTTGTCCACCAGCGCCATCACGTGGTGGTCGCCGTTTATGTGGAACCATACCCCCCCGTCGCCGAGCCAGTCCGTCACCCGCATGCCGAGCACGCGCGTGTAGAAATCTACGCCGCGGGAGATCCCAGCGGTCAGGAAGTTCACGTGCCCGAGCTTGCGCGGATGCCCAACAACCTGGTCTTTCGCCAGCCTGGCGTGCGCCGTCCAGCGCGGCTCCGGCTCCCTGTATGGCAGCACGAGTACACGATTCCCTTCGGGGTCGGAGACCTCTAGCCCGCCTTCGCGCTCCTCGTAATCGACGCCGAGGTCGTCGAAATGATGGCGCGCGTCGTCGAGCGGGCACGAGCGCCGCAGCCCGTAGGCCACGTGCCCGAGGCCTGGCGCTTCGGCGGCGACGAGCTCCAGGCAGAACGGTTCGTCGTCGCAAGCCAGGCGGGCCTTCTGGTCGTCGCGTTCGCGTTCCACCAGCCCGAACTGAAGGCACCAGCGACGGGCGGCGTCTTCGACGTCGGTGACGCGGAGGCTCACGTGGTCGATTCGGCGGAGCGAGATCACTGCGTCACCCTTACCGGCAGACGCTTGATGCCGTTGAAGAAGTTGGATCTCAGGCGCTCCGGTGGGCCCGTAAGCTCGAATCCCTCCGTACGCTTGAGCATCTCCTCGAAGGCTATTCGGACCTCCAGGCGCGCCAGGTGCGCGCCGAGGCAGTGGTGGATGCCGCCTGGGCCGAAGGCCATGTGCTTGTTCGGGGTGCGGCCTACGTCGAAGGTATCGGGGTTCTCGAAGACCTCCTCGTCGCGGTTGCCGGAGACCAGCCAGGTCGCGACTTTGGCCCCGGCCGGGATCTCGGTCCCCGCAAGCACGGTGTCCTCGGTCGTCGTGCGCCTGAAGTAGTGGACGGCGGTCGCCCAGCGCAGCATCTCGTCGGCGGCGGTGGGCAGGAGGGATGGGTCGTGTCTCAGGCGTTCCATCTGGTCCGGGTAATCGAGGAGGGCGAGGAGGCCGTGGGTGATCGTATGCCGCGTCGTCTCGTTGCCAGCGGTGGCGAGCAGCACGAAGTAGACGTCGAACTCGCGCTGCG
>JBBPYN010000070.1:0-38356 GCA_038199875.1 Rubrobacterales bacterium
ATCAATGGCGGTGGCCATCGCTTTTGTCCTGGTCTGGCTATCACCTGATGCCAGGGGGGCGACCACCAATCCAAAGGCCGATGAGGATCGGCAAGGCGCGCCCTACGCGGCCGGGGAGTTGCTTGTAACTTACGAACCCGGCGCTTCCGGGCAGCACATCGACGCGGTAGTCGAAGAGTCGGAGGCGCGCGTTAAAGAGGAGATCTCCCCCCCAGGCGTCCAGCTCCTCTCGTTCCCCGCGGTGAAGCACGAACGGTCGGAACATGCCAGGGAGAAGAAGCTCCAGCGAGCAAGAGAAGCCCTTCGAAGAGATCCAGGCGTCGAGCACGTTGACTACAACTACCTCAGGCTACCGGATTACGTACCCAACGACCCCGAGTTCCTCCTCGGGTCACAGTGGGACCTGTACAGCATCGGCGCCCCCGATGCGTGGGATAAAACCCTGGGCGTAGGATCAAGGGTTGCTGTTGTCGACACGGGCATTGACGGCGATCACCCCGAGCTCGAGAGCAAGATAGTCTCGCAGAAGGATATGGTCAACAACGACGTGGTGGCCGAAGACGACCGTTCCGGCCACGGCACGCACGTGGCCGGAACGGTCGGCGCGGTGACCAACAACGGCGCGGGAGTCGCTGCTGTGTGTCCGGCCTGTAAACTCCTGGTGGCGAAGAGCGGAAACGCAGAGGTCCTCTATGATTCTGACATAGTCCAGGGCATCTACTGGAGCGTCAACAACCGTGCGAAGGCCATAAACCTCTCACTCGGGTCTGAAGGAAACTCCAGGATACTCGAACACGCCGTCAACTACGCCTGGAACCACGGGGTCGTGGTCGTGGCCGCTGCCGGCAACCACAACACGAGCAAGCCCAACTACCCCGCGGCTTACAAGAACGTGATCTCCGTAGCGGCCACCGACCAGCTAAACAAGAAGGCCAGTTTCTCGAACTACGGAAAGATCGACGTGGCTGCCCCTGGGGTGAAGATTCTGTCCACCTTCCCTGGCGGGGGTTACGAAATCATGCGGGGCACGAGCATGGCTTCCCCGCACGTGGCGGCCCTGGCCGGTTTGCTCGCCGCCCAGGATCGCTCGGCCCCAGAGATCCGCAGGCGGATACAGAGAACGGCCACCGATCTCGGGCCCGATGGGAAAGACAAATACTACGGTTGGGGACTCATAGACGCGAACAAGGCGGTGAGGCGCTGATCGTACGAGCAAGGATGACCGTAGGTTTCTGCCAGCGCTCCAACCCGTTGCGCTTGCGTTACCCATTCGCACAGGTAACAATGGGACGATGAGACCTAGGGGGGACGCATGCGCCTGTTGAACATAGTTCTGACAGCGGCGATCGTGGTGTTAGGGCTCGTTGGCGCGGCCGCATTCGATGGCACGGCAGCCGGGGCACAGGAGAAATCAACGCGGCAAACGTTCGAGACTCGCGAGATCACAGGCTCGGAGAGCACGACCCGTACACCACCGACCCCCGAGCAGAGCGCCAGGGGCGTGCAGGCAAATGCCGCGTGTCCGGGAGCCGTACTGATAGATTCCGTCGGCCCAACCGAAGAAGATCTGGTGACTCGCCGGCCCTTCCTTATAACCGGCGAGAGCTTCCGTTTGACCTACGAGACCACGGACGCGGACGAGAGCGGCCTGCCGTTCTTCGACGTGACCGTGCTCGACGAAGCGGGCAAGGAGGTAGGAGGACGGGTCATCTTCGAAGAGGGAATCCAGCGGGAGATCGTGCGTGCGAGCCCCGGACGGTTTGACTTCGAGACGACCGCGGAAGACCTGAAGTACAAGCTCACCATCGAAGACTGCACGGGCAAGGGAAACCCGCCGTCGGGTAATCAACCCGTCCCGACGGACCCCATCCCCGACGACCAGTACAGGAGGGATGTAGATCCCCCCAACGAGGACGACGTCATCGACGACACGATATCCGATAGGCCCCTACCCGACACGGGCGGCGCGCCGTTACTCGGCCTCGCGGTCTTCGCGTTTATCTGCGTCAGCGCCGGTTTCGTACTCCTCAGGCCTGTAATACGCCGGAATACCTGACCCGGGCTACTTGCGGGTAGCCGCCGACGGTAAACACCCGGGAAGGTCGCTCCTTCGCCGAAGAGCTGGTTCACGCTACCCAGGTGTCGCTTGTAAACTTGACTCGCCCGGCAAGCATGAACAGGGAAGGAACGAGAGATGAGCGTGGTCCACAGGTTCGAAGGGTTGCAGCGAGAGGTCGAGGAGAACTTCGGGGAGAAGATCGTCGCGCTCCGCCGCGACATCCACCGCGAGCCCGAGCTGGGTTTCGATACCGAGAAGACTGCCGAGAAGGTCCTCGCTGCCATCGACGGTCTTCCCCTCGAAGTGGAGACCGGGGTCGCGCGGAACGGGATCGTCGCCACGCTCGAGGGAGAAGGTGAAGGACCAACAGTGGCGCTGCGGGCCGACATGGACGCCCTCCCGATACAGGAGGAGACCGGCCTGCCTTTCGCCTCGGAGACGGAGGGCCGGATGCATGCCTGCGGCCACGACGGGCACACGAGCATGCTCGTCGGCGCGGCCCACACACTATCGGGGATGAGGGACCGGCTAGATGGCACCGTAAAGTTCGTCTTCCAGCCAGCCGAGGAGGGCGGGGGTGGGGGCAAAGTCATGGTCGATGAAGGCGTCGCTGACGACGTCTCCTCCATCTTCGCGCTGCACCTCTGGCCGGGGCTGCCTTTCGGGAAGGTGGCGACTAAGGCGGGTCCGATCATGGCCGCCGCCGACGCCTTCGAGATGGAAATAAAGGCCACAGGAGGGCATGGGGCGATGCCCCACCTTGCCTCCGACGCCATAGCCATCGCTGCGCAGGTCGTAACGGCGCTGCAGACCATCGTCTCGAGGGAGGTGGATCCCGTCGAGCCCGCGGTCCTGACTGTGGGGGAGATAGGGGCAGGAACCGCGTTCAACATCATCCCCGAAAAAGCCCGCCTCGGGGGAACGGTCCGTACCCTTAACGCCGACCTCCGCAAGAGAATGCCAGAGCGCATGGAGGAACTGGCCAGCGGCGTCGCAAAGGGTATGCGTGGCGACGTGAACCTGGACTACACCTTCTCCTATCCCGTCACCATCAACGACGAAGGCGCCGCCAGCCGCGCCCTCAGCGTGGCCGAGGACCTCTTCGGGGGCGAGTCCGTCCTGGAGCTACCCAACCCTTCGATGGGCGCAGAGGACTTCGCGTACTTCCTTGAAAAAGTGCCAGGCGCCTTCATCTGGCTCGGCGTCGGGGAGGACGTATCGGGGCTGCACACGTCCCGGTTAGCCTTCGACGAAGAGATCCTGCCGCGAGGCTCAGCACTCCTCGCCGCACTAGCGTTGTCGTCAGCACGCTAACTCCCCGGTGGATTGATCAAGAAGCTTACGGCACCGTCGGGGCCTAGCAGGAGCAGTATGGTCAGGATGACGGCTCCAAGGGGGATCAGGGTTGCGGCTGCGGCGCGGACCCTGGTGACGTTCGCGGTCTCCTTCACGGCTACGGTGGCGACGAAGGCGCCGTACGGGATGGCGACGATGGGGGCGAAGGGGATCCAGAGCGCCAGACCTATACCGCTCGCATAGCCTAGAGCGCGGAAGATGGGGCCGAAGCCGCCGCGCGAGAGCGTGCCCCCTCCGAGGATGACCTGAACTAGGACCGCGAACCCGGCGATGAGCAGCGGCGCCAGCACGATGGCGACCACCAGGCCAAACAGGGGGGCGTAGATCGAGCCGTAGTTGAACTCGCGGAGCCAGATCATCTGTAGCACAGCCTCGAGGAGCAGGTCGAGGTAGAGGACCACGGAAGCGAAGATGGCAGGGCGGATCACACCTCCTTGCGGGTCGAGCCCCCTGAAGAAGCGGACGGGCGAAAACCAGACCCCCCGCAACGCGCCCCAGAAGTCTTCGGGGGATGCGATGAATCCCATGTCCGCGCGGGGTCCCCCGCGGACCACTACGACCCTTGTTCCTGTTTTTCGGGACCCGAACCCCCGTCCGGGGGCTCGCGCAGGACACTGCCGACGCGCGTCTGGAGTGTCAGGTCCCTCGTATCCTCGGCCGGGAGCCTGGCTATGATGTCGCCGGTCTCTACCGAGACCCTGCCACCACCGGAGAAGCGGCCCGATAAGGTCACGCTCCCTGCCTCGACGCCGGCCTCCAGGGTACCCAGGATCAGGTCTTCGAGAAAGACGTCCCCTGAGCCGACATCGAGTTCAGCCCCTCCCGTGTCGGTGTTGACGTTGGCAACGTTGACGTCCCCCTGTGGGGACTCGACCCTGACGCTACCTCCGACGTCCCTGACCGTTACGTCACCGGCTTCTGCGTCGACCGTCACGTTGCCCGTGAGGCCTGAGACCTCTACGTTCCCGGCCTCGGATTCGACCTCGACGGAGCCGCCTGCCGGTATACGGAGCTCGTAGTCGGCCCCTGTATCATCGCCACCGTCCGTCTCGATGACGATCTTCGAGTCCTCGCGGGAGATGTCCACCGGCACCTCGGAAGCCCGATTCTTGGCGGCCGCCGGGTCGGCGGCCATCGCGTACCGCGTGGCCTCGTACTCGACGGACCTGGAGTCCTCGACCCCCTCGACGCTCACCCGGCCCGCGGCGTTGGTGAGTCGTACGCGCGGTTCAGGGCCGGCGGAGTCTATGGAGTCCTTCGCGACGCTCGTGCCAGGCACGCTCTCACCGAGGGATCTCCAGAGGAAGATCGCAGCCAACACGACCAGCGCGAGGATCAACACGGCGAGCAACACCAGCAGCGGTGAAATTCGGGAGGGTCGTCCGCGGTCTCTCTCCACCCTCGTAGAATCCTGCCCCGGGGAAGTACCTTCGGACTCGCCGCGCCTGGGATCCTCTTCGCCGCTGAAGCCCATAGGGGATCTAGACCGCAGCCGTCATTGGGCCACGCGGCCGTAGACGTCGTCGAGCCTGACGATGTCCTCCTCGTCGAACTCGCCGAAGGAGATCTCCAGTATCCGAACCTCCCTCTCGCCTGACGTGGAGAGCCTGTGCACCGTACCCCTTGGTATGAACACCTTCTCCCCGACATCGGGCTCGAGGACATCTTCGCCTAGCTGTACCCTGGCCCCCTCGTCAAGCACGACCCACAGTTCGTCGCGGTGGTGGTGGTACTGGCTCGAGAGCTTGCCTCCGGGGGCGACGGTGATGATCTTGACCGTACAGGTCAGGTTGTGCGTGTACTGCTCGAAGCGGCCCCAGGGCTTATCTACCTTTATGGAAGGCGGGCGGTGATCCAAAACGACCCCCTTTCGTGAACGGTCAGTTTAGCCGATCCGCCCGCGGTTTTGGAGACGTATAATCCCGAAAGCCCGCGGTGAGGCGTTCGTGCCAAGTACGCCGGCGGAGTTGGATGTGGCAGGCAACTACAGGAGGGAGCGCAAGTGCCTAAAGTTGAAGTCGAAGACGCTGGTACGTTCGACGTGGAGGAAGGCAAGCGGCTGGTCCTCGCCATAGAGGAGGACGCGGGGGTGGATATCCTGCACCGCTGCGGCTCATACGCCAAGTGCACGACCTGTAGGGTAGAGTTCGTGGAGGGCGAACCTGAGAAGATGACGAAGGCGGAACTCGAGGTGCTTGAGAGCCGGGACCTCCTCGGCCAGGTCAGGCTCTCGTGCCAGGCCCTCTGCGACCACGACATGCAGGTGCGGGTCTTAATGACCGTAAGCTCGACCGGCCTCGACGGCCCGGGACCACACCCCGAATCCAACATCACCCCCGATCCCGAATGGGTGGACAAACCATCCTGATAGATCCTGCGTAACCAACGCCGCGTAGGGGCGGGTTTCAAACCCGCCCCTACGAATGCCGCCCTCGAATGCGAACCACGTATCACCTGACGTTTGGAATGACCTCAGCGGCGAACCTCTCGACCGGTGTGGGGTCGTAGGCGACGCCTGGCAGGTAGGTTATGAAGTAATTCACGCCGGCTTCGACCATCGGGTGCAGACGTTCGACGATCTCCTCCGGTGTGCCTACCATGAACTCCCTGGAGTACTCCTCGTAGCTGCGCGAACCGCGGGCCTCCTTCGTCGCCTGCTCGGGGTCTTCGCCTTCTTCTAGCAGGTAGACGTTGATTGAGGTGGAACGTGTGATCTCCTCGTAGTCCCTGCCCTCGTTCTCGCAGTGGCCGCGAAGCACGTCGACCTTGCGCTTTATGGTTTCGACGTCGCCGTTGCCGAAGTTGCAGGCGTCTGCCCACCGGGCGACGAGTTTCAGGGTCACCTTCTCGCCACCGCCCCCGATCCAGATTGGCGGGTGCGGCTTGCTCACGCCCTTTGGTTCGTTTATGGGCCCGTCTATGCTGTAGAACTCGCCTTCGAACGTTGGGCCGTCCTCGGTGAACATGCGGTGGATGATCTCGCAGGCCTCCTTGAACATGCGCATCCTGACGGGAACCTCGGGGAAGCCGTAGCCGTAGGCGAGCCACTCGTGCTCGTACCAGCCTGCTCCTAAACCGCAAAGCAGCCTGCCGTTGCTCATAACGTCGACCGTGGAGGCTATCTTGGCGAGGAGCGCGGGGTTGCGGTAGCCGTTGCAGGTAACCATCTGACCGATCTTGACGTTCTTCGTGTCACGGGCCAGACCGGCGCAAGCCGTCCAGGCCTCGAAGACGGTGTTCATGGTCGGGTCTGGGACGGTGTGGAAGTGGTCGTAGACCCAGATGGAGTCGTAGGCGCCGGTCTCCTCGGCGACCTTGCCCACCCGCGTCATCGCCTCGTACTGCTCTACCGGGTCCTCTATTCTGACCAGGTCCATCCTCCAACCCTGCGGAACGAAGACGCCGAAATCGACGGCCATAAGCTGCTCCCCCCTGACGTTTGTCGTGCCAACGAACGTGTACGGGCGGGTTTCGACCCCGCCCTCGAACGCGAACCTACCGTACCACGTGGGCCGTCCTAGCCCTTCGAGGGGGTGTTCCCGCCGTCTGCGTAACGCGCGAGGACGAAGAGGAGGTCGGAGAGGCGGTTGACG
The DNA here is from genome assembly GCA_038199875.1 of Rubrobacterales bacterium. Taxonomy (GTDB): domain Bacteria; phylum Actinomycetota; class Rubrobacteria; order Rubrobacterales; family Rubrobacteraceae; genus Rubrobacter_D. The sequence goes on from JBBPYN010000070.1 coordinate 7,009, forward strand.
ACGCGCACGGCGTAGGGATGCTCGCCCGCGTATCCGGCTGCGATGAGGCCCCGCTCCGCGCGGCGCGTTACGGAGCGGGCGACGTCGAGGAGCGCGCCCGGCCTGCTCTCCCCCGGGATGACGAACTCACGGGGGATCTCGGTTCGGCCACGCCACTCTCCCAGGGCGTCGTCGAGGAATTCGAGATCTTCCTCTCCGACGACGTTCTCTTCCTTCGGCATCGCCACGTCGCCCATGACGCGGTACAGGAGGCGCTGCAGCCCGATCAGAAGCCCACCGACCTCCTCATCCGCCTCTGCGCGGGCCAGGCCTAGGAAGGAGCTCGCCTCGTCTACTTCTCCGAGCGCGATGATCCGCAAGTCGTCCTTGCCCATCCTGCCCGACCCGAGCAGGGTCGTTGTACCGTCGTCGCCGCGGCCGGTCGAGACCGGCGGGTTGCTCTCGCTCAAAGGGTCTCCCTTTCTATGAGGGTGCAAGATCAAGGTAGCCCGGGGGACCCGGTAGCGCAAGTCGGAGGGACTACGTATTCTCCCCGCCGAACAGGACCTCGAGCTCCTCGGCGCCCTGAGGTTCCGCCAAAAAGTGGCCTCCAGATGCCGGCTAATGGTACCGGCAAAAGAGGTCATAAGCATTCCGCATTGGTCAGGTCTCCCAGAGAACTCAACCGACGGTTTCTGTTGGCGTGGGTTAGAATCTGCGGACCATGCATCTAAGAGTCGGTTTCCCGTTGAGATCCGAAGGCCACCTCGGCCGGGCTGCGGCCCTTGCGTCGCGGCACTCTTCCTACCACGTCGGGGGCGCGAACGGCACGGCGCGGGTCTCGGTGGAACTGGATCTCCCTTCTGACTGGCGGCTCCTCGACAACTTCTCGGGGCTATTGCGCGGCGAGAACGACGCCGAGTACGCGGTCGAAGGGACATCCCTTTCGGCTGAGGAACTCTTCGTCGGGCTTAGGTGTTTCCTGCGCAAGCAGCGCTCGGGCGCAGCGGCGAGGGAGTGGTGCACGCCAGGGTCCCTCGACGGCAAGCAACTCTTCCCGTGCCGGCAGATCCGGGTCTACGACAACGACCATCTCACGGACAACTCGTGGTACGCGTTCGGCAAGATGGACGATGAGGCCGTCTTCGAGGTGGACAAGGACACCATCACGGAGCGGGTCCTCTCCGACCTCGGCCCGTGCGTCAGGTGTCCCATCCTCGACCTCGACGCGACAGCCGAGATAGTTGCCCGTCTCCCCGAGAAGATAGACCCGGGGAGGGACGAGGCCTGGAACTACAAGGAAGACGGCGAAATATCGGGTTGGAAGGTGGTCAAGACGCGCGACGGGCGCGAGGAGGCCGCCGTGCCTGAGGACAGGGAGGGCCTGATCGAACGCCTCGCCAGGAGCGTGCGCAGCGGGGGAGCAGGGGTAGCGGCCGCGAGCGGCGCGGCGCCAGGCAGCCGCAACGTGCCGGCGACCAGCTACGAGAACGTCGGCGGGATGCGCGAGACGATAGACATGGTGCGCGAGGCGGTGGAGTTGCCTATTACCCACCCCGAGATCTTCCGCAAGCTCCACATCAGGCCGCATAAAGGAATCCTGTTCTACGGGCCGCCTGGGACGGGAAAAACTCTCCTGGCCCGGGCCGTCGCCCACGAGAGCGGGGCTCACTTCGTGGCCGTCTCGGGACCTGAGATCCTCAACAAGTTCTGGGGCCAGAGCGAGGCCAAGCTGCGTTCCATCTTCAACGAGGCGCGCGTCAAGGCGCCCGCGATCATACTCTTCGACGAGATAGACTCCTTCGCCTCCTCGCGCGACATGATGAGCGAGAGCTTCGAGGCCACCCTCGTCTCACAACTCCTCTCCCTCATGGACGGGCTGAACAGCCTTGGCAGGGTGTGCGTCATAGCCACCACGAACCGTCCTTCGGCCCTCGACCCTGCCCTCAGGCGTCCAGGCCGCTTCGACCACGAGATCGAAATAGGGCTCCCCGACGCCGGGGCGCGGCTGCATATACTCGGAATCCACACCCGCGAGATGCCCACGGACCCGGATCTGAACCTGGACCAGATAGCGGGCCTGACTGGCAGCTACTCGGGCGCCGATCTCGAAGCCCTCTGCCGCGAGGCCGCCCTCGTGTGCATGCGCCGCACGATAAACCTCCGCGACTTCGAGAAGCGGATAGCAAGCCACCAGCTCTCGGCCCTCTCCGTCACCACCTACGACTTCCGCACCGCCATGAAGCGCATAGGCCCAAGCATCCGACGCTAGCAGTGACAGAGACAATCGCAGGAGGGAGTACCAGGTTTTATGGTCTACATCCATGCCGTCGGGGCGGAGCACCTCGGATGGATCTTGTATGCTATACCGCTCCTCTTGAGCGTACTGCCTGAGGAGATCCTACTGGTTTGGATGAGAGGTTTTGGCAGGCGTGGCTTCGGAAGGGGGCTCGGATCTTTCAGGCTGATCAGGATCCTGTTCGTCTTGCTGTTTACCACCGTGCTCGGTCCAGTCGTGCTCGTCGCGCTGATCGCCTTCGTCGCATACCGTTTCTACATTAGCCGCCGCGGGCGATAGCTCGACCTCCCCCCAGCCGAGCGTGCGGAAGGCGCCCTCTCCTAGAAAACGTTCGAAAACAGTAGAGTTTACCGACAGGATTCATCGTCGATTCATCGGCGCCGGCTACCCTCCGATCAGGTAACTCGGGGCGGGGGTCTGGCCCCCTGATCTTGCCCTGCAGAGGAAGGGAGATAGGGGATGAGGAAGATCGGCGCGGTATTGATCTCGGTGGTCCTGGCCGTGGGGCTGCTGTTTGTCGGCTCCTACATTGGCACCACCAACGCCATGCGCAAGGCGAAAGCCCAGACTGCCGCCGCACGACCCAACTTCGTCTTCATCCTCACCGACGACATGCGAAAAGACGACCTCAAGTACATACCGAAGACCCGCTCGCTGCTCGAAGACAGAGGCATGAGCTTCGAGAACGCTTTCGTCTCCAACGCCCTGTGCGCCCCTTCCAGGGCCTCCATCATGCGCGGTCAGTACTCCCAAAACAACGGGGTGTGGTCCAACTCCTCGACAGACAGCCCCTCCACCTCCATCGGTGGGTGGCAGGCCTACCAGCAAAACGGTAATGAGGAAGACAACGTGGCCACGCGTTTGCAAGGCGCAGGCTACAGGACAGGGCTCTTCGGCAAGTACATGAACCGCTACGCGAACACCAAGTACAGGCCCCAGGGATGGGATAGATGGTTCGCCGCTTCCACTCTAGGTGACCCCCAATACTTCGACTACGACGTAAACGACAACGGCACCCTGAGGCACTTTGGCACGAGCGACACCGACTACATCACCGACGTGCTGAGCAGGAAGGCAGACGCGTTCATTTCCAGCAGCGCCTCGCGGGATGTGCCCTTCTTCGCCTACGTGGCGCCCATCGCCCCCCACGCGCCGGCCACACCGGCCCCGCGCGATGTACACGCCTACGACGGCATCAGCGGCCCGCGTCTTCCCTCCTTCGACGAGAAGGACCTCTCCGACAAGCCCTCCTGGATCAGGAAGCTACCAAGGCTCGGTTCCGATCGTATCTCCGCGATAAACAAACGCCACGAGAACCGGGTCGAGTCCTTGCAGGCCGTAGACGACCTGGTAGCCGGGGCGGTCCGTACGCTAGGGAGAGCCGGGGAGATGGGCAACACCTACGTCTTCTTTACCTCGGACAACGGCTTCCACCACGGCGAGCATCGCATACCGGAGCAGAAGTGGCGCCCCTACGAGGAGGACACAAACGTGCCGCTTGTGGTTCGCGGTCCCGGGATAGCAGCGGCATCGACCACCTACAAGCTTTCCCTGAACACCGACTACCTGCCCACCTTTACCGACCTGGCGGGCGCGCAGAGCCCGCCCTACGCCGATGGGCGCTCGCTGGAGCCCGTGCTCCACGGCAGCGTAACCAGCTGGAGGAGCGCCGTGTTGCTCGAAGCGGCGGCCAACTACTCACCAGCCTATAGGGGCATCCGCACCATCAGCACTGGCGGCATCCCCAAGCGCAAGTACGTAGAGTACAGGGGAGGAGAGAGGGAGTTCTACCAATTGGACCCCGATCTCTACGAACGCACCGACAGGTATAACACCCTCGATCCGCCGTCTGGCCTGGCTACGCGCCTGGACGCGCTAGAGACGTGCGCAGCAGCCACTTGCCAGGTGGCGGAGGGGGGACAGTAGTTACTCCGGCGGAGGGACGGCAGCTTCGTCCACTTCCCTCATGAGACGGCGACGTGCGGTCTCCCTGCCGCCAACAGCGGGTACCCTTTCCGTGGCTTTGGCCAAACCGAACTCGGGCACGTTGGCGTAGATCGCCTCGTAATTTCCACGTCCTACGATGTAGGTTTCGTGCCAGATGCCGACGTCCCCGCCGCTCCTGGCCTCCCTGTTGAACCTCTGCCACGCCGGCATGTGTGGGTCGTCGGGATCCCTGGCGAACTTCTCCAGATCCTCGAACGAGCGCCAGTACTGGACGAGCGCTGGTCCCCGACCGTAGAAGAAGAACTCACCACCAAGAAACCCCTTCTCGGGGTGCTTGTACAACTCCCTGAGCATCGGTCCCATGGCGAGGGCCGTCGGAAGCCACTTCCTGACGGCGAAGAACCTGTTGATCCGCATCCCTATCAGGAAGACGATGAAGGGCTCGTCCATCTTGGCGGTGAACCTGCCTTTGACTACCTGCGCCATGCCACTCTCCCATCCGGCTCGAAAGGGTCGAACTCCTGTACACGCGCCGTCATCGCCGGTCCTCGGCGAGCGCACCTGAGATCAGGAACGCCAGCCCCGTGGCGTTTAGCGCGACGCGCAGCTTGTGCAGCCTGTCCCAGCGCTTCCGCAATGCCGCGAACTCCTCCTGGTCCTTCTCGGGGTCCATCTCGATTACGCGCTCGTTGATCGGGACGTTGCCTATCCTGGTGGAGGCGAGCATCCCCGCGTAACACGCCGCGCCGAGGAGTGTGCTCCTGAACCCCGACGTCCCGCGCGAGAACAGCGCCGCCAGAACGCCAGAGAGGACGGTCGAGCCCATCCAGAAGGGCATGATCGCCCCGAACCGGCGCGTGACCTCCTGCTCGGCCCTGATGCGCTCGGACGGACTCAGGTCTTCCAGCGCCGGATGGACCGCGGCCAACGTACCAAACTCGTTACCGGTCAGCGTGCCCGCCAGCACGAGGTTTACTGCCTTTACGACTCTCGAGACTTTCATCAGGCCTCCTCCTTTTCGTTGCCCGGCCTCCGGATGAGACCTATACCCAATATCAGGACACCGAAGGCCAGGGAGACGGCGCCGACGAACGCCAGGTAGATCAAGGCGTTCGGCTCCGTGGCCTCAGGCGAGAGTACGGACAGGAAGAACGCCGCCGGCAACAGGACCGCCGCTGCTGGTATAGAGTGCCTGGCCACGCTCTTGAGCCACCCAGGAAGGTTGGCCTCGTCCACGTAGCGCAGCGTAACCAGCGAGAGGATGAGCAGCACGCCGGCGTGCGCGTGCCCAGCCCGCCAGAGGTCCTGGCGCAACTGGTTCTCGGCGTAGCCGGGGTCGCCTATCAACAGCGAGAGGATGCTGGTACCACCGTAGACGACGGCTGGCAGCAGGATCAGGAGCACGCCCGCCGTCAGCCGCGACTCGCGGCTCATGGCGTCACCTCGCCGGCCCCCCACAGCGCGTAGAAGACGGCGCCGCCCCTGGCCCTGACCTCGAGGTGGCCGTTCTCGGCCAGCTCCCTTAGCCGCGTGTCGGCCTCGGCTACCGTAAGCGAGGTCCTGGCCGCCGCTGATGCGGCCGAGATCTCACCGCTCTCCCGTATAGCCTCGAGCAACTCTCGCTCCCGCTCCTCCTCGGAGACCCGCGCAGGCCGCCCCTCGTCCAACCCGGTAACCCCACTCGCCAGCAGCCCGACCGCCGGAAACGCGACCCAGAAGTAGGTCGTGAAGATCCACCACAATCCAGGCACGAAAACGACCAGAAACACCCCAGATAGCCCGACGGGCAAGAGCACCGAGAGCGCGGCCGAGATCCTCGCCCCAGGACTCATCTCCTCCACATCACGCCCCAGGAACTCACGACCGCCGCGGTGCTTCCAGTGACCGTGTCTCATCCCACGACCCACATGTGACCCGCCGCACATCTCCTACTCCTTCCTCTAGATCTTTATGTAAATCCTGACATATGGTACTCTAAGGGGCGATGGTTAATATGTCAAGAGTTACATAACAAAATAATTGGAGGACGATGACGACGTTGGGGTATGCGATCCTGGGTTTACTTTCGAGGGAGGAGTTGAGCGGGTACGATTTGACGGGGCGGATGGCTGGGCGGGTTGGATATTTCTGGAGTGCGAGGCACAGTCAGATCTACCCTGAGCTCGCGAGGCTTGAGGAGGGCGGCCACGTGACGCACATCGTGGTCGAGCAAACAGAGCGGCCTGACAAGAAAGTCTACAAGATCACAGCCAGGGGCTTGGACGCGCTGAGGGAGTGGGTAATTCAACCTCCCGTACCACGGCCGATACGCGACGAGTTCACGTTGAAGGCTTACTCGGTGTGGCTCGCGGATAAGGAGGAGGCTGCGCAACTCTACCGTGAAGAGGGGCATCGCCACGAGGAGCAACTCGCCCACTACGAGGAGCTAAGGGCCTGGATGCAGGGAGCGTGGAGGGAGAATCTCACCAGCGCCGACAGCCCCGAGTTCGCCACCTACGCCACGCTCAGGCGCGGCATCGGCTACGAGAGGGAGTACGCCGAGTGGTGCCGGTGGATGGCCGACTCTATCGAGAGACGGGAACCTTCTGGGGAGCGAGAAAAGAGCCAGAGCGGGAAAAACGGCGGGTGATCCAGGACCCGTACTTCCGGTAGAATCCGGACGCACTCTAGAGAGCCGGAGGACGATGGAGCTTCGCAGGTACAGGGAGGGAGACAAGGACGCGCTGGCGCGTGTCGGGTTGGCCGCCTTCGGGGCCGGCGCCTCCCACTGGGAGCAGTTCTTCGACCCGGTCCGGAACGTGCGCCTCGACCCCGATCAGGTCCACGTCATCGAAGAGGATGGGGAGGTCAGGGCGAGCGCCACGGTGCTGCCGCTTGAGTCCTTCGTCGATGGGGAACCTCGTCCCATGGGCGGCATCTCCGCCGTCATGGTCCATCCTGCCTACAGGCGGCGGGGCTACGCGGGGGAGTTGATGCTCGCCGTGCTGCGCGACATGCGCGAGAGGGAGGTTGCCCTTTCGCTGCTCTCGCCCTTCGCCCACGCCTTCTACAGGGTCTTCGGCTACGAGCTCGCCAGCGAGGACATCGAGTACAGGCTCAAGCCCTCAGACCTCTCGACCAGCCCCGAGCAGAGTTATCTTCGGGCCTACAGGGAAGAGGACCTCCCCTCTTTGATGGCGTTGTACGAAGCGGAGGCGAAGGGGCATGCCCTGAGCGTGCGCAGGAGCGAGGGGCACTGGAAGTCCAACGAGGTCAGGAGGGACAGGGACATCGCCGTCTACGAGCGGGACGGAGAGGTGGAGGGCTACATCCTCTACAAGATCTCCGGGTGGCAGAGGGACCACGAGCCTAGGCGTACCCTCTCGGCATCAGAGCTCGTCGCCGCCACGACGCGGGCTAGGGAGGCGCTCCTCTCCTTTATGGCCTCTCTCGACCCGATGGTCTACGGAATAGAACTATACACCCCACGCGGACAGCCCCTTCATCCTTACCTCAGAAGCTCGTACGTAAAAGCCACGGTTGAGCCTGACCAGATGCTTCGCATCGTCGACGTCGAAGGCGCTCTAGGGTACCTCGAGCGCGCGCCCGCGGCGCCGCTCGTATTGGACATCTCAGACGACGTGATCGCGGAAAACGCGGGCGCTTACACGGTCGGAGACGGTAAAGTCGTCCGTGGGGCGGAGGCTGGGGAGAGCGTTTCACTCGACGTGCGCAGGCTCGCCCAGCTCTACGCCGGCTACCTTCCGGTTGGGGCTCTCGCCAGGCACGGGCTCGTAGAGGCCAGTTCGCCGGAGGCTCTTGGGTTGCTCGAGACGCTATTCCCGGTAGGCGACCCGTGGCTCGCGGCGCCGGATCATTTTTGATGAAACCTACAAAAGAGGAGGCGAAATGAAACCAACGGGCACCGTAGGCTACGCGGCGATGTTCGAGCAGTTCCATCCGACGGAGCTGCTGGGGTGGTGCAAGGTTGCCGAGGAATCGGGGTTCGGCTCCGTTATGGCTTCTGACCACTTTCATCCGTGGACCCCGGATCAAGGGCAGAGCGCCTTCGTCTGGTCCTGGATGGGCGCTTTGGGTGCAACGACGAACCTCCGCTTCGGCACAGGCGTGACCCCGCCGGGCTTTCGGTACCACCCGGCGATCATCGCGCAGGCCGCCGCCACGCTCGAGGCGATGTACCCTGGACGCTTCTGGCTTGGGCTCGGTGCTGGAGAGGCCCTCAACGAGCACATCGTGGGCGACTACTGGCCCGAGGCGCCTACTCGCCTGCGCATACTTATGGAGGCCATCGAGGTCATCCGCAGGCTGTTCTCCGGGAAGGTCGTCAAGTACAGCGGCGAGCACATCACGCTCGAGAGCGCGAAGTTGTACACGATGCCTGATACTCCGCCCCCGATCTACGTCGCAACCGCTGGTCCCATACAGAGCCGTAGGACGGGCGAGTTCTGCGACGGCATCATCACCGTGGGCGCCCCAGACGAGAAGATTCAGAACCTGATGGAGAAGTTCGAGGAAGGCGCCCGCAGGGGCGACAAAGATCCCTCCGAGATGCCGCGCATGATACAGCTTCACGTCTCGTGGGCCGAGGACCAGGAGGAGGCCGAGCAGCAGGCAGTCAGGGAGTGGCCCAACGGCGGGATGCCCTTCCCCAAGGCCGACATAAGGAACCCCGAAGACTTCGCGGCGATGGCCAAGCAGGTCACCGTCGATAACTTCGTGAACCGCGTCCTGATGTCTGCCGATCTCGACGAACACCTCGAGCACATCCAGCACTACGTAGACCTCGGCTTCGACGAGGTCTACGTCCACAACGTGGGCAGGAATCAAGAGGAGTTCATACGGGCCTACGGCGAGCGCGTCATCCCCAAACTGAGGTGGCCGGAGTAGTAGAAGAAAGTTGTCGACATGGAGACCCCTGGGTGCGTGATCCACTACCTCTGTGATACCGGGGTGAAGAGTTGAAGGTCGCGGTCGTGGGAGCGGGGATCGTCGGTTCTTCTGTAGCCTACCGGCTCTCCGAAGGCGGGGCTGAGGTTGTTCTTATCGACGGAGCAGAGCCAGGTTCAGGCACCACCTCGGCCAGCTTCGCCTGGGTCAACGCCAACAACAAGCTCCCCCGCGACTACTTCGAGCTGAACCTCGCCGGGATGCGCGAGCACGGGCGGCTCCGCGAGGAGATCGGCGGTGGCTGGTTTCATCCTACGGGTAACGTCATCCAGGCTCCAGACGAAGAACAGGAGGACCTCGAACAACGTGTCGAGCGCCTCCGCTCCTGGTCCTACGCCGCCGAGATGCTCACCGCTTCCACGGTCAACGAGAAGCTTGAACCTGAAGCCGTTTTTCCTAACCCTGAGACCAGCGTCGCGCACTTTCCCGAAGAGTCCTGGGTCGATGCTCCAGCCCTCACGAGAACGCTCGTGCAGGCCGCCAGCCGCAACGGAGCATCTACGCTGGTCGGGGACGCGGTTCGAGGTATCGAGGCCGAGGGCGAAGGTGTGACGCTGCGACTGGAGAACGGTGACACCGTTCACGCCGACGCCGTGGTTAGCGCCACCGGCGCGGGGGCCGCATCCGTGGCGGGGATGGTCGGGAGAGAGTTGCCGCTCGACGTATTCAGGGGTCTGCTCGTCCGGTTTGCCGTTCCCGGCGAGCCGCTGGGACGCCTCATGCACACGCCGCGCGTCAACGTGCGGCCCGACGGTACCGGATACGTCTTGCTTCACCACGATTCGGTAGACGAGAAGCTTACGGACGACTTCGCCGGGATGGAAGACCCGCTCTGCGCGGAGCTTCTGGAGCGTGGGCAACGCGTACTTCCGGCACTCGCGGAGGGAGGATTCGTGGAGGCGCGGTTCGGCATGCGCCCGGTTCCTGCTGACGGACATTCTTGTGTCGGCGCGCTTTCCGGGGTTCCCGGTTACTACGAGGCCGTGACGCACAGCGGCGTCACGCTCGGACCGCTCGTCGGGCGGCTGCTGGCGCGTGAGATCCTGACCGGCGAAGTGGACCCGCTCATCGCGCCGTTCCGTCCGGATCGCTTCCAGGCAACACGAACATAGTTGTTTACAACCCGTCTCGCCTGGTCCTATACTGACTCTTCAGGAAAGGGAGGCGAGTACGCAGGGATGGCTTTCGCACAGCAGGGATCTCTCGCCGCCTACGGGGCGGTGCTCCCCGTGGACAAACCACCGTCCTTGTGTGGGTGGGATCTTGCCACCCTCGTCTAAAGCGAAGCCGGGTACGGTCCTTCATAGTGTCGAGGGTGGAGCGACCGTGGAGCACCGGTGTACGCGGGTTTCTAGAAAGGAGTAGGAGCTGTGGGAGAGTTACTCTTTAGTGGGGGAACGGTCGTAACCGCAGAAGGCAGCTATAAAGCCGACGTGCTCGTCGAGGACGAGAAGATAGTCGCCGTCGCCGCGAAGTTGGACGCGGACGGCGCCGAGACGGTAGACGCCTCAGGCAAGCTCATAATGCCAGGCTTTATAGACGCGCACACCCACATGGACATGCCATTCGGGGGTACCGTAACGGCCGATGACTGGGCCACGGGCACAGAGGCCGCGGCGGCTGGCGGGACGACCATGATCATCGATTTCGCCCTGCAGGAAGCGGGAGGAACCCTCGCCGGTGCGTTCGACACGTGGACCGAGAAGGCCCAGGGCAAGGCCGTCATCGACTACAGTTTCCACGTCGCCGTAACCGATCTGCGCGACGAAATAAAGACAGAGCTGCCCGACCTGGCCGAAAAAGGTGTCGCATCCATCAAGATCTTCATGGCCTACAAGGGAACACCACTCTACACCGAGGACGAAGACCTCTTCGAGGTACTGCAGCTATCCAAGGACGCAGGGGTCCTCGTCATGGTCCACGCCGAGAACGGCGACGCTATCGCCAAGCTCCAGCAACAGGCGCTCGCGCGTGGCGACACCGCCCCCCGCTTTCACGCCCTCACCCGCCCCGAGCCCGTAGAGGCCGAGGCGACCAACAGGGCGATACGGCTTGCCGAGGTCGCCGGTGCCCCCATCCTGGTCGTCCACGTCTCGTGCGCGCCTGCCCTGGAAGCCATCCACCTCGCCCACGAGCGCGGCCAGACCGTCTACGCCGAGACCTGTCCCCAGTACTTCCAATTCGAGTACGAGGACCTCGCCAGGGAAGGTTTCGAGGGCGCCAAGTACGTGTGCTCCCCGCCGCTTCGCGACCCTGGGAACAGGCCGGCGCTGTGGAACGGCCTCAAGTTCGGCGACCTCCAGATCTTCGGCTCCGACCATTGCTCTTTCGACTACGAGGGGCAGAAGGAATTGGGCAAGGACGACTTCACCCTGATCCCAAACGGACTGCCAGGCGCGGAAGAACGCGCCATGACGCTCTGGACGCTCGGTGTCAGAGAAGGGAAGCTCTCGGAGAACCAGTTCGTCGCCGTCCTCTCTACCAACCAGGCACGCATCTACGGCGCGTACCCGAAAAAGGGTACCCTGGCCCCCGGCGCCGACGCCGACATCGTGCTGTGGGACCCCGAGCTCACGACGAGGGCCACGGTCGAAAACAGGCACGGCAACGTGGACTACACGCCTTATGAGGGGCGGGAGTTTCATGGCGGTCCTGCTGCTGTGTACGTGCGGGGTAATCTGGTGTACGGAGATGGCGAGGTCGTCGGCGAGCGGGGTTCTGGCACGTTTGTCGAACGGAGTTTCACGGCGACTGAGGGACTGGAGGTGCGGGTATGACCAACCCTGATGAATTGTTGCGGCGGCACAAGGCGGCGCTGCCTTCCTGGACACCGCTGTACTACGAGCATCCGCTCGAGCTCGCGCGCGGCGAGGGCTTCAAGGTCTGGGACTCCGAGGGAAACGAGTACCTGGATTTCTTCGGCGGGATCGTGACCACCATAAGCGGCCACGCCGTGCCCGAGATAACCGAGGCCATAAAGAGCCAGGTAGACAAGGTACTTCACACCTCGACCCTGTATCTGATCGAAAACCAGGTCAGGCTGGCCGAGAAGCTCATCGACCTCGCCCCCATCTCGGGCGAGAAGAAGGCGTTCTTCGTTGGCAGCGGGTCTGAGGCGAACGAGGCCGCGCTCCTGTTTGCCACGCGCTACCGCAACTCCAGCGAGATCATTGCCCTCCGCTCCTCATACCACGGCTCGACGTTCATGACGATGGGCATTACGGGCCAGAGCACCTGGAGCCCGACCTCGCGCTCGGCCCTCGACGTTGCCTACGCCCGCAACCCGTACCAGCTACGCTGCGCCCTGTGTCGGGGCGAGGGGCACTGCAACCTCCTCTGCGCAGACGACGTGCGCGCCGTCGTAGAAGAGGAGACGACGGGCAACGTCGCCGCCTTCATCGCCGAGCCCATCCAGGGCGTCGGGGGTTTCGTCGACGCGCCGCCTGGCTACTTCGAGCGGGTAAAAAGCATCCTGGACGAGACGGGGATACTCCTGATCTCCGACGAGGTCCAGACGGGCTTCGGGCGCACCGGCGAGCACTTCTGGGGCATCGACGCCTTCGACGTGGAGCCCGACATGATCGTAATGGCAAAGGGCCTGGGTAACGGCCTGGCCATCGGGGCCGTTGTCGGCCGGGCCGAGGTCATCGAGTCCGTCTCCCCAAACCTCCACCTCTCCACCTTCGGGGGGAACCCGATCTCGACGGCAGGGGCGCTCGCAAACATCAACTACGTCCTCGATAACGACCTCCAGACCAACGCCCACGAGGTCGGCACCCATCTGAAAGATCGCCTCCTGAAGATGGCCGAGGACCACGAGGTCGTCGCCGAGATCCGCGGCCGCGGCCTGATGCTCGCCATCGAGCTCACCGGAGATGATCTCGTCCCCGACCCCGCTGCGGCGGTTCGCTTCCTGGAGGCGTGCCGGACGCGCGGTCTGCTCGTCGGCAAGGGCGGCCTGAAGGCGAACACCATCCGCATCTCCCCGCCGCTCATCGTTACCCGCGAGGCGGCCGACGAGGCGGCCGACATCATGGAAGAGGCTCTCGCTGAGGTCGAAGCCAGCACCTGCGAGAAGGTCGGCTAGTGCAGGCAGAAGGTGTAGACGCCCGCCGCGCCGTCGAGGAACTGAAGGAGCTCGCCGGTCTTACAGGCGGTCCCGAGGGGGCACGCCGCGTCGCGTGGACAGGCGAGTGGGAGAAGGCCCGCGAGTGGTTCAGGGGTAAGCTCGAGGAGATAGAAGGAATCACCGAGATAGAGACCGACGAGGCCGGCAACGTGTGGGCCACCGCGCCGGGCGACTCGGAGCGTGCGGTCCTGATCGGGGGCCACATCGACTCCGTCCCAAACGGCGGCTGGCTCGACGGCGCCCTGAACGTGGTCGGCGCCCTCGAGGTCATGCGCGCCCTCGCCCCGCAAGAGCGTCCCGTCACCCTGCGTCTCGTGGACTGGGCAGATGAAGAGGGAGCCCGCTTCGGGCGCAGCCTCTTCGGCTCAGGCGCCGCAGCCAGCGCCCTGAAACCGGACGACGTGCGCAACCTCCAAGACAGCGACAGCGTCGCCCTGCCTGACGCCCTGGCAGAGTACGGCGTCGATCTCGACAGGGTCAACGAGGCGGGGCGCCAGCTCGAGAACGCCGCAGCCTACCTGGAGCTGCACATCGAGCAGGGTCCAGTCCTCGAAAGCATGGACCTGCCGCTAGGCGTGGTGCTAGGCACCTTCGGCGTCGAGCGTCACGCTGTGCGCTTCACCGGCCAGCAGGCCCACTCGGGCTCCACGCCCATGGAGGTAAGGAAGGACGCCTTTATCGCGGCGGCAAGATCTGCGGTAGCGTTCCGCGACGACGCGGCGCGCCGTGACGACGTGCGCGCCACCACGGGCTTCGTCAACGTCAGCCCCGCCATCGTCACCGCGTTCAACGGATGGTGCGAGATGTCCCTCGACCAGCGCGCCCTCGACCCCGCCGTGCTCGCGAGCATGATGGACGCCGCGGAGGAGGCGACGGTCCGCATCGCCACGGAGGAAGACGTCTCCGTCGAGTGGAATCGGCTGTGGCGCATAGAGCCCATCCCATTCGACGAGGATTTGATCGCTCTAGCAGAAGAATCTTGCAACGAGGTAGCCGGGACATCGCACCGCCTGCCGAGCGGACCCTTGCACGACGCGGCGGAGATGGCGCGCCTCATGCCAACCGTGATGATCTTCGTCAAGAGCCTCGGTGGCCTCAGCCACACCAAAGACGAAGACACGCCCGAAGAGGACCTTGAGCTCTCCGTGCAGGCGCTCCACCGTCTCACGCTCAAGACGATGGAATGGGCGAAAGAATAGGCCTCGGGCTTCAGGAAATTCTACTCGATGCCTGAAAGCTGGCAACTTCAACGACCGAAGGGAGTGAAGTGGAACGAGAAGAATTTCGGGATCTGGCGGTAAACAACCAGGCCGAGTTGGACCGGATCAAGTCCGGGGCCATGGCCTCTCCGCTTTACAACGAGGACCTCGCGCCGACGGGTCCGGAGCGGCGGACGTGGACGACGTACAACATCGCCGCGCTCTGGATCGGGATGGCGATAGTCATCACGACGTATTCCCTTGCCGCCGGACTCATGGCCGCGGGGATGAACTGGTGGCAGGCGCTGTTGACCATCTCGCTTGGCAACCTGCTAGTGCTCGTCCCGATGCTCCTGAACGCCCACGCGGGCACCAGGTACGGTATTCCGTTCCCCGTGTTCGTCAGGGCCTCTTTCGGGGTTAGGGGGGCCAACTTCGCGGCGATGGCCCGCGCGCTCGTGGCGTGCGGCTGGTTCGGGATACAGACGTGGATAGGGGGTCTCGCCCTCGACGCGTTGATGAGCGCAGCCTGGAGCGGTTGGGCCAACGTTACCGGGCACTCTTTCATAACCTTCTTCGTGTTCTGGGCGATACAGCTCGTGGTCATTTTGCGCGGCGTCGAGGGCGTGAAGATCTTCGAGTCGTTTGCGGCGCCGCTGCTCCTCGTAGGCAGCCTCGTCCTGCTCGTGTGGGGCATCTCCGCGGGGGGCGGCATAGCCAACGTGTTCGTGACTTCGGCCAAGCTCCAGCAGGGTGATGCGCCCTTCTGGGCGCTCTTCTGGCCTAGCCTCGCGGCGAACGTGGGGTATTGGATCACGCTCTCCCTCAACATCCCCGACTTCACCCGCTACGCGAAGACCCAGCGCTCGCAGGTCCTTGGCCAGGCTCTTGGCCTCCCGCTTACGATGACGGCCTTTTCGTTTATAGGGATCGCCGTAACGGCGGCGACCATCGTGGTCTTCGACGAGGCGATCTGGGACCCCGTGGTGCTCGTCACCAGACTGACACAGAACACGCCTTTGCTCCTCATCGTCGCGATGATCATCATAGCTATCGCCCAGATCTCGACGAACATGGCCGCGAACGTGGTATCGCCCTCTTTCGACTTCTCGAACCTGGCGCCGAAGTACATCTCGTTTCGAATGGGAGGTCTGATCACCGCGATAATCGGCGTCGTCTCTTTCCCGTGGGTGCTCTTCAACAACGTCGGGGCCTACATCTTCACCTGGCTCGTCGGCTACGGCAGCCTCCTCGGGGCCATCGGGGCCGTGATGATCATGGACTACTGGATCGTACGCAAGAGGCAGCTCGACCTCGCGGAACTGTACAAGCTGGACGGCCGCTACTCGTACGCCGGCGGCTGGAACTGGAAGGCGATAGCCGCCGTTTTCATCGGTGTGATACCTGTCGTCCCCGGCTTCCTCAAGGCGGCCACGACCCCAGGATTTGCGGGCGTATTCTCGAACCCCACGTTCATCGAGAGCCTGTATAACTACGGCCTGTTCTTCACCTTCGGCGTCGCAGCGGTCGCATACCTGGCGCTCTCCATGATCGGGGGCCGCGCCACCGAGCCGGCCCGCGAACCCGAGACGACGTAGAGCATATGCTCGACGCCTCCACCTACGTACTCTTCGTCGCGGCGGCGCTGTTGCTCGTGCCAGGACCTGCCGTCATCTACGTCGTGGCCGCGGTCTCGGGGAAGGATTAGGAGGAAGGCATGGACTTCGGCGTCACGCTCCAGACGAACCCGCCGGCGAGCCGGGTCGTCGAACTGACCAGGAAGGCGGAGGACCTCGGCTTCGCGTACGCCTGGACCTTCGACTCGCACATCCTCTGGCAGGAACCCTACGTCATCCACTCGCAGATGCTCGCGGCGACGGAGAGGATCACGGTCGGACCCTTCGTCACCAACCCAGTTAGCCGCGACCCATCCGTGACGGCCTCGACCTTCGCCACCCTGAACGACATGTTCGGCAACCGCACCATCTGCGGCATCGGACGCGGCGACTCCGTGGTGCGGGTCCTCGGCCGCAAGCCGACGACCCTCAGGCAGCTCGAAGAGGCCATGCACGTCATAAAAGAGCTGGCCGAGGGGCGCGAAGCCGACTACTCAGGCCTCAAGGTCCACATCCCCTGGGTCACCGACGGCAAGCTCGACGTGTGGATGGCTGGCTACGGCCCCAAGGCCTTAAGCCTCATCGGCCGCAAGGCAGACGGCTTCATCCTGCAGCTAGCCGATCCCGTCATTCTGGAGTGGACCATGAAGCACGTCCACGACGCGGCAATAGAGTCTGGACGCGACCCGAAGGAAGTAAAGGTCTGCGTCGCGGCCCCCGCCTACGTCGGAGACGACCTCGTCCACCAGCGCGACCAGTGCCGCTGGTTCGGGGGCATGGTCGGCAACCACGTTGCCGACCTCGTCGCCCGCTACGGCGAGGACGGTGGAGTACCGCACGCCCTCACCGACTACATAAAAGCGCGCGAGGGCTACGACTACAGCCACCACGGCCAGGCCGGCAACCCCTCCACCGACTTCGTTCCCGACGACATCGTCGACCGCTTCTGCGTTCTAGGTACCGTCGAGGATCACGTAGAGAAGTTGAACGAGCTCAAGGATCTAGGCGTTGATCAATTCAACGTCTACCTCATGCACGACGCGATGGATGAGACGCTCGACGCTTACGGGGAGGAAATAATGCCAGCCTTGGGGGTGAAGTCCTTTCGGTGAAGAGTAGCTATTAGAGGTTGCCGTACGGACGAAACCCGGGACGGTTCACTCCAGGTACTCTAGACTTGTTGAGTAACCTCAAGAACTCGCTGAAGTCGGGTGGAAGCGGGATCGTAGCCATAGATCATCTGCCGAATCTCCTCGACGGCCTGAAGTCTCTCATGGGGGCTCTTTCCGTGCCAATACCTCTTCTCGTCGTCATCCTGATCCTCCAAACGGACGACAGAAAAACCCCCACGGTCCATCCTACGTTCCATGCAAGCAGTCTATAGCGCCACAACACCCAACACAACCGGCAGGACCAGTTCAATTGTCCCTCAGAAGGTTACATCGTTCGCTGCTGCGAGGATCTCTAGCCTGCCTGGAAATGGCGGGGGGTAGCGCTGGGTGCCCTTGTTGTCATATTCTTTGCGCATGGAGAGGTGCCTGGAATAGATGGAGCCGGCGGTTAGCATCGAGGGGCTTGGTTACCGTTACGAGGGCCAGCAGAAGCCCGCGCTCCAGGGTGTCGACCTCGAGGTGGCCGAGGGGGAGTTCATCGTGGTGATGGGGCCATCGGGGTCGGGGAAGAGCACGCTCTGCGTAGCTCTCAACGGTTTGATCCCCCACTTCTTCAGGGGCAAGATGGAGGGCGAGGTGCGCCTCGGGGGACGCTCCACCCGCGAGGGCAAGGTGGGGGAGTTTGCCCGGGAGGTGGGCCTCGTCTTCCAGGACTTCGAGGCCCAGCTCTTCTCGACCGACGTGGCCATCGAGGTGGCGTTCGGTCCCGAGAACTTCGGGGTCGAGCGGGATGAGATGGTCGAACGCGTCGAGAGGGTGCTCGGTCAGGTGCACCTGGAAGGGTTCGAGGGCCACACGCCCGCGACCCTCTCCTGCGGCCAACAGCAACGCCTCGCCATAGCTTCGGTGCTTGCCATGGAGCCGCGCATCCTGTGCCTGGACGAGCCGACCACGGACCTCGACCCCGCAGGGAAACTGGGTGTCTTCGAGATCGCCGAAGACCTCAAAGCCAGCGACGGCGTCGCCCTCATAGTCGTCGAGCACGAGCCCGAGCATACCATCGATGCCGACCGCATTATCATTCTAAGGGACGGTGAGATCGTCGCCGACAGGCCGGCAAGGGAGGTCCTGCGGGACGTGGAGCTCGTTGTGGAGTCAAGCGTCATGCCGCTGCAGGTCACCTGCTTCTTTCACGAGATGGGGCTTTGGCAGGGGCAGTTGCCCCTGACGCCGGAGGAGGGGGTCGCCGAGTTCAGGCGGCGGAAGTGGCGGGTGAACCCGGGCCGTCACCAGAGGCTCGTGGATGCGGACAAGAAGAGGGAGGAGGGCTACGGGGAGCCCGTGATCCAGGTTGAGGGGCTCACGCACCGTTACCCGAACAGGGTCGTCGCGCTCGAGGGCGTGGATCTTACCGTTCGAAAGGGCGAGTTCCTGGCCGTCCTCGGGCACAACGGAGCTGGCAAGACCACGCTCGTCAAGCACTTCAACGGGCTCTTGAAGCCAACCGAGGGCACGGTCGTGGTGGGCGAGGAGGAGAGTAGGGAGCAGGGGTTGCGCAGGCCAGGCCTGGGTGTCGGGTACGTCTTCCAGAACCCTGACCATCAGATCTTCTCTAACACCGTCTTCGACGAGGTGGCTTACGGACCGAAGATCACGGTCATGCAGCAAGGCGAGATCGAAGAGCGTGTCAAGGAAGCCCTCGACGCCGTGGGGATGGAGGGGCGTGGGGACGAAAACCCCTTCGGGCTGACCAGGGGTGAGCGCCAGCGGGTCGCTGTGGCTTCGGTCCTGGCCGCGCGTCCTGAGGTCTTGATCTTGGACGAGCCGGCAACGGGCCTGGACTACGCTGAGCTGCGCGCCATGATGGAGCTGCTGAAGAGCCTGAACGAGGCTGGCTCGACGATCGTCGCTGTCACCCAGACCATGTGGATCGCCGCCGAGTACGCCCACAGGGCGGCGGTGGTCAGGGACGGAAGGATCTCCCTGCAGGGAACGGTCAGGGAGATCTTTACGCAAGAGGACAGGCTGCAGGCCGCCGCGCTCAGGCCGCCGCACATCGTCTCGTTCTCGAACGCGCTGGGATACCCTGTCTTGTCCGTGGAGGAGATGCTCGAAGTGACCGAGGAAGAAGGCTAGAGTTGGACCCGTCGGTCTACCTCGACAGGGGCACGTTCGTACACCGCCTGGACCCGAGGACGAAGATGTTCCTGCTCCTCGGGATGGTCGCGCTGGCGATCGTGTTCGCCGATCCGCTCTACCTGCTTGGGGTGCTCGCGATAGTCCTGTTCTTCGGGTACCTGTCGCAGTCCATGGCCAACCTCGGGCGCATCTGGCCTATCCTGCTCGCCGTCGCCATCGTCAGCATCATCCTGTGGTCCGTCTTCGGCGGCGGACAGACGCCGCTCTTCCTCTTCGTGAAGCGGGAGGCGCTCATCTACGGGGTTGGCATCGCGCTGCGCCTTGACGCGATCATCATGGCCGGCGTGATCTTCCTCTCCACCACCCGCATCGAGGAAGTGGCCGTGGGTCTGGTCCGGCTGGGGATACCCTACCGCTTCGCCTTCGCCGTCTCGAAGGTCTTGAGGCTCATCCCCACGCTGGTCGCGACGGGAATGACCATCGGCCAGGCCCAGAGAGCCAGGTGCCCCGACCTGGACTCGGGAAATATCATCAGCCGGAACCGAAGACGCCTGCCGCTCCTCGTGCCTGCCTTCGTCACTACGGCACGCTCGGACAACGTCTCCTCCATGGCAATGGCATCACGGGGTTTCGGAGCCGGTTCCGGGCGCACGTTCTATGTGCATATCGCCATGGGCCTCAGGGACGTGCTGGTCCTCGTGGTGTTAGTACTGCTGCTGGCCGGGTCGATCACGCTGCGGGTGATGGGTTACGGGGGGTTGCAATAGTCTGGCCTGTCGCTGCCGACCGCGAAGCCCGATGCTGCCGGCATGGGCCCCCTGACGCCGGAGCAGACGTAAAGCTCACACCATACGGCTTGCAAGATGTATTAAACTATGAAGGGTAGAGATTTTGTATTCAGGAGGAGCGTTTCAGATGGCCCAGAGAGCATACGACGTCGTGATAGTCGGGTCCGGTCCCGCGGGGTATACGGCGGCCCTGTACGCTGCCAGGGCGAGCCTGAACGTGCTTGTTTTTCAGGGTTTCGAGAGCGGTGGACAGCTCATGTTGACATCTGACGTGGAGAACTATCCCGGTTACAGGGACGGCGTCATGGGCCCCGAGATGATGGACGACTTCGAGGCCCAGGCCGCGCGTTTCGGGGCCGAGATGCGGCTCGAGAACATCGAGAGGGTGGACTTCTCGGAGCGCCCCTTCAAGTTGTGGGCCGAGGATGAGGACGAGCCGACGCTGGCTAAGGCTGTCGTCATAGCCACTGGCGCCAAGGCCAAGTGGCTCGGCCTCGAGAGCGAGAAACAGTTGATGGGCAAGGGCGTAAGCGGCTGCGCGACCTGCGACGCCTTCTTCTACAAGGGCAAGAGAGTCGCCGTCGTAGGCGGGGGAGACACGGCCATGGAGGAGGCGGGCGTCCTCGCCAAGTTCGCCGATGAGGTGGTTTTGATCCACCGCCGCGAGGAGTTCAGGGCGTCCAAGATCATGCTGGAGAGGGCGCGCAACAACCCCAAGATCACGTTCATGACCGATACGGTCGTGGAGGAGATCCTCGGCGATAACTCCGTCGAGGGGGTGCGCGTCAAGAACGCGAAGACCGACGAGGAGCAAACCGTCGAGGTGAGCGGCTTCTTCACGGCCATCGGCCACATCCCCGCGACCTCCCTGTTCGAGGGGCTGGTCGAGATGAAAGAGGGCGGCTATATCCTCCAGAAGGAGAACACGATGACCAGCGTCCCAGGCGTGTTCGCCGCTGGTGACGTCTCGGACACGCGCTACCGCCAAGCCGTCACCGCCGCCGGCGACGGCTGCCGCGCCGCCATCGACAGCGAGCGTTGGCTCGAGGAGCAGGGTGAGGCTGAAGGCGCCGAAGACCCAGCCGTATGGACCGCCAAGAAGGACGTGGCGAATTTGTAGGGGCGTTTCACGTGTAGGGGCGGGTTTCAAACCCGTCCTCTGCCAAATGATGCGCCCTCGACGAGAGTGTCGAGGGCGCAGATGTCTTTGTACGCAGGCGGGGTGGCGAGTATAATGCGCCGCCAGCAGGGGGAAGCGGGTAGGGGAAGCTGGTGAGCCAGAAGACCATACTTCTCGTCGAGGACGACCAGGATCAGGTCGTCCTCGCCATGCGCGCCCTCCGCAAGCACGGCATCGTCGCCGAGGTGGATGAGGTCGTGGTGGCAGAGACGGGCGAGGAGGCCGTCGACTACCTTTTCGGCGAGGGCTCCCACGACGGAAGGGATACCGACGTCACGCCCGAGTTCGTGCTTCTCGATGTGCACCTTCCCAAAATGAACGGCCTTGAGGTCCTGAAGCTGCTACGCGACGACGGGCGGACGCACCTCTTGCCCGTGATCCTCTTCTCATCCTCGAACGAGCACGTGGTAGAGGGCTACGAGCTAGGCGCGAACTCCTACGTCACCAAGCCGGCCAATTTCGACCGGTTCTCCGAGGCCATGCGGTATCTGGGCTGGTACTGGCTCGACTACAACGAATCTCCGTGAGCCGCGATCCCGGCAGGTAGGCTAGTTTCGTTCCAGTTCCCACTCCAGCTCGAGCACCTCGGGCAGGTCCTCGCCCGGAGAGGTCGGCGAAGGGGTCTTCCACGGGGTGGCTACTTGCCGTTCTTCAGGAACTTCTCGAACTCGCCGAGGGGGAGGCAGTTGATCACGCTCCCCTTCTCGACCCACGCCCGCCTCGCCTGCGAGACGCCGTATTTCATGTAACTGAGGGCCCTCTCGTCATGGGCGTCGGTGTCTATAGTGATGTTGACGCCTGCTCCCACGGCCTCCCTGACGTAGGGGACGGCTAGGTCGAGGCGGTCGACGTAGGCGTTGAGCTCGAGCGCCGTGTTCGTGGAGGCGGCCTCCCTGATCAAACGCGACACGTCAACTTCGTAAGGTTCCCTGCGGTTGAGGATACGGCCAGTGGGGTGGCCGATGGTCCTGACGTGCTGGTTGTTTATCGCGCGTACGATGCGCTCGGTCATGGCCTTCTCGCCTACCCCGAAAGAGGTGTGTACGCTCGCCACGACGAAGTCAAGCGTGGCGAGCACGACGTCCTCGTAGTCAAGCGAGCCGTCCTTCAAGATATCCACCTCGGAGCCGCAGAAGAGGCGTATCTCGTCGTACTTCTCGTCGGCCTCCCTCACGGCCTCTAGTTTCTCCTTCAGGCGCTCGGGCGAGAGGCCGTTTGCCACCCTGAGGCTCTGCGAATGGTCGCAGAACACGAGGTACTCGTAGCCGAGCCCGATGGCGGCCTCGGCCATGCTCTCGATGGTGCCCTTGCCGTCTGAGTAGTTGGTGTGGACGTGCAAGTCGCCGCGGACGTCACCTGTGGAGACGAGGTCGGGCAGGCCGCCGCTATCGGCGGCTTCGATCTCACCGGTGTCCTCACGTAACTCGGGAGGGATGTACGAAAGGCCGAGCCGCGAGTAGAGGTCCTCTTCCGTGGCGACGGGTTTGTAGTCGCCGGTGCCGATTTCGGCCAGGCCGTACTCGGAGATGTTTATTCCCATCTTGACGGCCCGCTCGCGCAGCGCGATGTTGTGGGCCTGTCCGCCCGTGAAGTGGTGCAGGAGCGTGCCGTAGGCCTCTGGCTCGACGATCCTCAGGTCAACCTCGGTCCCGCCGTTCAGGACGAAGACCTTCTTCGGGCCGTGGGCCAGGACCTCCTCCGCGAAAGGAGCCTCGGCGAAGTCGTCGGCCAGTGATGCCGGGTCCTCGCTCGCGGCGACGATGTCAATGTCGCCTATTGTCTCCTTCATGCGGCGCAGCGAGCCTCCGACCTCGACCCTCTGCGTCGCCGGGTGCGAGCGGACGAAGGAGAGGATCTCCTCCCCCATGGAGGTCGCCACGTCGAGGAGCATGCGGCGTTCCGTCGCGTTGTAGGTGCTTGCGGCCTGCACCATCTTCTCCGCGCTCTTCTTCCCGAAGCCCTTGAGGGCTGAGATCCTCCCTGGGTCTTCCGCGGCCAGCTCCTCGACGCTCGTGACGCCGAGCTCCTTCCACAGGCGCCCGACGGTGCGCGGTCCTACGCTGGGCAGGCGCGTAATCTCCACGAGGCCTGCCGGTATCTCGTCCGTAAGTTCGGCGAGGAGCTGGGGCTTTCTGTCTTCGGCGAGGTCGCGTATCACCTCAGCCGTCGTCGCGCCGACGTGGGGCAGCGTCTTGAGGTCTTCGACCTCGGCCGCGGGGCGCCCGAGGGCGGCCACCGACTCGGCGGCCCGCTGGTAGCCGAGCACTCGGTAGTACGTTTCGTCTTTGATCTCCATGAGCGTCGCGATCGTCTCCAGCGCCCTGACGATGTCGTTGTTGTTCAAGGTGCTCGCTCCTCTTCTTTCGGACCGGTCGTCCGCCAGGGAGATTATACGCGCCGCCTGAGGGCCGAAACGGGCTAGAATCTCTCCATGCTCGAGAACAGACGCGAGATGGTCAGGTGGGTCGCGGACCGGCTGACGGTGATCGCAGCCGTCTGGCTCACGGCCGGGCTCGCCGTCTCGGTGTTCGTGGTCTGGGCCTTCATCGAGCTGGCGGACGAGGTGCTCGAGGGTGAAAGCCGTGGCTTCGACAGGGCCGTGCTGCTCTGGATCAACGCCAACGCCCCCGGCTGGCTCGACGGGCCGATTCATCTCGTCACGACCCTCGGCGACTACTACGTCGTGCTGCCGCTCCTCGCCGCGGCGGTCATCTTATTCTACCGAAGGGGCTTGAGGCTCTCCGCCGTGCTCCTCGTAGTCTCGACAGGGGGGAGCATCGTGCTCACGACCGTCCTGAAGGGCGTGTTCAAGCGGGCGCGTCCCGAGCTGTTCGACTCGGGCTACCACGCCTCCTTCTACTCTTTTCCAAGCGGGCACGCCACGGTCGCCGTCGGGTTCTACGGGATGCTCACGGTGATTCTGGCCTACCGTCTCGAAGGGCTCGCGCGTTGGGGTGTGGCCGCCTCGGGGGTACTGGTGGTGCTCCTGATCGGCTTCTCCAGGCTCTACCTCAGGGTGCACTACCCGACCGATATACTCGCCGGCTACCTCGCGGCTCTACTGTGGCTGGTCTGCGTCGGGGGTGTTTACGCCCTGTGGCTCTCTGTCAGGGGCTTGAGGGCGGCAGAGTCGGGACGGGACGGCGGGTAGTATCATGCCCTGATGGAAAGCATCCTCCACCTGATCGAACAGTACGGGTATCTGCTCATCCTCTTCGCGGTAATGGCCGAGAGCATGGGCGTGCCACTGCCCGGTGAGACCATCCTGATCGCCGCAGGCATCCTGGTCCAGCGGGGAAGCCTGGATCTCGGGGACGCCATGCTCTTCGGCATACTCGGCGCCGTTATAGGTGACCAGATCGGCTACTGGGTCGGACGCGAGGGTGGCCGTCCTTTCGTACTCCGCTTCGGACGCTACGTGTTCATCACACCCGCGCGTCTCGGCCGCGCCGAAGCGTTCTTCGACCGTCACGGTGGGAAGGCCGTTTTTCTGGCGCGCTTCTTCTCAGGCCTGAGGGTGTTCGGCGCGCTTGTGGCTGGGACGAGCCGTATGCGCTGGAGTACCTTCGTGATCTACAACGCCCTCGGGGGGGCGGTCTGGGCCACGGTCGCCGTGCTGGCCGGATATTTTCTCGGAAGCAGCCTCAGGGTGGTGGAGCGCTGGACGGGGCAGGCCTCCGTGCTGCTCCTCGTGCTGGCCGTACTCGCGCTGGCCCTCTACCTGGCTTACAGGTGGGTGCTGCGCCATCCCGAGGGCGTCAAAGCGGCATTCGAGCGGATCGGAGGCCGCCGGGTCTACGTCTTCCTGGAGAGCCCGATGGGCCTCTGGCTGAGGCGCCGGCTCTCTCCAAACAGGGTTTACGGCCTCACCCTCACCATCGGGCTGGTCCTGACGGCCCTCTTCTCCTGGGCCTTCGGCGGCGTCGTTCAGGATGTCGTGGCCAGGGACCCTCTCGTAAGAACGGACCTCGCCGTGCTTCGTTTCTTCCACTCGCACGGCGAGCCCTACCTGACGGCCAGCGTGAACGTGTTCGAGGCGATCTTCTCCCCCGAGGCGCTTCTCAGTGCGGCCGCCCTCGCTGGTGTAGCGCTCTTGCTCCTCGCGCGCAGGCGCGAGGACTTCGAAACGGGATTATCAGGGGTGGTCCTGCTGGCTGCGGCCCTTGGCACGGGAGCCCTGGCTGAGCTCTTCAAGATACTCTTTCACAGGCCAAGGCCGCCGGCCTCGCTCCAGCTCGTGCACGAGACCGGCTACGGCTTCCCAAGCTCCCACGCCGTGGCGGCGGTCGCCATCGGGGCAGCCGTCTGGTACCTCTTCGGCCTCCGTCCCCTCGTTCGCTGGGGCGGCTCGTGGCAAGAGAGGGCGAGGATAGGGCTGGCCGTCGTGGCGCTCGCGGTGTTTGTAGGGTTCGGGCGTGTGTACACGGGGGCGAACTACCCGAGCGACGTGCTCGCCGGGTTGGCCCTCGGTGGCGTCTGGGCCTCCGTCTGCCTTACGGCGGCCGAGGTCTTCAGGCGCCTGCGCGAAGAGGGCAAACCGCTGCCCGAGGCTGGTGTCAGGTACGCCCGCTTCTCGCTCGTCGGGGTCTCGAACGCCCTGGTCGACCTGGGGGCGATCAACCTCTTCCTCTTCATCCATACCACGCGTGAACCCTGGCTTCTCGTTATCTACAACCTGGTGGCGCTCGCCCTGACCAACGCGAACAGCTATCTGTGGAACACGCTATGGACCTTCAGGGGACACGCCAGCCACAGCGCCAGGCAGGTTGGCCTGTTCACGGCGCAAGGGGTGCTTAACGCCGCGATCGGCAGCGGCGTACTCTGGGCGGTGGCCCACCTGCTCCTGGCTTACTACCCGGCTCTCTCCGCGCAGTTGGCCGGGAACGTCGCAAAGCTCGCCTCGATGTTCGTCGCCTCCAGCGCGAGCTTCCTCTTCCTGCACTACCTGGTCTTCAACAAGAAAGGTCAATAGCTAGAAATTGCCTCGAAAGGGTGGTAGCTTCACTCACCGTGCTCGAAGCGATCCTGCACCCGCTCATAAACTTCGTCACCGAAACCATCGGTAGCTACGGCGTTCCCGCTGTCTTCGTGCTCATGCTCCTCGAGAGTATGGGCGTCCTGATCCCCTCGGAGGCGACCTCCCCCTTCGCCGGCTACCTGGTCTCCATCGGGAAAATGGGGTTCTTCGCCGCCGTTGCCGCTGGTGTTCTTGGAAACCTGGTAGGCTCCTGGATCGCCTACTTCATAGGGCTCTGGGGTGGACGCGAGATCTGGTTTCGGTACGGGAAATATGTGGGGGTGCGGGCGCACCACCTGCAGACCGCCGAGAAGTGGTTCGATAAGTATGGCGAGTTCACCGTCTTCGTCTCCCGCTGTCTGCCCGTGGTCCGAACCTTTATCTCGTTCCCAGCCGGCACGGCCAGGATGAACTTTGCCAAGTTCACCCTCTACTCCTTCCTGGGGTGCGTACCCTGGGTCTTCGGCTTGACGTATATCGGATACTTGCTCGGCGAGAACTGGGAGACGGTCGGTGACTACCTGCACTACCTCGACTACGCCGTCGCGGTGATATTTGTGGCCGGGGCCGTCTACCTGTTCTGGCGCTGGAGGAAGTCCCGCTCGGCATCCTAGCGCTGCCTGACTCGCGCTCCGCTAGAATGGCCCGGTGGATTATCTAGAGTTCCTGTTCTTTGGGGTCACAGGTGTCATCGGGGGGATGCTCTCCGGGCTCGTCGGGGTCGGCGGTGGGATCGTGTTCGTGCCAGGCCTGTTGTACGCCGGCGGCTGGCGCATCCAGGAGGCCGTCGCAGCGAGCCTCGTGATCATCATCTTCAGCTCCCTCTCTGGCACCATACGCAACGCCAGGAGCAACGATCCCGTGAACTGGCGGGTGGCCGCCCTCCTCTCCCTCGCCGTCGCTCCTTCGTCCCTGATCGGGGTCCTCATAAGCCGGGTCTCCCCCGAGATCGTCGTGAAGGTCGCCTTCGCCACGCTCCTGATAGCCCTCGCCTACCCGACGGCCCGCGGCGGGGGTGACTACGACAATGACAAGCACATACCGCTCCCCCTGGTCTTCCTGGCCGGCATCTTTATAGGGACGGTCTCCGGTCTCGTCGGGGTCGGGGGCGGGGTGGTGATGGTACCGCTGATGGTGCTCGGCATGGGCCGTACGACGAAGAGGGCCGTCTCAACGAGCCTCGCCGTCGTGATGTTCACTGGCATCGTGGGGGCCGCTGGCTACGTGGCGACCGGTTTCAGGGACGTGCAGCAGCTCCTTAGCCTGCCGCCCCTGATCATCGGTTCCGTGATCGGCGCCCCCCTGGGGGTCCGCACCAGGGACTGGCTGCCTGAGAACGCGGTAAGAATAGGCTTCGGGGTTTTTATGGTGATCGTCGCACTCCGCCTCTTCGGCGAGGCTCTTGGCGTGTTCTAGCACGCTCAGGCTTAAAGCCTTCGCTTGTCAGCACGGCGCTTCGGCCTCGCTTTCAGCTTTTGCCTTTACATGCCTTTAACCCGCTGATTGCTGCGGCGACCGCTGCGCGTGTACAGCTGCCCATGACCGCGAGGATCGCCAGCCTTGGAGGCGATTTGGGTCTGTCGGGTTGGGGGATCGGGGAGAATGTTTGGGAGAGAAGGAACATTCCTGGGGCGATGTGCGTCCTGGTGCGTTATCCTAATGCCTCATGTCCGAGCGGCCTTACTACGAAGATCAGCAATTCCGCACCTCAGGCGAGGAGCGTCGTCAACCCCGCAAGAAGGGTGGGGGTGCGCTCGAGTACCTGGTCATACTGCTCGTCTCCTTCGCGCTCGTCTTCGGCTTCGTCAGGCCCTTCGTCATGGAGGCCTTCTGGATCCCTTCGGGGAGCATGATCCCAACCCTCGAGATCGGCGACCGCGTGCTCGTGAACAAGTTTATCTACCGTTTCACCGAGCCCAAGCGTGGGGACATCATCGTCTTCACGAGCGTGGACAATCCCGGCGAGGACCTCATAAAGCGCGTCGTCGGCCTACCTGGGGACACGATAGCCGTCCGTCGCGGCAGGCTGTTCCTGAACGGCGAGCCCCAGAAGGAGCCGTTCACCAACAAGAGTCTGCCCGACAGGAGCTTCTACGCGCGAACGACCGTCCCGAAGGGGCACGTCTTCGTGATGGGGGACAACCGCGGCAACTCCGCGGACTCCCGCGTCTTCGGTCCCCTTCCCAAGAAGAACATAGAGGGGGAGGCCTTCCTGCGCTTCTGGCCGCCGCACCGCATCGGCGTGTTGTAGAGCACGCTGCGCCCTTCGGGCTCCGCGTGCTGCACGCTCCGGCTAGTGCCTACGCTTGTCAGCACGCTACAGCCTTCGGCTTCCGCTTGTCAGCACGCTCGGGCTAGCGCCCTCGCTTGTCAGCAACGCTTCGGCCTTGCGGCCTCGCTTTCAGCTTTTTGCCTCTCCGGCCTCGCACGAGGAACCATGGTGAACGGCGGTAGGGTTCTACGCTCGTGGCGACGCCCCGGGTCGACTGGCTGACAAGCGAGCCCGAAGGGCGTAGCGTGCTAGTCAACGACTTGTTCGTTGACTGTGCGGGGGTCGAAGTAAGCGCGGAAGCGGCTGACCTTGCCGTCTTCCATCTCGAGGAGGCTCACGCCGTCGTAGGAGACGTCCTTGCCGTTTGCGTCCCCCGACGTGTTCCACTCCAGCGCGGCGTGGCCGGCTTCGTCGGCGAAGACGTTGCGGAATTCGCTTCTCATCTCGCCGAAGGTATCGCGGTAGCTCGTCCAGAACTCGCGTAGGCCGTCGTGGCCCGAGAAGGTCTTCGGTACGGCGACGTTGCCAATGTCGCAGTCATCGGTGTGGACTTCAACAAGGGCCTCGACGTCCCTGTCTTCCTCCAGTTTCCTGAGCGCCTCCACGAACCTGTCAGCCACCTCTTTGGACACGGGACCACCTCTCATACGATTTCGATCACCCGATGAGAGTATTGCCTACCCCGTTCGGGTGGCTGTAAATCCGCACCCAGAGGAGTCCTCAGGAACGCGGGAGCTCTTCGATCTCGACGCGCTCTATGGCGTCGCCTGGTTCGCGGTCGCGCTGCGGGTCCCGCTCCCTTATGGCGCCGACCACGTCCATACCATCGACGACCTCCCCGAACACGGCGTGCCTGTCGTCCAGCCACGGCGTGGCCACGTACGTGATGAAGAACTGCGACCCGCCGGTATTCGGGCCCGCGTTCGCCATCGAGAGGATGCCAGGCCTGTCATGGCGCAGTTCGGGATGAAACTCGTCGGGGATCTTGTACCCGGGGCCACCCATCCCCGTGCCCGTCGGGTCTCCGGCCTGGGCCATGAAGTCCACGATCACCCGGTGAAACGTAGTCCCGTCGAAGTATCCATCACGCGCCAGGAAGACGAAGTTGTTGACCGTCTCGGGCGCCTCCTCCGCAAACAGCCTGACCCTCACAGGGCCCTTCTCGGTAACGAAGTTGGCGTGGTACTCGTAACCCGGCTTGAGCGCCATCTCCGGCGGCCGGTCGTAGGTCTTCTCTGCCATCGCGGTTCCCTCCATAAAGATTAGCCAGAACGTCGAACGCACATGCTACCCGATCCTACCGACGCGTGCGGTGAAGCCTGAGCCACGCATGCTCGATGATGGTGAGAAGTTCGTTGGAGAGGCCGACTCCACGGCCGCTTCTCCTCGTTTGCCGTTCGGGCCTATAGTCTTCGTCCAGAACTTATGGACCGCAGACAGGGCGCGACCTTCCGCACCAACGACAGAGGTCCACACGTCTATAGTCGCTGTATGGACCTTAGACAGCTGTGGATAATTGGCCGTGGTGTAGCTCCCGTGAACGTTGCGATACTTTCGTACCGGTACTGAACCTGCGGCTACTTCGGGGTGGCCGGAAATCATCTACACCGGTGCCCTGTTTGCGATCATCGTTCTTGCTGAGACGTCGCCAGCGGCGTGACCTCTCGCTCTATCCGCTCGCCTTCCTTCCACTCGGCCACCTCGAGCTCGTAGCGTGCCTGCAGCCCGAGCCAGAAGTTGGCCCTCATGCCCGACCAGCGGGCGAGCCTCAAAGCCGTGTCCGCGCTGATTGCGCGCCGGCCGCGAACCACCTCGTTGAGCCTCTGGCGGGGCACGCCTATGGCCCCGGCGAGCTGACTGACGCTCATGCCCAGGGGCTCCAGCCACTCCAGCCCCAGAACCCGCCCAGGATGCATCGGCGGATACACCCGCTCCTCCGCCAGTATCTCCTCGGTAATCTTTTCCCTGTCGATCATTACTACTCCTCACTCATAGTGCTTGCTTATCTCCACCGCGTACGCGTCGCCCGCCTCGTCGTCGAACTCGAAGCAAACGCGCCACTGAGAGTTGATCCTAATGGCCCATTGCCCTTCGCGTTCCCCCGAGAGTTTGTGCAATCTGTTGGACGGCGGCCTCCTAAGCTCCCCGAGGGTCTCGGCCTGGTCCAGTACCACCAGCTTCGTCGTCGCCCGCTCGACGATCTCCGTTGGTATCTTCTTGGCGCGACGTCCCACGAAGACCCTCGCTGTGTCTTTGTCGCGGAAGCTTCTTATCATGGTCGTGGTGTAACGCGTCGCGTTACGGTTGTCAAGTTAGCACTCTATAGGTTGCTGCGCGAGATACGGTGTTCTTATCGGACCTCTTTATCTTCCTGTGCTCGTCGAGCATGAGGTGGGTCATCTGGTCAAGCTTGCGCAGTAGTAAAGGTCCTGAATCCTTGTAGGTAGTCTGCGAACTGGGGCCTGCTGAGTTTGCGGAACTCGTCTCGGGCCTGTTTCAAATCCTCGTAGGTAGTCTGCGAACCGGCGTGACGTTGCTATCGTTGAGCGCCCAGTCGTTGTTTCAAATCCTCGTAGGTAGTCTGCGAACGCGGCGGTGAGTGGGTTTCGTGTGCTCATATCAACCAGTTTCAAATCCTCGTAGGTAGTCTGCGAACTCGGGCCGCGTCTCGTTCGTGGTGCGTTTCTTTGAGTTTCAAATCCTCGTAGGTAGTCCGCGAACCCA